>CAZCQP010000024.1:18735-39612 GCA_964500895.1 uncultured Eubacteriales bacterium | reverse complement strand
TGATTCGAGGTTTAACAGGGGGGTCTAATCGTGTTCATTTGTATCTCCTTTCAAAACATGAATCATGTTTTGGGCGGTCACAAAGGACCGCTCCTGCCTATAGCAAAATGACTCGAACGTTTAATGAAATTTCCGGTGACACAAAGGGAAACTCCATCACCCGGGCGTTTTTCTTAAACGCAAATTCAAGGTCTTGCGCACCTTTTATGGAAAAAGGTGTGGAAAGGGTAAAGGCAATGCCCTCCATGCTGGACCGGGCTTTGGCCAGCCCACAGGCCATGTTGGCCAATTCGCCAATGCAATCTTGCATATCGGCATCGCTTACTTCTTCTTGGCCGGTCATGTATGCGGTTAATAGTTGAAGGCTTTCGTCGCTGGCGGAAATAACAAACAACCCGCTAATGTCCCCGGAAAGGGGCAAAATACCAATAAAGTTCCCTGGCATTTCATCGTCATCGGTTTTCATAAGCGGAATACCCGAAAGCACTGAAATGACTTCGCAAAAAGACTTTTCAAAGATGTTTGAAAGGTTAATCAGCTGTTTGGTGTCTAACTTTGGCATTAGTGCTCACCCCCTGTACATTCCATGATTTTAACAATCAAATCTTCGCTGGTGAAGGGTTTTGTAATGTAGTTGATGGCCCCTGCTTTCACTGCCTGAATAATGTTAGACTTTTCGCTTTCGGTGGTCACCATCATCACTGGAATGTGTTTAAAACGTGCATCATTTTTAAGGGTGAGCAGCAATTCATAGCCACTTAACCCGGGCATGTTCCAGTCTAGCAAGACCAGGTCTACCTGGCCGTTTTCTGCTTCCAAAATGGCAAGGGCTTCTTCTCCTTCTGCCGCTTCCAAAAACTCATGGCCCAGTACGTTCACAACCGAACGTATGATTCTCCGAATGATATTTGAATCGTCTACAGATAAAATTTTCATTCCATTACACCCCTTTTTTCTCCAAAGCTTTGGTATAGTACACGCCGTTTTCAAACAACTTGGATTCAAACATGCTGCTTAAATGGCTGCACATTTCATAAGCGCCTAAAAACATGGTTCCGTCAACCTTCAAGCTTTGGTTCATCCGCTTTATAATATCTGTTTTCAGAATATCGGAAAAATAGATCAGCACGTATCGGCAAAATATAATGTCGAAAGTACCAAAGGACGCAAAAGAATTTTGAAGATTAAATTGGTGAAACTGTACGGCTTGCTTTATAGGCGGTATAATTTCCCAGGCGTTGTCTCGCTGGGTAAAGTATGTGCTTTTTAAGGTTTTGTCTAGCCCTCTGGTAATGGCAATGCTATCGTAACGGCCGTTTTTGGCAATTTCCAGCACAAGCCGGGAAATGTCTGTGCCGATGATTTCAAATTGCTTTAAAGACACCCCTTGCACATTTTTTGTTTTTAAGTAATTGTCTATGCACATGGCTGTGGAATAAGCCTCTTGCCCGGTAGAGGTGGCGGCGCTCCAAATGCGGATGCGGTCTTTTTTACCAGACTTTAAATCCTCTATAAACTGGGGCAGCAAAAGGTTTTCCATCACCCGCCAGGGCAGTTTGTCTCGGAACCATAAAGTTTCGTTGGTGGTAATGGCATCAATGAGCCGCTGCACCAGCTTATCGTCATGGGAGGACTGGAGGGTGCGGTATAATTCGCCAAAGGAATTGCACTTTAAGTCTACCAGAATTTTGGTTAGGCGGCTTTCAATCAAGTACGCTTTTTCCGGGGCCAGTTCAATGCCACATTTGTCTAAGATAAATTTTTGAAACAAGGAAAACTCCATTTCCGATATGTTCACACTCATGTTAATTGGCCTCCTGTTCGTGCAAATCAATGCCCAGTGTTTGGGCGATGTAATCTGGTAAATCTTCTAAATTGACCGTCTGGTCAGACAAGCCGGCTTCTACCACAGCACGTGGCATTCCGTACACCGTACAGCTAGCCTCACTTTGGGTTAGGCAGTAGCATTGGCAGTTTTTTTTCAGTGCCCCCACGCCGCGGGTGCCGTCACAGCCCATGCCGGTTAATACAACCACCAGAATGCGCTTCCCTCTGTATTGCCTGGCTACAGCTTCAAACAAAACATCTGCCGCAGGTTTCACACCGTTTACATATTCACCATCGGTGGTTTGAAACCGGTTGTTTTCGTCCAGCGTAAGATGCAGGCCCCCTGGGGCAATGTAAGCGTGTCCGGGCTTGGGGAAATCTCCGGGCACGGCTTCCAAAACAGTTATCTGACAGTTGGCATCTAGGGAATCTGCCAAGTTTTTTGTAAACATAGCTGGCATGTGCTGAACCACAAGAATGGGGACAGGTATGGAACGGGGCAATGGTTTCAGCACTTGGGCCACTGCATTAGGCCCGCCGGTGGATGATGCAATAAGCAAAAGGGCGAAACGGCCTAAAGGTATGTGCCCCCGAATAGGCGGCGCTTTGGATTTCAGCAGCGGGTTAACCTGGTCTTGGGCTTGAGATTGGGCTTGGGATTGGGCCAAAGGTTTATCCTTGGCTGTGTTCCGGCGTTTAAGCTGCAAAAGCGCAAATTGCACCCCCCGCTGAATGGTGCGCAAATTCACTTCATAACCTTCATCCAGGGGTTTAATGATGGTAAACAGGTTGGTGTCCATCTGGGGGTCTATGTTTGCTTTAGACAGCGCATGTTTATCACCAATCACAACAATAAACATTTGAGGAAAACGGCGCTTTATTTCGTCTAGGTGTCGCTGGTGAAAATCAGTTAAAGCGGTATCTATGCACACAAGCTGGCATGGCTGAGTGGCCAGGCTTTGTAAAGCAGAAGCCAAGGAATCAACGGTGCAAAGCTGCATGTGGGGCACTAGCTCTTCCAGCACCGTTGTAATCATTTTTTTATACACAATAGAAGCAGAAACAATTAAGCTACATGTCTGGGACATAATGATAACCTCACAAAAGGCAGTTGAAGCCTTTTTTTAACGACTGCGTCATTTAAGAACCTGTATTCATAACCGAAACGCCGCCTTTTCGGCGGATTTTATGCCATACTGCGTTAAATTTTCTTGAAATACCTCAAGGGTATTCCTGCGAAAATTTGCCTTGCCTGGCAAAAAATTCGCTCGAAAATCCAGCATTCCTTATTATGAATCCAGATTCTAAATATGAAACTTGCTAAGCAATTCTTCCATTGTACTGGCCGCTTGGTTCACTTGTTCCGCAGTGGCGCTGGTGGTGGCGGCAATTTCTGCAATGGTGCCTGTATCTATATTAATTTGCTGAATGTTTTTAGAAATATCCATCACACCGGCAGTAATTTCTTTGGCTGTGCGGTTAATGTCCACCACGCTGGAAGAAGCACGTTCGGTGTTCATAGCCACTTCTTCAGAAGCTTTGAGTAGCTCTGACGTGGAGCGGGCAATTTCTGTTACACCTTTAGAAGATTCGGTTGCGCTTCTGTTCACGTTGATGGAGTTTTCGGAAATAAGCGCAATTTCCTTTGAAATGCCGGTGAGCCGTTTAGACGCCTTCACAGAGTCTTCCTTAATGCCTTCAGCCCGGCTATACTGCACGTTGATGGAATGGGTTAAATCGCTGGTAAAGCTGGTCATTTCACCAATCATGCCGCTAATGGCCGTAACGGCAGATACCGCTTGGGCCGTGTTGCTTTGCATGGTTTCAATCTGTTCTGCAATTTCGTCGGTGGCATGGGCGGTTTGGCGGGCCAGCTCTTTCACTTCATTGGCCACTACGGCAAACCCGTTGCCTGCCTCACCGGCACCGGCCGCTTCAATGGCAGCATTTAACGCCAACATATTGGTCTGGTTGGCAATTTCGTTAATGACCCCTACAATTTTACCAATCTGCTTAGAGGATGCGTTTAAGTCGTTAATGATGGAGGAAGCGCTGTTGGCTCTGCCCTGGGCGTTTTCCATCATGGCAGACACTTGACTGGACTGCTGGTTCACATTCAACAACGCCGCATTAATGTCCTTCACAGACTCCACCACACCTTGAACGGCGTCTGTAACGCTGTCGGTCGTTTCCGATACTTTGCGGATGCTGCCGGTGATGTTGCTCACTAACCCGGTGGCTTCTTTAACGCCCACAGAAGTTTCTTCCGCAGCAGAGGCCAGGCTTCGGATGGTGCTGCTCATTTCTTCAATGGCGGAAGCAATGGTGTTGATGTTGATGCTGGTGGAAGACAAAGACTCCGACGACTGGCTCACACCCGCAGAAATTTCATCCACTGCCGCAGATGTCATGGACGTTTTTAAAGATGTATTACTGCCACTTTTTGCCATTTCCTGTGCAATGTTTAGCATGTTTTCGGCAGTTTTTTTCATGGCAGAAGAAGTTTGTAAAATGCCGCTCATGGCGTGGCTGGTTTGCTGCAGCAAATGGTTAAAGGTCATGTTTAGCTCGCCCAGTTCAGCGCCTAGCTTTTCATCTGCCCGAACGGTTAAATCGCCATCTTCGGCCAGGTGCATCAAATGGCACAAATTCACAATGGGCGTGCTGATGGTTTTGGATATGCCCCCTGCAAACCAAAAGGCCAGTATGAGGCAACCAATGATGCACGCAAAAAGGGCGATGGTGGCCTGCTTACTGAAAGTATCCATCTCTTTTGAAATGTTCTGGGATAAAAGCACCTTGCCATCCATTAGTTTAGCAATGCAATCCATGGCGGTCATGGCAGGTTCGGTTAAATTATCAATCACTTCGTGATAATTGGTCAAGGTGTTCTCTGGGGTTGTTTCAAACATTGAGTAAGAGCTTAGTATTTTGCCTTTTAAGTCTGTGTAAGCTTTCATAAATTCGGAATAAATGTCGCGTATTTCTTGGGTTTGAATGGTGGATTCAAAGCTGGGTGCCAATGCGTCAATGACATCAAATTCCACCAAAATACGGTTGTAGGCATCTTTGGTGCCTTTTTCCGAGGTTTCAAGCAATGCCGAACGCATTTCCACCCGAATTTTTTGGAAAGAAGTTGAAATTTGGGCAATTTCACTTAAGGGCTGGGTGGTGTCTACAAAGGCCATGGTTTTCAGGTTGTTTAATGCTAAAAGGCCAAGGCCGCCCCCTATATTGCCGATGATGGCAATAACCATGAACCCCACAAATAGCTTGGATTTAATGGGTAACTTTTTGAACCAATTCCGCATGTTCTACACCTCTCTGTTGTTTTGTTGAAAAAACAGTTTTTCTTCATTAACCATCAGCAGCAAATCCTGCTCTGTCTGGTAAACGCCAATCAGATGGTTGGCAATTCGGCTGGGGACGTTGGGTGGCACGGCTTTGATGAAGTTATGGTCCACCGTCACCACATCCACCGCTGTGTCTACAGCAAAACCCATCATGTCTGTAAAGTTTTGCCTGGGTTTTAGAATGATGCAGTTCACTTGGGCTTCGGGTTCCACCTGCTCATAACCCAGCAAATGGGCCAAGTCGAAAATGGTAACAATCTGCCCCCGCATGTTGTAAAGCCCTAAAAGCGCTGTGTCTGCCGTTGGGGTTTGGGTGTAACCCACATGCCGGTTTATTTCCTTCACAGATTCTATTTTAATGCCGAACAGCCCGTCTCTTAGGCGAAAGGTTAAAAGTTTCATGGGGTGCTTACCCCCTTTTGTTTGTTTAAAAGTTTATGAATGGTTTCTAAAAGGTGGTCTTTGTGCAGCTTGTTTTCAAAGGCATTGAACCCGCTTTCTGCTGCCTGAACCTCATAGGCATCCGCTTTCATAGAGGTAAGGGCAATGGCGGGCAAGTGTGCACAATCTGGGATTTGGCGCGCTTGCTTAATAAAATCTAAGCCCCCCATTTCCGGCATCATCAAGTCCGACACAATCAAGTCGAACCCACGGGGCTGCTGTTTTAATATATTTAAAGCTTCTTTGCCATTTTCCGCCGTGGTGACGGTGCAGCCTGCGTCTTGCAAGTATTTGGCTTCAATCTTTAAAAAGAAGGGGGTATCTTCTGCTAAAAGCACCCGCAAATTTAAAGCTGCCGAAGCTTTTGCTTCCTTGGATGCCTCAGCACCTGCCGTTTCAAAAAGCTCAAACATATTCAACACCAGCACAATCCGGTTGTTGTACAAAATAGAGCCAAAGATGCCGGTGGTGTTCAGTTGGTTAGATTCCAGGTCGAACCGGGCTTTTACGCTGTCTATAATCTTTTCCACCAGCATACCCACTGGTCTTTTCACCATGTTGGGGATAATGACCGTTAGTTTATGCTGAGTATATTCATTTCTCTGAACAGGCAGATGGTCTTCCGGCCGAATCACCTGGATGGTTTTGCCCCGAATGGTCACATACATTTTTTCGCCGATGTGTTCAATATCCGAAGCCAAAATGGTTTCCACCCGAGCCACCATGTTAATGTCTACCGCATAGTGTTCGGGGCCGGAACAGCAGAACATAATCATGCTTTGGGCTTCCTGGGTCTCTTCTTGGTCTTGGGCTGTATGGGCTTTGTCCTCTGCCACTTTCTTTTCTTCTTCCGCCATGGAAATCCCGTATTTTTTGGCCAGCCCTTCCGGGTCTAAAATTAAAGAAATTTTGCCGTCCCCCATAATGGTGACCCCGGCGTAGGCCATGCAGCCTTTTAAGCTGGCGGGCAAAGGTTTAACCAGGGTTTCTTCTGTGTCGAACACCTCGTCTACCCATAAGCCCACTTGCCGTTTCAGCACGTTAATGATAACCACTTTGCCTTTGCCGGTGGGGGAAGTTTCACCCGGCAGTTCCAGCACATCTTTTAAAGGGATAACGGGAATGAGCTGGCCCCGAAGCCGCAACGTCCAAGCGTTTTGAATGCGCTCTAGCCTGGAAACACCGCTGCTTTTGGTCAAGTTCACCACCTGAACCACCCCGGTTTGGGGCAGTGCAAAACGGTGGTTCAGCACCCCCACAATGAGGGACTGCATAATGGCCAACGTGCGGGGCAAAAACATGGTGATGGCGGTGCCTGCCCCGGGTACAGAGTGAATGTCTACGGTGCCCCCAAGCTTTTCCACGTTGCGGGACACCACATCCATGCCCACACCCCGGCCGGAAATGTCCGATACGGCTTGGGCAGTGGAGAAGCCGGGCAGGAAAATAAGCCGAGAAACTTCCGCATCGGTAAGGGTGTCTGCTTCTTGCTGGGTGATGAGCCCTTTTTCCAGCGCTTTTTGCTTCACAGCTGCCACGTTAATGCCGCTGCCGTCGTCGGAAACTTCAATGGCCACCAGCCCCCGTTTATGGTATGCCCGCAAAGTGATGGTGCCCTTTAAGGGTTTGCCTGCTTGTTCCCGCTGGTGAGGGGGTTCCAGCCCGTGGTCTGCACAATTGCGCACCAAGTGTATGATGGGGTCGGACAGGCTTTCAATCATGGTTTTGTCCAGCTCAATTTCTTTGCCTTCAATGTTAAGGGCAATGTCTTTGCCTAGGTTTTTAGAAATTTCGTGAATAACCCTGGGGAATTTATTAAAAATGTTGCCAATGGGCTGCATGCGGGTGAGCATGATTTCTTCCTGCAAACGGCTGGTGAGAATGTCTATGTTTTGCAAAATTTTGCCCATGGTATCCGATTCGGTGTTTTTATTTTTAAAGGCGGTGAGCAGCTGGTTTCTGGCCAGCACCATTTCGCCAGACAAAGCCATTAGGTTTTCTAAAAGCTTCACATGCACCCGGATGGTTTCTTCCGGCTTAATGTGGTGGGTGTTGGCTTCTGGTTTTTCAGAGGCCGGTGCAGGCTGTGTTGCCACCGGTTGTGCAGTGGCCGGCTGTATATCTGCCACCGGAGGAACCGCTTTGGCCGGGGCTTGGTTTACCTTGGTCATGTCTAAAGGTTCGACGTAAGCCAGGGGCAATTGCACGGATTCACTAAACAATGCGGGCTCCAGAATGCTGGTTACCAACAATTCCAGGGTAACGGTTTGGTCTTTTTCCAATGCTTCTAAAGCCTTGGCAATATGTTCCAGACTTTCGGCTTCTTCGCCATCGCAGGTGGCATCTATAATTTCGCCCACATCTTGCAGTTCGCTAAACAGCTTGTAGGGGGCTTGCCCGTATAGGGGAAAATCCAGGTTAAAGGGGATGGAAAGGCGGTAAACCTGATGCCCTTTTTTGGCCTGCTTTTCCAGTATGGGCCGAAATTTTTCTTTTACTGGGAGGGGAGGAGGGGAAGCCTGGTCTGTTTGGCCTTCCGTTGTCTGTGGTACACCGTCTAAAGGCTGCCCATCCTTTGGGTTTAAAATGCCGTCCAAGCCGCTCAGGTAATGGGTAATGTCTACGTGGTTGCTGTTTTCTGCATCATAAATCATGCTTTTTAAAACATCGGTGCAACTGAGCAATACATCTAAAGCATCGTCTGTTAATGAAACAGTCCCTGTACGCATTTGCCCCAGCACATTTTCCATGGCATGGGAAAGAGACACAATCTGGGGCAATTGAAAGAAGCCCGCTGTGCCTTTAATGCTGTGTATGGCCCTAAAAACATCATGAATGAGTGTCTCGTTTTGCCTGAAGTGCTCGGTGTCTAGGAAGGCTTGTTCTACGTTGTCGATGTGGCTTTTGGCTTCTTCAATAAATTCTTGCAAGTATTGGTCTGCTTCCGGCAAGCCGGGTACCTCCTTTGACGCACAAAAATATAAATTAACAAATTTATAAACAGAATTACTACTTTAATATAGTATACAATACACTACTTAAAGTCAACTGAAATTTGGCAAATAAAAACCCAAAGGACTACGCCCTAATCCTTTGGGTTTATGTATGTACGGTATGGTTGCTGCGGGGCTTATAACTGAATAGAGCCCTTCACTTCGCCGTTGGCCACGTAATAGCAGGTGTGCTCATCCGGCTTGTAGTAAATGTCTAACGTTTGCAGGTCTTTCATTTTGTTGCCCATGGCTTTCCAGGCTTCCTTCACTTGATCTACAATGCTTTTGTCATCGGTCTGGTGGCCATTGAGTTCAATGTATAAGTTGGTTTTCATGGTTTCAACCCCCCATTCTGCCTGTTTTTTTTATCATACCGTGGGCAGGTGGAAATGTCAACCATAAAATACAGGGGTTATTCCTGTGGTGGGTTAACCGCATAATCAATTTTGGAGACCGAAATTTCAAAGGCCGTTTTTTCTTCTACTTGCCCGTCATCATATTTTTTTTGGTATTTGCGGCTTTGCATCCGGCCCCAAATCTCCATGTTGTCCCCAACGGCCAGCTTTCCGCAAAACCGGGCGTTTCTTCCCCAGGCTATGAGGGGAATGTAGTCCGACTTATTATAAGAACGGTTCACAGCCAGCAATATGTCGGAAATTTCCCGACCAAAAGGTGTGGAACGGTACACAGGCGGCTTGCAGATAAAGCCGTTTAAATATACGCTGTTGGGCATTTTGGCACCATCGTCTTCAAGGATTTGCAGCTCCCGGGTGAACACGGTTAAAATAAGCTTGTTGCGCCGGGTGTTTTCTAAATAATTGTTGTACGAACGAATTTGGCCGTCTATGTGCACCACGGTACCCATTGGCAACGACGGCTTGTCTAAAAGCCTTTCGGATATGGTGATGGGTAAAATATCGGAAACCTGGCTAAGCCGGGGAACTTCGATAAAAAAATTATAAAACCCTTCTCCGTAAATTTCGTGGCCAAAAGTAAAATCCGATACAATGGTACCTGTAATTTCCGCCCTGTTGCTTATAAACAGACCATCCTGAATCATGCGCTTTACGCCCCCCTTGTCATCTGAAAAACTGTGGCCAAGCCTCAAGCCGGTTGCCGGACATGAAACAGGCCGTTTTCATATTTATATGAAGAGCGGCACCGTTTTATTACTGTATTCCATTTAGCGCCCTTGTATGGCGAGTATGGGGTTGCCGCAAAGCAGTGCGGCGGTGGCAAAAGCTAAAAGGGTGTGGACGTTTTCCGGGCCGGAGACGGCAAATTCCTGCTGCTCCACCGTGTCGCCGGTAAAGGTGAAAAGTTTGCGCTGTATACAGCATTGAACCGTTTGAATGCCGTCTGCCCCCATTTCCACACTGGAAGCAGTGACACAGGCTTTGGAATTTAAGCCGTAAGTGATGAGGGGCGCTTTGTTTTCCGCCAGTAATCGGTGCAGGTGGTGGTCATCGGCGTTCACTAAAAGCATGTCGGCTTCTGTAAGCCCGGCAATGGTGCGCTGGGCGTCCGGTACAAAGGCATTTAAAATAGCCAGTTTACGGTTTGTTGTGCCTACATCAAGCCTACCCAAAGCTTGCAGCTTGTCCGCTAAAGCCTCCCCGTCTTCCATGCCGAACATTTCTACACAAATCATGCCATAACCCCCATTGTACATGCTGTTGTTTTAGAACCTGTATTCAACAAGCTGTCGCCCGACTTTGAAGCGATTATTCCGCCATTCTTTGTTGTGGCGGCTTGCCATAATTCTTCTATTATGCCCGCGCCGCCACGCCTCAAATGGCAAAAAATCGCTGTTTCAAATTTGGGCAACCCATTATTGAATACAGGTTCTTATACCCCTTATCAGCTACAGTCCTTTATGGATTGTATTGTGGAGGCTTTGGCACGATTTATGTGTAAAAGTTTTTTCCATTGTAAGCATCTGCCCTCATTAAACAGGTCGGGTGTTTTCAAACCATTGCAACAATGCGGTAAAACGGGCTTTATCCTCTGGGGGCAAAGTTTCTATCATGGCTGCCATCATTTCCTTTTGGGCTGCGGCAGACAAAGGCTTGGATTTTTGAATGGTAGAGATAACACTCAAAAGCACGGGCATTGCTTGTGCTGGGGTGGCGTTTTTTAAGGTGCCCATGGCGTTTATGAAGGTTTGCTGCTGGTCTTGGTTTAAATGGCGGAAGGCTTCTTTTTTAAATAAAGTTTCCAGGTTCATGGACACGGCCGTATCCCTCCTTCATCATACGCATCATATCAGACATGCTGGATATTTGCAGCAGCCAGTCGATTTGGCGCTTTTTATCCGGGGGCATGTATTCCCGGATAGACACCAACAGTTCTTGTCGCCAGTTGGGGTTTTGCGGGTTGGTATACCCCATAACTGTGGTGCCGAAGGTGGTGGCAAGCCGTTGCATTTCAATCATTTTAACCATCAGGGCTAAAGGCCGCTGATGCCGGGGTTCCAGGTGGGAAATAGCCGCTTTAAGGCATTTCAGTTCCGGTGTATAAATGTAGTCATCAAAAAAAACCGGGCTTTCTGTAGCGGCCGCTTCGGTGTGCCACGGCTGTTGCCCGGGTTCCTGCGCCTGGGGGGGACTAGCGCCGAACATTTGCATCAGTTGCATCATGTCCAACATTTGTTGAAACTGGTTGGGCATGTTTCCATTGCCCTGAGAAGTGTTTGCAGAATCCATACCATCACTCCAAATTCTAACTATTACCCGGGCTGGCGGCCAAAAGGAGGGTTACACCCTGCGCCTTTGGCCGCGGTTAGTTTACCGTAAAATGGGCTTAGTTGGCTTCAAAGGCACCGAAGCCTTTGTACATGTTGCCGCCGGGCATCATCATCATGAGTAAGAGCATCATCATCATGTTTTCGTTGCCACCGCCGCCCATCATCATCATGAGCATTAAAGGCATCATATTATTGCCGCACATGGGATTCATAGGTAAACCTCCTCATTTTTTTGGCTTCTCAACATATACTATGAATAGCCCCCAAAAAAATTGACAGTTATAGGGCAATTTCTTCTAGGGTGGGTTTGGTCAATGCAAACTTTGTATAAATTGAGTCTTTTTTTGGCTGGCAAGGGCAAAAATTCGCAGGCATAACCAGCGGTTAGGCAATAATTTTTAACACAGGCAGCCAGAAAAACAGCCAATTTTAGGCAAGTTTTATTTACAAAACACGCTCTAAAGCCTTGCCATTTCAAATGCTTTCCGTTATAATCGTTTTCATGAATTGATGACAATGAGGTGTTTCTGTGAAAATATTTGTTTTTGAAACGGAGGCAAAAAAAACGCTGCACATCCTTGGCACCCCTGTATTGTCTTTTATGAGAGATGCGCTGATAAAGGCTTACGGCCAGGAAGCCTGTGATTTTCCCGGGAATTTTGCAGATAGTTTTGATGCCTTTATGGCCGCCATATCCAACCAAGGCAGATATTTGGGGGACGTCATCATCTTTACCGTTCCCATGCCTTTAGTTGAAAAGGATATGCTGGATGTTTGTCTGGCCACCCATCAGGCTTCCAGAACCGCTTGCACCATCTTTGCCCCTGGTGTCTACCTGTTTCAAGGGGATGCGCTTTTAGAAGTGCTGGCCAACGGCTATGTGCCCTTGGAGCAATTGGCGGGCAGATTAAGTGCGGCAGGCAAGGCTGTGAAAGACATGTCGGCAGAAGCCAGCCCGCTGTTTACCCCGGTACGCAACCCGGCCCAGCTGGCGGAAGCCACGGCGCTTTTAATGGAGCGTTTTAACCGCCGCCAAATGCTGCGGGGGGTATTTATTCCAGACCCCAAAAATACATACATCGGCCCCGATGTAACCATTGGTGACGGCACAGTCATTTACCCAGGTACCTATTTACAGGGCCAAGTGGTTATTGGCAGAAACTGTTCCATAGGCCCCAATACCAAAATTACAGATTCCAGGTTGGGGGACGATGTGAAAGCAGAATTTTCTGTTATACTGGAATCTGAAGTGGGCAACCGCACATCCATTGGCCCATACGCCTATTTACGCCCCCATTCTAAAGTAGGGGAAGGCTGCAAAATTGGTGATTTTGTAGAGGTGAAAAATTCTGTTATTGGCGACGGTTCCAAGGCTTCCCATTTAACATACATTGGTGATAGTGATGTGGGTAAGGGGGTCAACTTTGGTTGCGGCACGGTGACAGTAAACTACGATGGCGCCAACAAATTCCGGACAGTTATTGAAGACGATGTATTTGTAGGCTGCAACACAAACCTGGTGGCACCTGTGCGGGTGGAAGCTGGGGCTTATGTGGCGGCAGGCTCAACGCTAACGGAAGATGTGCCGGAAAATGCACTGGCCATTGCCCGGGCCAGACAAGTGAATAAAACAGGCTGGCAACGCAAACAAAAAATTAAAAAATAAAAAGTGCTAAAAAATAAAAAGTGCTAAAAAATTTGGCCTATTCTGTTAAAAATCTTAACAATTGACAATTATTTATAATTGACACATTATGCTATAAATAATAAAATAATTGTATGAAAGTATAAAAAAATATAATGGCATCATTTGCCATTCTGCAAAAGATAAGGGGGGCTGCTCTTGAGCCAGTCAAGGCGAGACAAAATGGGCGAAGATGAAAGATACGACGCCGTTAGGGGCAATAGCGCAGACGATAGCCAGGCGTTGGATTATTATAATGACGACACACCCAAACGGGTGGTGGGCCGGTTGTTTGGCAATGCTTTTTCAGGTAAAGCCGAAGGGCCGGAAGAAACCGATGATGATGAAGATTTGGTAAGAGGCTTTGAGCGAGCAAAACCAAAGCCAAAACATGAGCCGGACCACACGCCAAAGACAGGTAGAGCGGCAACCGGAGCTAAACGGGAAGCACCCCATAAAGGGTATGAAGAACCTGTGAACCATAAAGCGTACACGTCTCCCAAGCGTTCCAATGCATACAACCCAGGTGACGATGGGGAAGAGGACGATGCAGATTATGGTTTTTCCCTTTACCGCCGCAAGTCCCGGCAGGAACAAAACTGGGACAGCTACATGGATGCAGAGGAGCCGGTGGAGACAAGAGCACCCAGGGGGGCTTCCGGGGCGCACATGACCGACGGGGATGCAGTGAAACGGGTAACCCCAAAGTATAATCAAGCCAAAAATAAAGATGTTTACAAACCGCCATCAACGGCACACAGCAAAAAAGTGTTTTTTGAAGAAGACGATGATGACGATTACGATGATGAAAGCCCGTTACCGGTAAAAACCATTGCCCTTAGTGTAATGATTTTGTTGTCGGTGGTGTTGCTGGCGGTAATGGCTTTCCAACTGAATGCCGCTAATCAAAAGTTAAAAGAAGCCACGGCCAACCAGGAACAAGCGGCCGAGCTGGAGCAAAAAAACAGCGAAATTAAAATGCAAAATGATACGCTTCAAGCACGGGTGGCAGACCTGGAGGCAAAGCTGGCCATGTATACCCAAGGGGGCAACCCTGCCACACCAGAGGGTGAAGAAGGTGGCGCTGGTGAAGGCATAACAACCCCAACCTCTCCCATTCCTGCTCCTGGCAACAACCAAAACACAACCGCAACCGCAACAGGCGGAAAGCAATATACAATAGAAACCGGAGACACTTTGTCTTCCATTAGTAAAAAAATGTATGGCACTACAACACGGGCAAATGACATTCAAGCGGCCAATAACATTACAGACCCTACCAAGCTTAAGCTAGGGCAAGTCTTGCAAATTCCACCCAAATGATTACAGTGCACCTGCACTGTCGCTTCCGGTAGTGAAAAGTCCTATTGCCAACGACCAATTGCGCATCACCAATTGTCAGTTGCCAAGTTCCATTTACCAATGAATACGGCTTGTTTCGGCAGGTATGAGCTTGGGCTTGGCCTTGAGCTTGGCCATAGGGCTTTTCTTTCATTAATAATATGTATTATTGTACGTTTTAACGGTCCGTCTTTATAGCCAGGTGTTGCAATATATGCCAATGGCTGTAGTTCCACAACCATAGATCAGGAGGAAACCATGAATTTAGAGCAAATGTCCCTGGCAGAGCTGCGTGAAGAAGCGAAAGCCATGGGCCTGAAATCCATTACCAAATACCGAAAGGTAGAGCTTATTGAATGGATTTTGTCAAATAGCAAAACAGCAGAAGCAGAGAAATTAGAAGAACATGAACAAGTTACCATTGAAGAAACGCCTCCTGTTAAACGGCGCGTGCCGGTGCGCCCTCGGCCTGTTCCTATTGCGGCACCGGTAATAACGCCTGCACCACCAGTTTTCAGTAGTACGGTTACCCCGGTTGAACCTGCCGCCCCGGAAAAAACAGCGGCTCAACCCCAAACGGTTTTGTCACCCGCCCCGCTTTTACCTGTAGAACGTCCGGTGGCCATTCCTGCCGAAACGGTTCGGGCACCCAAAACCCACATGGAGCATTTGGATAGCGGCATTCAAGAAGAAGGTGTGTTAGAGGTATTGCCGGACGGTTACGGCTTTTTACGCACAGAAAACTATTTGCCCGGTACCAAAGACATTTACATTTCTCCTTCCCAGATTCGGCGTTTTGGCTTGAAAACGGGAGACTTGGTCAGGGGTAATATTCGTATTCCAAAAGAAGGAGAAAAGTTTAGTGCCATTTTGTATGTAACCTCGATTAACGGGGACCACCCGGAAGTTGCTGCTAAACGGCCTAATTTTGAAGATTTAATTCCTATATTTCCTACAGAAAAACTTCACTTAGAAACATCTCAAATTGAGCTTTCCACCCGTATTATTGACCTGATGGCACCCATTGGCAAAGGGCAGCGGGGCATGATTGTGGCACCGCCCAAAGCAGGCAAAACGGTGCTGCTTAAAAAAATAGCCAACGCCATTACCACCAACCACCCGGATGTTTATTTGATTGTGCTGCTTATTGATGAACGGCCGGAAGAAGTGACAGACATGAAGCAGTCTATTTCCGGCAACAACGTGGATGTGATTTACTCCACCTTTGACGAACAGCCAGAGCACCATAAACGGGTGCTGGAAATGGTGCTGGAACGTGCCAAGCGCATGGTGGAACAAGGCAAAGACCTGGTGATTTTGCTGGATTCCATCACCCGGCTTTCCAGGGCATACAACTTAACCATTCCCCCCAGCGGCCGTACATTGTCCGGCGGGCTGGACCCTGCTGCTTTGTATATGCCAAAGAAATTCTTTGGTGCAGCCAGAAACATTGCCCAAGGCGGCTCCTTGACCATTCTAGCCACAGCGCTGGTGGACACGGGCAGCAAAATGGATGATGTGATTTTTGAAGAATTTAAAGGTACCGGCAACATGGAATTGGTGCTGGACCGTAGAATGTCTGAAAAACGTATTTTTCCGGCTATTGATATTGTCAAGTCCGGTACAAGGCGGGAAGAAAACCTGCTTTCCCAGGAGGAACTGGAAGCGGTGTTTACCATCCGCAAGCTTTCCGGCCAATTAACCAGCCAGGATTTGACCGAACAAGTAACCGATTTGCTGTTGCGTACCAAAAGCAATGCAGAGTTTGTCTCTACCGTGCCTGGATTACGCACCAAAAATGACAGAATGAACTAGACAGTTTTAAAAATAAACAACAACACAAGCCGTGGAAGGGTGTACGTACATCCTCCACGGCTTTTTGCATATTTTTCCCCTTTTTGCCAATACTATTGTCTGAATTTGAATGCAAGAACGCACGGCACTTGCGTGAATCCATATGCACAAGGAGGTTTTTTATGAAAACCGTAACCCTGCCCACCACCAACGCCTATGGTTACTTTGAAATCCGGTTGGAATCCATCGGCGGCTTGGGGGCAAATTTAAGCGGAAAAATATTAGGAGAGCTGGGGGCCTTGTACCTGGGCCTGAACTGTTCCAGCTTTTCCAGCTATGGCTCGGAAAAAAGGGGCTCTCCGGTGAAGGCGTTTGTACGTTATGCCAATGCAGGGGAGGAAATAAGGGTAAATAGTCCTATTGAAAAACCCCATATTCTGGGCTTGTTTCATGAACGGCTGGCTGGAAAGGCCGGTGTGATGGCCGGAGTGGACGAGCACACGGCAGTGGTGGTGAATACAGACGAATCCCCGGAAAAAATACGGCAAAGGCTGAAAATGCACGCCGGGAAGCTGTATCTCATAGACGCATTGGCCATTGCTATGGAATGCAAAACCCGGGTTAACATGGTGATGCTTGGGGCCATTGCCAAAGCCTCCGGCTTTATTGAACTTGCAGACTTAGAAGCTGTGATCAAGGATACACTGGGGCAAAAATATCCGGCTGCCTTGCCCGGCAACTTAGAAGGTATTCACCAAGGTTATGCCAAAGTATCGGTCACCACGGTGGAAAAATCGGATAAATTCCCCTACATGCCTTATGCCGAAGTGAAGCAGGATTGGGGCTATGCAAATGCACCCATGGGTGGCGTGGTGCCCGTTTACGGCAGCACAGTAAGCAACGATTTAAGTGCCAGCCGGGAAGGCTACATTCCCGTGTTTAAAAAAGAAAGCTGCATCAACTGCGGCTTGTGTGACACCGCTTGCCCAGACATGGTGTACCAGTTTGCCCATGGGGAGTACAAAGGCAAACCGGCCATGGTGAACTTGGGGCCGGACTACCACCACTGCAAAGGTTGCTTGCGCTGTGCAGAAGTTTGCCCCACAGATGCCATCACCGCAGGGATGGAGCGGGAGCACGACATTACCAAAACCCATGTACGCAACCAGGATTTGATTGTGGACAAGCTGGTGTTTGAAGACGTGGGCCCAAATTCTTGGGTGGAATCTGAATCTGCTGTAGTTAATGAACTTTATTAGGAGGGCGCTATGTACCCACAAAAAATAATGTTTGAAAGCGGTAACGAGCTGGCGGCGTATGCGGCCAAGCAAATTAACTATCATGTGATGGGCTATTTCCCCATTACCCCTTCTACTCAAATTGCAGAGCATCTGGATTTCTTAAAGGCGGAAGGGCTGCATGACGTGATGCTCATTCCGGCAGACGGGGAGCACGGTGCGGCGGGCATTTGCTACGGAGCCAGTGCCGGGGGTGGCCGGGTGTTTAACGCCACCAGCGCCAACGGTTTGCTGTATGCCTTGGAACAACTACCGGTGCAGTCTGGCACCCGGTTGCCTATGGTGCTGAACGTGGCCTGCCGGACGGTTTCCGGCCCGCTGTCCATTAAGGGTGACCACAGTGACATTATGTATACTCTGAACGCAGGTTGGGTCATTTTGTTTGCCAAGGAACCCCAAGGGGTATACGACCTAAACATCATTGGGCTAAAGGTAGCTGAAAAAGTGAAGTTGCCGGTGATTGTGGCCTTTGATGGCTTTTTCACCAGCCACCAAAAACGGCGGACATCTGTGTTTGAAAATGACAAAGATGTGCAGCAATTTTTAGGGGAATATAAGCCGGAGGTTTCTATGCTGGACATGGAGCACCCGGTGACTTTGGGCGCTTACATGAACGAGCCAGATTTGCTGAACAACAAATATCAGCTGCACATGGCCATGGAAAGCGCCAGAGTGGCTGTTGCAGAAGCTTTTGTGGAATTTGAAGTTGCTTCCGGGCGGAAGTATACGTTAACGGAAGGTTATAAAACCGAAGATGCAGATGCGGTGCTGTTTATTTTAGGTTCTGCTTATGATACAGCCAGGGTGGCTGTGGACAACTTGCGGCAGGCGGGCAAAAAGGTGGGTGTGCTTACCACCAGTGTGTTGCGCCCTTGGTTTGGGGAAAACTTGGTGAACCACTTAAAACAAGCCAAAGCAGTGATGGTGGCAGACCGGCAAGACAGCTACGGCGCAGGGGGCGGTAACCTGACGTTGGAGTTGAAAGCAGCTATGCAAAGCGCCGGGTTAACCATGCCTGTTTTAAGCCGGGTGTATGGGTTAAGCGGCCGTGATTTTTACGTGGAAGACGGGGTGCAGATGCTGGAAATGGCGCTGGCTGCCTCCGGCAATGACAAAAACATTAAATCTTTTGACTATTTCGGCAATTACCCAGGCAACGGCAACTTTGAAGTGAAGCAAGTGTTTGATGTAATTAGCCAAGAGGTTAGCACACCGGGCATCACCCATGCCCAGTGGCAGGAAGACAACTGCAAAATGGCAGTGAAAGGCGGTTTGGTGAAGGATACCACCGCCATGCCCAAACGCTGGGCACCGGGCCATGGGGCATGCCCGGGTTGCGGCATTCCCATTAACGTGAACCTGCTGTTAAAAGGCGTGGAAGGCAATGTGGCATTGTTGTTCCATACGGGTTGCGGCATGGTGGTGACCACCTGCTACCCCAAGACGGCTTTCCGGGTGCCTTATATGCACAACCTGTTTCAAAATGGGGCAGCCACATTGTCCGGTCTTGTGGAAATGTTCCATCAAAAGCAAAAGCGGGGCGAAATGCCGGAAGGGGATATCACTTTCATTATGGTTTCCGGGGACGGCGGCATGGACATTGGTATGGGCCCGGCCATCGGCACGGCTTTGCGCAACCACTGCATGATTATGTTTGAATATGACAACGGCGGCTATATGAACACCGGTTACCAGCTTTCCTATTCCACGCCGCTGGGGGCTAAAACCTCCACCTCCCACGTAGGCGAGGCCCAGCAAGGTAAGCTTAATTTCCACAAGGATACAGCGCAAATCATGGCAGGCACACACATCCCCTATATTGCTACTGTGTCTGAATCCAACGTGGCAGACTTCATTAAAAAAGCGGCCAAGGCATCTGCCTACGCCAAGAAGCACGGCATGGCTTATGTGCGGGCACTGTCTGCCTGCCCATTAAACTGGAACGACAACCCCCGTACAGAGCGTTCGGTGATTGAAGCGGCGGTGAACTGCTGTTACCACCCTCTGTATGAAATTGAAAACGGCATCACCACCATTAACTACAACCCAGAGGAGAAGGGGAAGAAAACGGATGTAAGCGAATGGTTCAAGATGATGGGACGCACCAAGCATTTGCTGAAGCCGGAAAACGAAAGCATTTTGCACAGCATTCAGCAAGAAGTGGACAGGCGCTGGGCACGGCTTAAAGCCCAGAACGACAGCCCAGTTCTGTAAATAAAAACCTCCTGTATACCCAGCGAAGTGCAGGGTATACAGGAGGCGAACTGCATCATTGAAGATTATTTCTTGAACGCTTTTCTGCCAAAGAACCCAGAAGCGGCCAAAGCTAATGCAGAGATCATTGCGAATAAAGCCATGGTGCTGCTGTCATTGGTAGCGGGAGAACCGTTTCCAGGAATGCTTGGTGCATCGGAAAGGGGTGTGGCCATGTCGGTAATTTCCACTTCTTCCGGTGCAGGTGTTTCAAAGCTTCCCAGTGGCGTTTCAAGGTCTTCGATTTCAATTTCTGGTGCTTCTGCTGGTGCAGGTGCACTGCTTAATGGTACAGGCGCATCGGATAATTCCACAGTTTCAATGGTTGGTTCGTTGGTGGAAGGTTGCGCGGTTACGCCGTTGTTATTTTGTGGCCGATTTTCTCTGCCGGGAGTGATAACGCCGTTATCGGTGTTGCCACCGTCGCCAGTGCCACCGTCGCCAGTGCCGCCTTCATCAGTGCCACCTTCATCAGTGCCACCTTCGTCAGTGCCACCTTCATCAGTGCCACCTTCATCAGTGCCACCTTCATCAGTGCCACCTTCGTCAGTGCCGCCTTCATCAGTGTCGCCTTCGCCAGTGTCGCCTTCATCAGTGTCGCCGTCTTCGATTGCTGCCAGCTTAACATCAATGATGTTTTTATCGGCATCTTTTAAAACAAGCCATTGAGAATGTGTAATATCCTCTACTGTGTAGTCAGCGTACTTAGCAACTAACTGTTGGTCAATGGCATCTTTGATGTCGCTGTTATGGGCAGGTGCTAAAAACGAATTAATGGCTACATTGCGGATCAAATACATCTCTACGTCACCGTTAGGAAGGATAAAGTTAACGGTTACAGTTGTGTGGGTTGGTGGGATTTCTGCTAACTTAACATTAATGATGTTGTCGGTAGCAACCTTCGTTGCAAAATCCTGAGAAGGTATACGGCTCTCTACGTTAAAATCAGCATATTTTTCTGCCAATCGTTTATCAATGGCGTCCTGAATGTCTTTGTTAAACTCTGGTGCTAAAGCTGCGCCAATAGCCACGTCAAGGTTGATAAAGCTATCTACATCATCATTGGATGGAAGGATAAAGTTAACAGTTGCGGTTGTGTGGGTTGGTGGGATTTCTGCTAACTTAACATTAATGATGTTGTCGGTAG
>CAZCQP010000024.1:0-18635 GCA_964500895.1 uncultured Eubacteriales bacterium | reverse complement strand
TAAAGCTATCTACATCATCATTGGATGGAAGGATAAAGTTAACAGTTGCGGTTGTTTTCGCTTTTGCAAGTGTAACATTAATAACGTTGTTGGTAGTATCCTTCGTTGCAGTTGGCTGTAAAGCGATACGGCTCACTACGGTGTAGTCTGCATAGGTGTCGGCCACGCATTTGCTAATAGCGTTTGATATCTCTGGGTTGTCATCGGGAGACAGTGCTGTGCTAATGACCATATCAAGCATAATAAAGCTGCCTATACCACCGTCAGGAAGGATAAAGTTAACAGTTGCGGTTGTTTTCGCTTTTGTAAGCGTAACATTAATAACGTTATTGGTAGCATCCTTCGTTGCGTTTGGCTGTAAAGGGATACGGCTCACTACGGTGTAGTCTGCATAGGTGGGGTTAGCCAAATACGTATCGATAGCACCTGCAATGTCTGTGTTTTCTTCGGGAGACAGTGCTACGCCAATGGCCACTTTGTCAATGGTAAAGCTTGTCGTCTCTGCACCCTGTGGAATCACGTTTACAGTGACAGTGGTTTCGGTTGGTTCGGCTTCTGCCAACACAACAGTAATGATATTTGTACTAGCGTCCTTCTTTACAAAGCTCTGTGAAGGGGTGATGCTTTGTACCAAATAGTTTGGAAAGTTTTCTTTCAAATGTTGGTCAATGTTAGTTTTAATTTCGTTGTTGCGTGCCGGTTCCAAAGGTACACCAACCAGCACATCGTTAATTTTATAGCTGCTTTCTGCTCCTGTAGGCTGCACAACTTTTACAGTGACAGATGTGTTTTGGTTTAAAACAGGGTAATGTCTAATCATTACTGTAATTCTGACAACTTGATAGCAACCATCGATTTTTTCAGTAAAAGTATCTGTTCTCATTCGCTGATAGTTGGGGTAGTTGTCATAAAGATACCAAATCATCATATCGTAGAAGTCACGTGGTTCTTTGCTTCCGGCCAACCATGGTGCACTTGCTGTATAAGTGATTTCGTCCATGATTTCCCAGTTTTCGTTAATAATCGTAACCGGAATTATCTGGGTTGTCGCAGCAGCACTGAAAAGAGCAAATGACACCACTTCTTCAGACAATAAACCGTCGGTACCATCAGGAATTGCTGGGTAAACATCGTCTAAAGCAGGTAAATTGGTATCGTCCGTTACAGGTGCATCAGTATCGTCCGTTACAGGTGCGTCAGTATCGTCAGTCCCAGGGGTGTCGGTATCGTCTGTCGCAGGTGCGTCTGGTTCGCCAGCTTCGGAAGAAGCAGAATCGTCAGATGCCGGAGCCTCTGGTTCGTCAGCCACAGCACTGTCTGAACCATCAGAAGCCGGTTTTTCTGCGGAATCAGCAACTGCTGTGTCTTCGGTTGCAGGTGACTCTTCGCTGCTTGCTATAACAGAAATTGGAAGTAAGCCAGCAACAAGTGCAACAGTTGTGGTTACAGCAATCAGCTTCTTTGCAAACCTAAATAGTTTCACAATAAAAACCTCCTTTTTGTTATTTTTTTGAAAAATACAATACCTGCTGATTCATTCAAGTTATACCGGCTGTGCAGGTTGAGTGTTTTTTTCAAATTTCATGTTATGGTGTCTATCTTACAGAAAAACAGTTACACATAAGATACATAAAAGGAAATGAACGATACCTTACGCAAAAATGCTTGTGAAATATATGATTTAAGAACATGCATGTGTTGCAATATGACAAATAAAGTGCATTGCGCCTGAGCCTGAAAAAGTTGACATATTACAGGTATTATGGTAAAAATGTGTCATAAGCCATGACGCTTTAAAGTCAGTTTTTTAACAAGGGAGAGGGCTATGGAAAAATTACAAATGCTGTATGAAGGCAAAGCAAAAAAAGTATTTGCCACCTGTGACCAGGAGCTGTGCATCGTTTCCTACAAAGATGATGCCACTGCTTTTAACGGGCAAAAAAAAGGCACCATTGCAGGCAAAGGGGTAATTAACAACCGGGTAACCAACCATTTCATGGCACTTTTAGAGGGGCAGGGGGTTAAGACCCATTTCGTGCAGGAGCTAAGCCCAACGGATACGCTGGTGAAAAAAGTATCTATTGTGCCGTTAGAGGTTATTGTGCGCAACATTGCTGCAGGCAGCCTGTCTAACCGGCTGGGGCTTGCAGAAGGCACAACCCTGGAACAGCCTGTTCTGGAATTTTGTTATAAAAATGATGCTTTAGGTGACCCCATGGTGAATAACCATCACATTGCTGCTTTAAAGCTGGCAACCGATGCAGAATTAGAGCAAATTTCCAAAATGGCGTTTAGAATCAACACCATTTTACAGGAAGTATTTAAAAATGTGAATATTTTATTAGTGGATTTCAAGTTAGAATTTGGCAAAACCGCCGATGGAGAAATTGTGCTGGCAGATGAAATTTCCCCGGATACCTGCCGTTTTTGGGACGCAACCACAAAAGAAAAATTGGATAAAGACCGTTTCAGACGAGACTTAGGCAACGTAGAAGAAGCTTATATAGAAATTCAAAAGCGACTGGGTTTATAAGCGAAAGGGGCGTTTAAGTTGTTCGCACAGGGGGATTTGGATAAGCCGAAAGAAGCTTGTGGCTTGTTTGGGTTTTATAATCAAGACAGTTTCAACACAGCTGAAATGCTTTACTACGGCATCTTTGCTTTGCAGCACCGGGGGCAGGAAAGTTGCGGTATGGCTGTGAACGACAACGGGCATATTATTTACCACAAAGAAATGGGCTTGGTTACAGAAGTGTTCAACAACGTGACACTGGCCCACTTAAAGGGAAAATTTGGTATTGCCCATACCCGTTATTGCGTCAGCGCCGAACATTTGCGGGAAAATGCAGAGCCTTTTGTGTTAAAATACAAAAAAGGGCAGATGGCCTTTGCTCATAACGGGGCCATTGTGAATGCCGATGAGTTGCGGGAGAATTTAGAGGAAATTGGCTTCTTTTTCCAAACCAACACCGACGGTGAAGTTGTGGCTGCCCTCTTAGCTTTAGAGCGCATTCGCACCCACAGCATGGAAGATGCCATGGTGTCTGTGATGAAAATGTTGAAAGGGGCCTATTGCTGCCTGGTGCTAACCCCTACCAAACTGGTGGCCGCCAGAGATCCGCTGGGCATTCGTCCCCTGGTTATTGGCAAGAGGGGCAATTCATACATGGTGTGTTCCGAAACGGCGGCCCTTACAGCCGTTGGGGCGGAATTTATCCGGGATGTGCTGCCCGGGGAAGTGGTAATCATTGACCAGAACGGTCTGCGCACCATTCAAACCTTGGCCCAGGTACCGGATAAAAAGAAAACGGCCTTGTGCATCTTTGAGCATGTGTATTTTGCCCGGCCAGACAGTGTGATTGATGGTGCAAATGTGTACCAGTCCCGGTTTGAAGCGGGCAGAAAGCTGGCCCAGGAATACAAAATTGACGCAGATGCCGTCATTGGTGTGCCGGATTCCGGGGTGGCTTCTGCATTAGGTTACGCCTTTGAGTCTGGCTTGCCCTACATCGAAGGCATGATTAAAAACCGCTACATCGGCCGCACCTTCATTCAACCCAGCCAAGCCATGCGGGAACAAAGCGTGGCCATGAAATTGATTCCCATTGCCACACGCATTGCGGGCAAAAGGCTGATTATGATTGACGATTCCATCGTGCGGGGCACCACCAGCAAAATCATTGTGCAAATGCTGAAAAAAGCCGGGGCCACCCAAGTGCATATGCTTGTCAGTTCGCCACCGGTTAAGTATCCTTGTTATTTCGGCATTGATACCTCGGACAAAGGCACCCTCATTGCCAACACCACCAACATTGAAGGCATTCGTCAGACCATTGGGGCAGACAGCCTTGGATTTATCAGCCTGGAAGGGCTATTGCAAACACCGGTAGGGGCTAAATGCAGCTTTTGCAAAGCTTGCTTTGACGGCAACTACCCTATAGAAATTTAGGAGGCAAAGTATGGGACTAGATTATAAAAAATCCGGCGTAGATGTGGAAGCAGGTTATGAAGCCGTATCGCTCATGAAAGGGCACGTGGCCTCTACCATGCGGCCAGAGGTTTTAACAGATATTGGGGGATTCGGCGGCCTGTTCTCTTTAGGCGCCCAACAAATGACACACCCGGTGCTGGTTTCCGGCACAGACGGTGTGGGAACAAAACTTAAACTTGCCTTTGCCCTGGACCGCCACGATACCATTGGCGTGGACTGCGTAGCCATGTGCGTGAATGACGTGGTGTGCAGCGGGGCAGAGCCTTTGTTTTTTCTGGACTATATTGCCTTGGGCAAAAACGTGCCCCAAAAAGTGGCAGACATTGTGGCCGGTGTGGCCGATGGCTGCCGCCAAGCGGGTTGTGCGTTAATCGGCGGGGAAACAGCGGAAATGCCAGGCTTTTACCAGCAGGATGAATACGACCTGGCGGGCTTTACCGTGGGTGTTGTGGAAAAAAATAAAATCATTGACGGCCAGCGGATTAAAGCCGGGGACGTGCTGTTGGGCTTGCCCTCCAGCGGGGTACACAGCAACGGTTTTTCTTTGGTGCGCAAAGTGTTCGAGCCCATTGACGACCATTTGAATACCCATTTTGACATCTTGGGTACCACCCTTGGGGAAGCGTTGTTAGCGCCTACCCGCATTTATGTGAAAACCATTTTAAAGCTGAAAGAGCTGGTGAACTTAAAAGGCATTGCCCACATCACCGGTGGCGGCTTTATTGAAAACATTCCCCGTATTTTGCCAGAGGGGCTGGGGGTAACCATCGACGGCCAATGGCCGGTACTGCCTATTTTTAAGCTTTTGCAGGAAAAAGGGGGCATCACCTCCCACGACATGTTTAACACCTTTAACATGGGCATCGGCATGGTGCTGGCTGTGGATGCAGACGACGAACAGTTGGTGAAAAACAAGCTGGCCAACATGGGCGAAGATGTGTACACCATTGGCCGGGTAACGGCAGGAAGCGGGGTCACCTTGTGTTTAAGCTAGGGGTGATGGTGTCTGGGGGCGGCACAAATTTGCAAGCCCTCATTGACCGCATTGAGGACGGCACGTTGGAAAATGTGTCCATTGCCACAGTGGTGAGCAACAGACAAGACGCTTACGCCCTGGAACGGGCAGAGAAACACGGCATTCACCACTGCTGCATGGTGCGTAAAGCCTATGCAAACCAAGGGGATTACATAAACGCCCTCATCGCCCACTTAAAAAGCCAGCAGGTCAATTTGGTGGTGCTGGCCGGGTTTTTAATGATTCTGCCCCCGGCGTTTATAGACGCTTTCCCCGGAAGAATCATCAACGTTCACCCTTCCCTTATTCCCGCATTTTGCGGCATGGGTTATTACGGCCTGAAAGTGCACGAAGCGGTGCTGGAAGCCAGGGTGGCCACCACCGGGGCCACCGTGCATGTGGTGGAAGCGGAAGTGGATGCCGGGCCTATCATCCTGCAACAATCTGTGGCAGTTTTACCCGGGGACACCCCGGAGCTGCTGCAAAAACGGGTGATGACCGAAGCCGAGCATATCATTTTGCCCAAAGCGGTACAGATGCTATCCCAATCTCTAGGAGGGTTACAATAAATGAAAGTGTTAGTGGTTGGCAGCGGCGGCAGGGAACATGCTATTGCCTTAAAGATAAAAGAAAGCCAGAAGGTGACCAAGCTTTTTGCCGCCCCGGGTAATGCGGGCATTGGGCAAGTGGCGGAATGTGTGGCCATTGAAGCCACAGATATTGAAGGGTTGCTGGCCTTTGCAAAAGAGAACCAAATAGACTTAACCGTGGTGGGCCCCGAAAACCCACTCACCGATGGCATTGTAGACACCTTTGAGGCAAACGGGCTGGCGGTTTTTGGCCCCAGCCAAGTTGCTGCGGAAATTGAAGGCAGCAAAGTGTTTTCCAAAGCCCTCATGCGCAAGTACGGCATTCCTTCGGCGGAATACGCCGCCTTTGAGCGGGCAGAAGCCGCCATGGCATACGTGCAACAGTGTGCCTACCCGCTGGTGGTGAAGGCAGACGGTTTGGCCACAGGCAAAGGGGTTTTCATTTGTGAAAACCTGGAATCTGCCCAAGATGCCATTCACCAAACCATGGTGGACAAGCAGTTTGGGGATGCCGGTGCTCAAGTGGTGGTGGAAGAGTTTCTGGTTGGCCGGGAAGTGTCTGTGCTGGCCTTTTGCGATGGCAAGACTGTGCGCCCCATGACCAGTGCCAGAGACTACAAACGGGCGCTGGACAATGACAAAGGCTTAAACACCGGCGGCATGGGCACCGTTTCCCCTTGCCCCTATTACACAGAAGATTTGGCACGGGTATGCATGGAAAGCATTTTTAAGCCCACCATGGCGGCCATGGCCAAGGAAGGCAGAGCCTTTAAAGGGGTGCTGTATTTCGGATTAATGCTCACCGCCACCGGCCCGAAAGTGTTGGAATACAACGCCCGGTTTGGCGACCCTGAAACACAGGTGGTGCTCCCACGGCTTAAAACAGATTTGGTAGATATTATGCTGGCGTGCGTGAACGGCACGCTGGAAAACATAGACATTGCATGGGACGACAAAGCGGCGGTATGCGTGGTACTTGCTTCCGGCGGCTACCCAGGTGCTTTCCAAAAAGGGCTGCCCATTTCCGGGGTGGATACGGTAACCGAAAACACCTTTGTGTACCATGCCGCCACCAAAATGGACGGGCAAAACATGGTGACAAGCGGTGGCCGGGTGCTGGGGGTTACCGGCTTGGGGGCAGACATTGCCGCCGCCAGAACGGCTGCCTATGCCCGTGCCGCCCACATTCATTTTGAAAACCGGCACATGCGCCAAGATATTGCATCGGAGGAAAGTTTATGATCAGGCGGTTGTTTGTAGAAAAACGCCCCGGCTTTAACGTGGAAGCCGGAAACCTTTTGGCGGACTTAAACGAAACCTTTGGCTTAACGCTTGAAGGGGTGCGGGTTTTAAACCGCTACGACATTGAGAACATTGAAGACAGCCATTACGAACAGGCCAAAACGGCCATTTTTTCAGAACCAATGGCCGATGTGCTGTATGAAGAAACATTTCCTTTTGACCCAGAAACAGAGCATGTTTTTGCCGTTTCTTATTTGCCCGGCCAGTACAACCAGCGGGGGGACTCTGCAGAGGAATGCATCCGTATACTGGCCCAGGACAGCCAGGCCACGGTGGGCACCGCCCATGTGTATTGCCTGAAAGGCCAGGTTTCCCAAGAAACTTTGGAAAAGATTAAAGCGTACCTCATTAACCCGGTGGATTCCCGGGAAGCAGAAGCACACAAGCCGGAAACATTGGTGGAAACACCCCCTGTTCCCGGAAACATTGAAGCCGTGGAAGGTTTTACCACCATGGACGAACAAAGCCTTGCCGCATACCACGCCCAAGCCGGGCTGGCCATGAGCTTGGCAGACTTAAAGCTGGTGCAACAACATTTCGTGGGCTACAGACGCAACCCCACCGCCACGGAAATTAAAGTGCTGGATACCTATTGGTCCGACCACTGCCGCCATACCACCTTCTTAACGGAAATTACAGACATTTCCTTTGAAGAGGGCCCTTTGTGTGCCCCGGTGAAAGCGGCTTTTGATTTATATAAGCAAACACGGCAAGACATGTATGGCGACAGAGACAAAGACGTGTGCCTGATGGACATGGCCACGTTGGCCATGAAAGCCCTAAAAAAAGAAGGCAAGCTGCAAGACCTGGATGAGTCCGAGGAAATTAACGCTTGCTCCATTCGGGTGGACGTGGACCATGACGGCAAAACTGAGCCTTGGCTGGTGATGTTTAAAAACGAAACCCATAACCATCCCACAGAAATTGAACCTTTCGGTGGTGCGGCCACCTGTCTGGGCGGGGCCATTCGTGACCCATTGTCTGGGCGGTCGTATGTGTACCAGGCGGTACGTGTCACCGGCAGCGGAGACCCTCGCACGCCCATTGCAGACACCGTGCCCGGCAAGCTGCCCCAAAAGAAAATTTCACAGGATGCGGCCAAGGGTTTTTCTGCTTACGGCAACCAAATTGGACTAACCACCGGCCATGTGGCGGAAATTTACCACCCGGGCTTTGTGGCCAAGCGCATGGAAGTAGGCGCTGTGGTTGGCGCTGCCCCTGCCCACCACGTGGTGCGTGAAGAACCCGCCCCCGGAGACTTGGTGGTGCTGGTTGGCGGGCGTACCGGCCGTGACGGCTGCGGCGGGGCTACCGGCTCTTCCAAGGTGCACACGGAACAGTCCCTCATGGAATGTGGGGCCGAGGTGCAAAAGGGTAACCCGGTGGTGGAACGTAAAATTCAGCGGTTGTTCCGGCGTGAAGAAGCCGCTACCCTCATTAAACGGTGCAACGACTTTGGCGCCGGCGGGGTGGCTGTGGCTGTGGGTGAACTTTCCCCCGGCCTGCACATTAACCTGGATGCGGTGCCTAAAAAGTATGAAGGCTTGAATGGCACAGAGCTGGCCATTTCAGAATCCCAAGAGCGGATGGCCGCCGTTATTGCCCAGGAAAACTTAAAGGCATTTATGGACTTGTGCCGGGAAGAAAACCTGGAAGCCACCGTCATTGCCACCGTTACCGATGACGAGACCTTAACCATGATGTGGCGTGGGGAAGCCATTGTTTCCCTGCCCAGAGCCCTCATGGACACCAACGGCGCTAAACAACAGGCTTCTGCCAGTGTGAACGCCCCGATGAAGCCTGTGGAAGCCATCACTTGTGAAAGCAGCCATATGAAAGAAAAGTGGCTGGAAACTTTAAGTCAATTAAACGTATGCAGCCAAAAAGGGCTGGTGGAACGGTTCGATTCCTCCATCGGGGCCAGCACCGTGCTTGCGCCTTTTGGGGGCAAAACGGGCAAAACCCCGGCAGAATCTGCGGTTTCTAAAATACCGGTAATGACAGGGGAAACCAACACCGCCACCATCATGGCCCACGGTTACGACCCCATCATTTCAGAAAAAAGCCCATTCCACGGGGCGGTGTATGCCGTGGTGGAAGCGCTGGCTAAAATCACCGCTTGCGGTGGAGACTATACACGGACACGGTTGTCCTTTCAAGAATATTTTGAGCGGCTGGGGCAAGACCCGCAAAAATGGGGCCAGCCCGTCAGCGGCCTTTTAGGGGCGTTCTACGCCCAGATGTTAACCAAAAACGCCGCCATTGGCGGCAAAGACAGCATGTCTGGCACGTTTAAAGACATGCACGTGCCCCCGGTGGTGGCCGCCTTTGGCTTGTGCCCTGCCGATGCCCGGCACATTGTTTCACCGGAGCTTAAAAAAGCGGGTAGCCAACTGGTGTACGTGCCCATGCCGGTAGACCCGCAAACCTACCTGCCGGATTTCGACGCCCTGCACACCATTTACCCCATTGTTCACGGGTTGATGCAAAACGGCAAAGTGCTGGCCGCCCATACTGTGAAAGGCCACGGTTTGTGTGAAGCATTAAGCAAAATGTGCTTCGGTAACCAGTTAGGGGTAAAAGTGACCCAAATGCCAGCGGAAACCGCTTGGTTTTCTGCGGGCTACGGCTCTTTAGTTTTAGAGATACCACAAGAAGAAAGCCCGGAAATGTTGCTGGCCGGTGTTGGCCACACGGTTTTAGGCCATGTGCAGGAAGAACCGGTTATTGATGTGATGGGCACAACCATCGGCTTGCAAGAAGCATTGGAAGCCTGGGAAGCACCTTTAGACCACATTTTCCCGGCCAAAGCTGCTGCTCCCGCAGACAAAGCCTATGCCGCAACGGGAACATTGACCGACATGCCACCGGTGGTATACGGCGGGGCAAAATTCGCCAAGCCACGGGTGTTCATCCCGGCTTTCCCGGGTACCAACAGCGAGGAAGATACCCGCAGAGCTTTTGAAAAGGCTGGGGCTTCGGTAGACCTGTTTGTATTCAAAAACTTAACCGCAGGGGATGTGGCCAAGTCTCTGGAGGCTTTTGTGAAACACATCAACAACAGCCAAATCTTGGCGTTGCCCGGCGGGTTCAGTGCTGGTGACGAGCCGGACGGTTCCGCCAAGTTCATCACCGTGTTGTTCAGAAACCCGGCGGTGATGGAGGCCACGGAAGCACTGTTAAAACGGGAAGGGCTGGTTCTGGGCATTTGCAACGGCTTCCAGGCGTTGCTAAAGCTGGGGCTGTTGACCAAAGGTGCCATCGCCCAAGTGACCCCGGCAGACCCCACACTGGCCACCAATCACATCGGCCGCCACATTGCCCATGTGACCACAACAAGAGTGGTGGACAACCGCTCCCCGTGGTTGGCCGGGGTAGAGGTGGGCGACGAGCACGCCATTGCCATTTCCCACGGGGAAGGCCGCTTTGTGGCCAGTTATGCGGTGCTGGAAACGTTAGCCAAGAATCGGCAAATTGCCACGGTGTACGCCCAAGAAAACCCCAACGGCTCCCGCTGGGCCATTGAAGGCATCACCAGCCCATGCGGCCGCATCTTTGGCAAAATGGGCCACTCCGAGCGGTTTTCGGACTACACATACAAAAACGTGCCTGGCCAGCTGGATCAAAAGCTGTTTGCCTCGGGCGTTAAATACTTTAAATAGGAGACGTTTATGCACGATTTGTATCAATCACCTTTTAGCCAACGGTATGCCGGAAAGCACATGCAACACCTGTTTTCCGAAGAAAAGAAGTTCGTCACTTGGCGCAAACTGTGGATTGCCCTGGCGGAAGCAGAAAAAGAACTGGGCTTGCCCATAACCGAGGAACAAATTGAAGCCATGAAAGCCCATGCCACAGACATTAACTACGACGTGGCGGCCGCCCGGGAAAAAGAAGTGCGCCACGACGTGATGGCCCATGTGTATGCGTTTGGCAAGCAAGCGGAAGTGGCTGCGCCCATCATGCACTTGGGGGCTACCAGCTGTTACGTGACGGACAACGCCGACATCATCATTATGAAAGAAGCGTTAGCGCATTTGAAAGTGAAACTGCTGGCTGTGATGGGCAACCTGGCTGCTTTTGCAGAAAAGCACAAAGCCATGCCCGCCCTTGGTTTTACCCACTTCCAGCCAGCCCAGCTCACCACCGTGGGCAAACGGGCTTGTTTGTGGCTGTATGACCTTTTGCTGGACTTTGAAGAAGTGACCCATGTGATAGAAGGGCTGAAACTTCGTGGGGTGAAAGGCACCACCGGCACCCAAATGAGCTTTTTATACTTGTTTGACGGCGACCACGAGAAGGTGAAAGCACTGGAAAAACGTGTGGTGGAAAAAATGGGCTTTCAAGACAGCGTGCCGGTTTCCGGCCAGACGGTTACCCGGAAAATGGACGCCAAAATCACGGCCTGTTTAAGCGGCATCGCCCAAACTGCGGCCAAGTTTTCCAACGACTTGCGCCTGTTGCAGAACTTAAAAGAAATGGAAGAGCCTTTTGAAAAGAACCAAATTGGTTCTTCCGCTATGCCATACAAAAGAAACCCCATGCGCAGTGAGCGGATTGCGGCTTTGGCCCGGCATTTAATGTGCACCGCCCAAAATGCGCCTTTTACCGCCGCCACCCAGTGGTTTGAGCGCACCTTGGACGACAGCGCCAACAAACGGCTGGCCATGGCAGAAGCCTTTTTGGCCGCCGACGGCATATTGGACATTTTCATCAACGTAACCGATGGCCTGGTGGTATACCCGAAGGTCATCGCTGCCCATGTGGCCGCCGAACTGCCTTTCATGGCCACGGAAGCCGTGTTGATGGCCGCTGTGAAAAAAGGCGGCAACCGGCAGGAACTCCATGAGCGCATTCGCACCCATGCCATGGCCGCCGCCGCACAGGTGAAAGAAGAAGGCCGTTCCAACGACCTATTAGAGCGCATTGCCGCAGACCCGGAATTTGACATTGATTTGCCCTCTCTGCAAGCCATTGTAGAGCCGCTGGCGTTCACAGGCCGTGCGCAGGAACAAACGGAGGAATTTTTGCAAACCCATATCAAACCGCTGTTGGAGGCTAACCCGGAATACAAAACCATCAGCGCCCACTTGCACGTATGAGGGCAGCGGATATGAACCCATTTAAGCAAAAGATAGGCATTATCGGCGGCGGGCAGCTGGGGAAGATGATGATTCTGGAAGCCAAAAAGATGGGCTTTACCGTGGTCATTTTAGACCCAACCCCCGATTGCCCCGCCCATTCCATTGCGGATGGGCACATTGTGGCAAATTTTTACGACCAGGCTGCCATCCGTGAGCTGGCCGCCCAAACGGATGTGCTTACTTATGAATTGGAGCACATTGACACAGGGGTGCTTTTAGAGCTAGCCCAGGAAGGCCACCCGGTATACCCCACGCCGGGCAGCTTGCGCATCATTCAAAATAAGCTGTCTCAAAAGGAAACCTTGCAAAAAAGCGGGTTGCCTGTGCCGGAATTTATGGCAGTTCAAGATGTGGCAGACATTGAAGCTGCAGGGGAAACATTTGGCTACCCCTTCATGCTCAAAGCCTGCACCCAGGGCTATGACGGTAAAGGCAACGCCTTGGTGAAAAGCCAGGAAGAAATTGCTGCGGCTTTTACCGCATTAAAGGGCGGGGAAGTACCTCTCATGGCCGAAAAGTTTGTGCCTTTTGAAAAGGAAATCTCTGTTTTATCCTGCCGAGGGAAAGACGGGGATGTGCGGGTGTACCCCGTGGCAGAAAACCGCCACCAGGACAGCATTCTGCACGAAACCCGTGTGCCTGCTGCCGTTGCCCCTGCTGCCTTTGAAAAGGCCATGGCACTGGCCAAGGAAACCATGGCCGTCTTTGAAGGGGTGGGCATGTTTTGTGTGGAAATGTTTGTGACCAAGGACGGGGACGTGCTCATTAATGAAATCGCCCCTCGCCCCCACAATTCTGGGCATTACACCATTGAAGCCTGTGCCGTCAGCCAGTTTGAACAGCATATCCGGGCCATCGCCGGGCTGCCTTTAGGCTCTGCCCAGCTGCTCACACCTGTGGTCATGCGCAACTTGCTGGGGGACAACCCACCAGGGGAAGCCACCACTTACGGGGCAGAAAAGGCGCTGGCCATTCCCGGAATCACGCTGCACCTGTACGGCAAGCAAAAAGTGGCGTATGGCCGGAAAATGGGCCACTTAACCGCCATTGCCTCCACCGTGGAGGAAGCGGCTAGGAACGCCCAAAACGCCTGGGAAAACCTTGTGATTAAAGGAGAGTGAAGCAGCTTTATGGCCAACATTCAAATAGGTATTGTGATGGGTAGCGATTCAGATTTGCCCTGTATGAAAGAAGCGGCGGCCATGCTGGATAGCTTTGACATTGGCTATGAAATGACCATTGTGTCCGCCCACCGTACACCCAAGCGGCTGGAGGAATTTGCGGTTCATGCGGAAGAATCCGGCATGGGGGTTATCATTGCCGGGGCAGGGGGCGCCGCCCATTTGCCGGGAATGATGGCCGCCTATACCGCCCTGCCTGTGATTGGGGTGCCCATTCAAACCAAAACATTAAGCGGGGTGGATTCCTTGTATTCCATCGTGCAAATGCCCCCCGGGGTACCGGTGGCCACAGTGGCCATTGGAGGCGGAAAGAACGCTGGTATTTTGGCCGCCCAGATTTTGGGGGCTTCTGATATAACCATTCGTGATAAAGTGGTGGCATACAAAAAGAGCCTTGAGGAAATGGTGCTGGACAAGGCTCAAACATTAGAACTGGAAGGCTACGACGCTTACTTAACCCACATGTAAGGGGTGGCGGTTACTTACGCCGAATTTGCGCCGGGTTGTCAATCAGGTCCCCTTGTTGATTAAACCGGGAGCCATGGCAAGGGCAGTCCCAGGTGCGCTCGGCTTTGTTCCATTTTAAGGCGCACCCCATATGGGGGCACCGTGGAAATGTGGGGGTTAGCAGGTTTAAAGTGCTTTCCCCCAGGTTGCAGAACAGTTGTTTTTTTAACATAGACCGTGCCGGATTAAACACCGGGCGGTTTTTGTTTTGTATGCCTAAAATCATATCTGCCAGCAGCTGTGCGCTAACCATGGAGGAGGTCATGCCCCATTTGTTAAAGCCGGTGGCCACGTAAATGTCTGAGTTTCCGGCGGTATACTGGCCGATGTAGGGCACACTGTCCAGGCTCATGCAGTCTTGGGTGGCCCAGGCGTATTTTTCTGTGGCATTGGGGTAATGGGCATGGGCAAAACGGCGCAATTCCTCCCAGCAACCTCCGGTTTTGCCTGTGCGGTGGTCACCCCCGCCCAGCAGCAACAATCCTTTATAGTTGCGGAAGGACAACCCTTTTTGGGCTTCATCCACGTACATGCCCTCCACATTTTTGGCATTTTCTAGGGCAAGCACGTAAGAACGGTGCTGGTACAACTTCATAAAGTACAGCCCCGGAATGGCTTTCTTTAAGATGGGATAATGGGTGGCCACAATGATTTTGCTTGCGGTGATATGGCCATTTGCCGTTTCCGCTACCGTGCCTTTCACACGCTCTACCATGGTGTTTTCGTATATTTTAAGGTCTTTGGACAACGCCTGTAAAAATTGCAGGGGGTTAAACTGACCCTGCCCGGGAAATTTAACGGCACCTGTAACCGGCAAGGGCAGGGGAATGTCTTTCACAAATTCTCCGGGAAACCCCAATTTTTTAAGGGCAGATACTTCTGCTAAAATTTTATTTTTTTGCTTTAAGGTATACACATAAGAACTTTTTTCTTCAAAGCCGCAGGACATATGGGCTTGTGCGCACAATGTTTTGTATTTGTTAACAGCCCACAGGTTGGCTTCAAGATATTGTTTGGCCTTTTGAATGCCAGCGTGCTGAATGAGTTGGTCGTAAATAAGCCCGTGCTGTGCGGTAATCTTGGCGGTGGTGTTTTTGGTGATGCCGCTGCCAATGCGCTTGGCCTCCACCAACATCACGTCTGCCCCGGCTTCCTGCAAAAAATAGGTGCACAAAACGCCGGCCAGTCCCCCGCCTATCACCAGTACCCCAGTTTTGGCATCCCCTTTCAGGGCTGGAAATGTTTGCATTTGAACACTGTCGCTCCAAACGGATTGCATGGGTGGCCTCCCTTCCTTATTCCTTAGTATTTTTCTTAGTATTGCTGGCAAAAGTTTTAGACATACCGTATAAAACTTAACAATTTTGTCAATCCTTTCCAATAAAAGGAGAGACACCTATGGAAAAATATTTAAAAATATTATTGGTGGTGTTTGCATGTGTGGCGTTGGCGCTTATTGGCGTTATTGCAGGCTTTCGTATGTTTGCAAAGCCGCAAGCAGCGCAAAAAGAGCTGCCGGTTGCAAACCATGCAGGGGCAGTGGCTGCCAGCATGGCCGTGCCTTCCCCAGATTTAACCATACGCATTGGGCCGGAAACCATGATGGTTTACGAATACGTGTACACACAGGACGGCACCACGGAAGTTTCGGAAGAAAAAGCACCCTACTTTTTGCTGAACATGGACAGGGAAAAGCTGGTGAGCCTTTTTTCAGACTGGGAAATTCTAAGCTTTTCCAAAGATAAAGTGATGATGCGCAAGGAAATTGAAGGCAGAAGTGTTCAGCATTACATTGTGGGCATTCAGGACGGCTTTGTATCAGTCTTTTATCAAAACCCGGTAAACGGGGTGCGTTTAAAAGAAATGACGGATAAACCGGTGAGTGCACTAAGCCAAGACGAGCGAGAAAGGCTGGAAAATGGGGTTTTGGTGGTTGGAGAAGCCGAGCTCATACGGGTGATGGAGGATTTCAGCTCTTAATTAAAAAAAACACTTGCATTTTTTAAAGTTTTATGGCATAATAACCATGCGCTTAGGTGAGGCGCTCTTAGGCCGGTGGACAAGCACCGTAACAAGAGAAAGCATTCAAAGTTGCGCATAAGCACCCGTGGCGGAATTGGCAGACGCGTATGGTTCAGGTCCATATTTTCGCAAGAAAGTGGGGGTTCAAGTCCCTTCGGGTGCATATTGAAAGTTGTCAAACATGTTTGGCAGCTTTTTTTATGTTTTTTAGGGGGTGACCAAAATATTGGTGACCCCCTAAAAATGATTTTTTAAACCGGCCCTTACAAAAGCTTTTGTGAAATGGCGCCGGTGGTTTTTTCTTTGTTGTTTTTGGAATCATCGTAATAGGCTTTAAAATACTCCGCAAACAAAATATCTAAAATGAAGAGCTGAGACACTTTAGCAGACAGTGATCCACCCTGAAACGGCCCCTCGTTAGAGGCACAGGACAGCACAATGTCTGCATGATTGGTAATGGGCGATTTGCTGTAGCGTGTGATGCACACGGTGGGGCAATTGCCCTTTTTTGCCAGTGCCAGCGCTTCTATCACGTCTTTGGTGGAACCCGAATAGGATATGGCCACCGCCAGGTCTTGTTCATGCATTAAGGAGGCCTTCATGGCGTAGGTATGGGAATCGGGGTAGCACACCACGTTGGGCAGAATGCGGATGAACTTGCTGGCAGCTTCCATGGCCGAAACCCCCGAGCTTCCTGCACCGAAAAACAAAATAGACCGGGCGTTATGCATCAGTTGAACGGTTTCGTGAATGGCGGTGTAGTTCAAAAGGTTGAAGGTGTCATTCAGGGCGGCAATGTTGCTGGCCAGCAGCTTGGATGCAATGTCCTGAATGGCATCCCCCTGGGCAATTTCGCCTACAAAAGCGTTGTCTGTAAGCCCTTTAGAGATGCTTTGGGCAAGCAGCATCCGAAACTCCTGGTAGCCCCCCAGCTTCAAGGTTCGGCAAAAGCGAAACACCGTGGTATCACCCACGCCTACGGCATCGGCTAAATCGGATATGGACATGTAAAGCGCCTGTTCGGGCTGTGTGGTAATAAAATCAGCCACTTTAATTTCAGACTTTGTAAACTGGCTGCGTTTTAAAACGATTTCTGTAAGCAAATCCTTTGTTGGCGGCATACATGCACCCTCCTGTTTATTTTTGCTGGGCAAGGTAATAGGCCCCATATAACCCCGCTTTGTTGCCCAGCTGGGCTTTTTCAATGCTTACTTTGCGGTAGCTAGACATAACGTGTGCCAGTGTTTTTTCTCGGACAGTATCTACAATGGCTTTTTCGTTCATAATGCCGCCCCCAAGCAGGATGCAGGGGGGGTTAAACACATGAATGAGTGAAGCCAACCCGGCCACAATTTCGTCTGTCCAGCGGTCAAGCACGGCCTTGGCTTCCAAATGCCCGGCGTTTATATGTTGAAAGAGGGTCTTGCCGTTAACAGCAAAGCCCAGCACCTTTTCGGCCTCACGAAGCAGGGCAGTTACCGATGCATAGGCCTCGTAGCAGCCTTTTTGCCCGCAGACGCAGGGTTTGCCATCGAAATGGGTGACCAAGTGCCCAAATTCTGCCGCACTGTAGGACATGCCGTAGCAAAGCTTTTTGTTCAGTACAATGGCACCCCCAATGCCCGTGCCATAGGTGAGGCACAAAAAGTCTTCATAATGCTTGCCGCCCCCACAATAACCTTCACCCATGGCGGCAGCATTTACGTCGTTTTCCACCGTTACCTTGCACCCGAATGTGGCTTCAAACCGGCTTTTAATGGGCATTCCCGTATAGGCCGGTACATTTTCGTTGGCAAAAATAATGGTGCCGGTCACCGGGTTCACTTGCCCTGTGGTGCTAATGCCAATAAAATCAAAGGGTTTTAGCCGGGTGAGAATGCCTTCGGCCACGGCCATTACATGTTCGCCCCCCAGCTTGGCGTTGGTGGGGGTTTCATCCAACTGCAGCATTTCCCCGTTCACAAATACGCAGGATTTAATGGCGGTGCCCCCAATGTCTAATATAGCGCCCTTCATGGCATCCATCCCTCACTCACTTGTAATTGTTTACCCAAGCATTTAAACCAGCGTAGGAATAAGGCTGGTCAGTTTTTCAGCCAACAGATGGTTGTCTTCGGCGGTTAGGTGCATGGAATCCACCGGAGACATGCTGGCGAAATTAAAGTCTAAATAATGGCAGCCGTGAAGTTCTGCAACATCACGGTACACTTCCCCTAACGCTTGAGACTTTTCGCTGCACCCTGCGCCCATATGGCCGAAAACCGCAGAGCTTTCGTAAGCTTTGCGAATGTAAGGCGGGCAGATGATAAGGATGTTCGGTTTATTTTGCCCCCAGCAAGGGGTGTTTTTCGCCTTGAGAATCAGCCTTCCCAACCCTTCCCCAATGTTTTGGGGCGTTGCACCAAAACGCTGCTTGGTGTCGTTGGTGCCCAGCATGATGACCAGCAGTGTAATGGGCTCGTGGCTCATTAAAATGGGGTGGATGCAGCTGATGCTGTTAAGCCCCTCGGAAAGAGGGTCTTCAAAGCAAGTGGTCCGGCCCCCTAAACCTTCTTCCACCACGTTAAATGCATCTCCAAGGTTTTTAGCTACAATTCTAGCAAAACGGTGGGCGGCAGGAAAACGGCCGCCTGTGTTGGCATCATAACCATGGGTATTGCTATCGCCAAAGAAAATAATATTTTTTTCCACAACCATTCGCACCTTTCAATTATAACTCGTCAATGAAAACGGCTTTATTATACATCAAAATTTGTGAAAGTTCAACTAAAAAAGAGGAAAAATTTTTCACAATCAAGGTATTGAAAAAAATATCCAAATATGTTAACGTAAAGTTAACCGATAACAATTTAGGATAAGTGGTGAAACAATGAATAAAATTGT
>CAZCQP010000023.1:0-40127 GCA_964500895.1 uncultured Eubacteriales bacterium | reverse complement strand
TTTGCAGCGATTGGTATTTTGACAATTGTATGGGCTTTGGCGGGCTGTTCCGATGATGGAGCGGAAGATCGCGCAGTGACGGGTGAATCGGCTGATGATGGGGCTGTGCAAGCTTCCGCAGGCTTTAGTGAAGATGATACCTGGGCCATTTACTGGTACCTGTGCGGCAGTGACCTGGAAAGCAACAGTGGCGCAGCAACCCAAGACCTTATGGAAATGATGGAGGTTGCACTGCCAGACAACATTCAGGTGGTTATTCAGACCGGTGGGGCATACCAATGGCAAAATGATTTTGTGAATCCAGATGTACTGGGGCGTTACCTGTTCAGCAGCAACGGCTTGGAGCAGGTGGATGAATTGCCCAGCGCCAGCATGGGTGACGCGACAGTGCTCAAGGATTTTTTAGCCTTTTGTAAAGAAAATTATCCTGCCGACCACACCATGGTATTGTTTTGGAACCACGGGGGCGGCAGTGTGGCCGGTGCAGAATTGATGAAGTGTACAATCTTGATGCACTGACGTTGGATCGGATGCAAGAGGCTTTTGATGCAGTTTTTGGGGGCGATGAAACACCTATTGAGCTGGTAGGCTTTGACACTTGTCTGATGTCCAGCGTGGATGTGGCCAGTTTGTTTAGCGCATACGCCAACTACTTGTGGCTTCCCAAGAGTTGGAACCCGGCAATGGCTGGTACTACACCGGCTGGCTTCAAGAGCTGGCAGACAACCCGGCAATGAATGGGGCACAGCTGGGCACAGTGATTTGCGATACATATGTGCAGGGGTGTGAAATGGAAGGGACCCAGGACGAGATTACCCTGGCCGTTACCGATTTGCAAAAACTGCCTCCATTGTTAGCGGCGTATGAGAACATCGGCAAGGAAGCCCTTTCTGCCGCCGTGGAAAATACAGCCTTCTTTAACCAGTTGGGTCGTATGGCCACGCAGTCCGAAAATTACGGGGGCAACACCCGTGACCAAGGCTATACCAACATGGTAGATTTAGGGGACTTGGTGAGAAATGCGATGTCTTTGCTGCCGGAACACGCCGAAACGGTACTTTCTGCGCTGGATGAATGCGTGGTTTACAAAGTGAACGGCCCTTATCGCCAGCAAGCCACTGGCCTTACCTGCTATTACTCCTATAATGCGGACATGGACGATTTTACAGGCTATAACCAAGTGGGCACAAGCCTAGCTTTTAAGCATTACTTCGGCTACTTGCTGCAAGGGGAAATGTCCGACGAGACAAGACAGTACATTTCAGAAATGGGCTACGAGGAAATTCCTGAAGTGGCCGGTTTGCAGCAAAGTTTAACCGATGCCGGGCTGAACCTGGAGGATTATCCTGTAACGGTGGACGAGGATGGCAGCGCTGTTCTGAATTTAGGGCCAGATATTGCCGATATGCTAAGCGAAGTCTACTTCCAGTTGTGCTACACGGACGAGGAAAATGATATAATTCTTGTTCTGGGGCGGGACAATGATTTGGAAGGAGACTGGGAAAAGGGTATTTTTACGGACAATTTCCGGGGTGTTTGGGGCGCCATTGACGGGCATCTAGTCTATATGGAAATTACGGAAACAGGGGATGATTACAATCTTTATGCAGTGCCTGTTAAGATTAATGGTGCCGAATACAACCTTACGGTGGCTTACGATTTTAACACAGAGGAATATCGCATTTTAGGTGCCCGCAAAGAGCTGAACGAAAATGGCATGGCCGATAAAGCGCTGCTTAAATTAAAGCCGGGGGATACAATTACAACACTGCATTACGCCTATACCTTCAGCGGTGACGATGACGAGGAGGCCACGCAGGTAGATGGCGAAACGTTCACGGTAACGGAAAGCACCACTTTTGCAGAAGCGGACTTTTTCGACGGCACATTTGTGATGATGTTTGAGATGGTGGATGCCAAAAATGAGTCCATGTTCTCCGATGTGGTTACCTTCTCTGTAGAAAACGGTGAAATTTTTACCATCGAATATGAATAATTCCCATGCCTTATGGCTACAGGGGTGATGCCAAAAACAAAAGAAAGGGCGGTTAATAACATGCCAAGACCAACTTATGATACTATTGATGCGTACATTGCCACCTGTACGCCGCCTGTTCAGGCAATCTTGCAGGAACTTCGGAGTTTCATTCACAAGTATGCGCCTGAAGCCACCGAGAAAATTTCCTGGGCAATGCCCACGTTTTTTCTGAACGGTAATCTTATTCACTTTATGGCTTACAAAAAGCATATCGGGCTTTATCCCGGCGCAAGCGGCATTGAAAACTTTGCTGCGGAATTTGTTGCGCTGGGGCTGAAATATTCTAAAGGTGCGGTGCAGTTTCCGATAGATAAACCGTTGCCTTGGGATTTGATTCAGCGGATTGTGGCATTTAGGGTAAAGGAAAATATGCAGTAAAGTGTATTGCCCTATTTGTGGGCTTTTAACTTACACGAGGCATGAACGTTAAATACATTGGTTTTATTGGCGCAAAAAGAGCTAACTGACTTCAAAAAATCAGTTAGCTCTTTTTATATGGATTTATAACAGATGTTGCAAGGTTTTTTGGTGACCTTTAATCATTCCCACTCGCCTCACAGGACTTTGCGTTAATCTTTTTCTATTGATTTCCTGTGGGTTAAGATTGTTGCTTAAAAGGGAAAATATACTGGTGGCTTCCCAAACCGCTAGGAAAACTCAAACTGTATGTAGTGATAGGCGTGTTCCCAGTATTTAATTGCCACAAACACAAATACAAGTGCAAGCTGAATAAATCCTTATTAATCACATGCCATTTGCTAGTGGGAACACGCTCTAGTCATAATTGCTTATTATCCCGTCTCACAGCTTTCGTGCATAGCGAAAAATCATCTCGAAAATCCGCTAAAAGAGAGATATCAAACAAGCGCTTAAGTATTAAAATGGTTTTGTATAAATTCAACAAGCTTTGCAGTGGCAAAAGACTTATACCTGTTTTTATTGGTAATCATGGATATATTCCAGTGCAACTTCGGTTCCAGCCGCACGCAGGTAAGATCATCGCCTAAATGCTTGAGAATTACCGGCTGCGGCAAGACCCCCACGCAAGAGCCATTCGCCACCATTTCCCGCACGAACATAGGCATGAGGCTTTTGTAAACAATGGTGGGGTAAAACCCGCAATCTTCACACATGCGCATTAAGGTGGAATACAATGTGGCCGACTCCCCATAAGTAGCCAGTTCCACGTCTTCCAGTTGCCGTAAGTTAACCGCCTGTTGGGAAGCAAATGCATGGCTCTTGTTCACCATTAAGCACACCTCGTCGTTAATTACCGAAATCACTTCCATTTCACATAAATGATTCACAGGCATCATCACCAGCCCCATATCTGCATCCCCGTTTAACACGGACTTGGCTACTTGGGCCGAACCCTCCTCCACAATGCTGATTCTGATGCCTGGGTTCTGCTTTCTAAAGTCAATTAAGATTTCGGGAAAATACATATCCAAAAGAACTCCCGGGCTGGATATTCTTATTTCCCCAATATCAGCACTCTTCACGTCGCTTAAAATGCGAAACAAATCCTGGTATAGCTGTAAAAGCTGCATCCCTTTTTGATACAGCACTTCCCCAGCGTCTGTCAGTATAAAGCTTTTGTTGGTACGGTCAATCAGCTTCACATTCAGTTCAGCCTCCAGGTCCTTAATGCAACGTGACAGCATGGGTTGGGTGATGTAAAGCTTGTCCGCCGCACGTGTAAACCCTTTATGCTCAACAATCGCTATAAAATATTTAAGTTGTTGAATTTCCAATGTGTCCACCTTCTATTCCTGCTTCGCTCATCTTCATTTTATTATAGCATATATGCAAGGAATATGCCAGAAATATGCTTGGCAACCACATATTTTATTGTCAATGATTACTTATAATTATGGTTACCCCTAATTATTGATATTTTACTTTATACGAAACGGGAAATATAATGTTAAACAAAGAATCGTTTATGAAAAGAGGGTTGTGCGATGGTTAGGGTGATGACAGCAGAAGAAACTGTACGTGAATTTATCAAGGACGGCCTGACGCTGGGTTTCAGCGGTTTTGTAGGGGCAGCGCACGCAGAAGAGGTGTCTGTGGCCATAGGCCAGGCATTTCTAGAAGCAGGCCACCCCAGAGATTTGACGCTTATATATGCCGCCGGGCAAGGGGATAATGTCACCTTGGGTTTAAACCATTTGGCCGAGGAAGGGCTTGTGACAAAAGTTATCGGCGGGCACTGGGGGCTAATGCCACGTATGCAAAGGCTTGCGTTAGACAACAAGGTTTCCGCCTATAATCTTCCTCAAGGAGTTATTTCACAACTGTTTCGGGACATAGCAGCAGGAAAGCCAGGGGTCATCACTCATGTTGGACTAAAAACCTTTATAGACCCCCGCATTGAAGGCGGCAAGCTGAATGAGAAAGCCAAAAATGATGAGGACATTGTGGAACTCATTGACGTGTGCGGCCAGGAGAAGTTGTTATACAAGTCTCGGCCCATTGATGTGGCTGTTATTCGGGCAACTTATGCAGATACGTTGGGCAACTGCACCATGGAGCACGAAGGGACATACTCCGAAGCCCTGTCCATCGCTCAGGCCGCCAAAAATTCTGGGGGCAAGGTCATTGTTCAGGTGAAGCAGGTGGTGGAGTACGGCTCTTTAAACACACGCTTGATTAAAATACCCGGCATCTATGTGGATGCCATCGTGGTCTCCAACCCCGACAACCATAAGCAAACATACGGTACATACTATAATTCTGCTTTTTCCGGAGAGGTGCGGGTGCCCATGGATTCCCTCACGCCCTTGCCCATGAGTGACCGGAAAATCATTGCCCGCCGGGCAGCCATGGAGCTGATGCCCAATGCCATTGTGAACCTGGGCATCGGAATGCCTGAAGGCGTGGCGTCTGTAGCTGCGGAAGAAGGGCTGACAGGCATGGTGCTCACCACCGAATCCGGTACTGTGGGCGGCGTTCCGGCTGGCGGTGTAAACTTCGGGGTTACAACAAACCCGGACTGCATCTTAGACCAGCCCTATCAGTTTGACTTTTATGACGGCGGCGGTCTGGATGTGGCTTTGCTTGGGTTAGCCCAAATGGACGGCTTCGGCAACATTAACGTTTCCAAATTCGGGCCAAAGATTGCCGGTTGCGGCGGTTTTATCAACATTACCCAAAACTCTAAAAAAGTGGTTTATTGCGGAACCTTTACCACAGGCGGCTTACAAGTTTCTGTCACGGATGGCAAACTGCACATCAACAAGGAAGGCTCTGTGCGCAAGTTTTTGTCACACGTGGAGCAAATTACTTTTAGCGGTGCTTACGCTATGGAAAAAGGGCAGTCGGTGCTTTACATCACCGAGCGGGCTGTATTCAAGCTGACAACCGAGGGCGTAGAACTGACGGAAATTGCCCCCGGCATTGACCTTGACAAAGACATCTTGGCACTGATGGACTTTAAGCCTATTGTAAAAGATGTTCAGTTGATGGACGAACGTATCTTTCAGGCAGGCAAAATGGGGTTATCCATAACATAATAAAAAGGGGAGTGTATATGCAGAAAGTTGTTATTGTTTCAGCCGCCAGAACGGCTGTGGGTGCCTTTTGCGGCAGCCTTACGCCATTTAGTGCGGTTGATTTAGGGGTTTTTGCTGCTAAAGAAGCCATCAAACGGGCAAACATAGACGTTCATGCCATTGACGAGGTGGTCATCGGCAATGTGCTTAGTGCCGGTTTGGGCCAAAATGTGGCCAGGCAAGTGGCCGTCAAGGCAGGGTTGCCTGTAGAAATTCCGGCTATGACCATCAATAAGTTATGCGGTTCCGCCCTTCGTGCTGTGAGTGTTGCTTACCAGTTCATTAAAAGCGGTGAAGCCGACTGCCTGCTCTGCGGGGGCACAGAGAGCATGACCAATGCCCCATACCTACTGAAACAAGCCCGCACAGGCTACCGCATGGGCAGTGGCCAATTGATAGACAGTCTGATTCATGACGGTTTGGTCGATGCCTTTCACGGCATACACATGGGGATGACGGCGGAAAATGTTGCCGAAAGATGGGGCATTACCAGGGAGCAGCAGGATGCATTTGCCGTTCAAAGCCAAAACAAGGCGCAGGCCGCCCAAAAGGCGGGCAAATTTAAAGATGAAATTGTGCCCATCACCGTCCCCCAGCGTAAAGGCGCCCCGGTTATTTTTGACAGGGATGAGTTTGTGAAGTACGACAGTACCCTTGAAAAAATTGGAGGTCTTAAAGGTGCCTTTAAAGAAGACGGCACGGTAACCGCAGCCAATGCTTCCGGCATTAACGACGGTGCAGCCATGTTCATTGTGATGAGCAAGGACAAAGCGGAAGCACTGGGCATCCCATATCTGGCCGAAATCGCAGCCTATGCCAGCAAGGGCATTGCGCCGGACATCATGGGTTGCGGGCCAACGCCCACGGTAAAAGCCGCATTGCAAAAAGCAAACTGGGCAGCAGACGCCTTAGACCTGGTCGAGCTTAACGAAGCGTTTGCCGCACAATCTTTGGCTGTAATAAAGGATTTAGGCATAAGCCCGGAAAAAACCAATGTGAATGGGGGCGCCATCGCCATTGGCCATCCCATTGGGGCTTCTGGCGGGCGCATCCTGGCTACCCTGCTTTACGAAATGAAGCGCAGAGACGCCCAAAAAGGCCTTGCGGCATTGTGCATTGGCGGAGGCATGGGAACGGCTTTGTTGGTGGAAAGAACCCAGGGGGCTTTGCTCTAAACAACATTGTTTTACAAACAAAATGAAAAGGAAGTGTATCAGATGGAAAAAACAAATCACTTACGGCGCAACATGGTTGAAATCATCATGTTTTTATCTTACGCCCTCTTTGCGGTCCTTTGGGTTGCAGGTTCCAGCTTTACCCCACAGATTATGGATTATTTCGGCATTAAAACATTTAGCTCTGCTACCTTTATTTCAAACGCCATTACGTTAGCCAAAATCATCGGCAATCTGTGCGCTGCTTCCATCCTGACCAAGCTGATGCCTAAAAAAGCCATTGGCCTGGCATCCTTCCTCATTTTCTTTGGGTCGATTTTAGCGGTATTCGCTCCAAGCTTCATCATCTTTACGGTTTGCCGTTTTATCATGGGTTTTGGCGGTGCTTTGCTGGTTGTGTATTTCGGCACCGTTGTGGTGCATTACTTTGAGCCAAAGGAAAGAATCGTTATCAACGGCATTAACGGCTCTTCCTATAACGTGGGCAGCATATTTGCCATGTTTATGATTACACCGATTTTCACGGCTATATCCAATATGAATTTCTCACTTTTGCCATGGCAGTCCACCATGTTGCTATTCTCCCTGGTTTCTCTGGTGCTGCTGGTGCTTTGGTTTATGTTTAGTGAAGACTACGCCATTCAAGCAACAAAACCTTCGGAAGCGAAGGGCGCCGCACAACAACCGGCGCAAGCTCAGGAAGCCTATACGTTTGCACACGCATTAAAAGATAAGTTTAATTACCTCTACCCATTTTGCTACAGCGGCCTTCTGTCTTTGTACATTGTCATCTTGACCATGTATCCGAATTCAAAAGGCGCAAGCATTAACCCAAAACTTTTAAGTGCAACCATCGCATTATCCGGCGTAATTGGCGCTGTTGCGGGGATTGTTCTTGCCAAAAAGCTAACAAAGCGTTTGCCCATTATGCGCATTTCCGGTGTTTGTATGACCCTGTTTGCCTTTGTGTTGTTTAACACCCAAAACCAGGCTTTAGCCATTGTGAGTGCCGTTATGCTCGGGTTTTTCATGTTCCTGCCTAATACATCTTTGATTATGTTGCCCCAGGAACTGCCCAATATCACCCCTGCTAAAATTACGATGATTATGGGTATGTTTTATTCCATCTCCTACATCATTCAATCCCTTCAATATTATATTTGTGGGATTTTAATTGACAAGACTGGTGATTTTATGACGTCACTTATTTTTACAGCCGTATTTAGCTTAACTTTTGTACTGGGTTCTTTCCTTCTTCCAGAAACCGGCAAAGCTAAAGCGTAATCTTAATTTAGAAAGGTGGTCAAAAACATGTTAAAGAACGTTGAAAAAAAGTCTTTCAAAATTGATAATTTTAAGTTTGAAAATGGTCAAGAGTTGCCCATTGAACTGGGGTATGAAACGTATGGTCAATTGAATGAAGCAAAAAACAACGTTGTATTGGTGCCCCACTATTTCAGCGCATCCAGCCATGCCGCCGGCAAATATGTGGAAAGCGATGCCGCTCCCGGTTATTGGGACGCACTCATCGGGCCGGGTAAAGCCATAGACACCAATCAGTATTTTGTCATTAGCACAGACAACCTGGCAAACGTTCAAGTACACAACCCCAAGGTGATAACAACGGGCCCCCGGAGCATTAACCCCAAAACCGGCAAACGGTACGGCATGGATTTCCCGGTGTTCACCTTTAAAGACATGGCCAAAATCCAACATGAATTTTTAACCACCCAGCTTGGCATTAGAGAAATAAGCTTAATTATTGGTGCCAGCGCCGGCGGATTTATTGGCATCAGTTGGATTATTGAATTTCCGGAAATGGTGCAAAAATATATCGGGGTCATCACCAACCCGCAAAATCCGTCCATTACTTCCTTTAGCGTGTTGCAACACGCCATGCGCGCCATCGCCCTTGACCCCAATTGGAAAAATGGTGATTACGAAGATGCGAACCGGCCGGTTGAAGGTTTAAAATTAGCCATCCAGATGATGAATGCGGGTGCATTTTCGGCTGAATTTTACGAGGATTTGTATAAGCGGGACAGTGGCGAGCAAGCGCCGTACACCTGCATATCGGCACCTATGTCTTTTGAAAAAAAGCTTGCAGAAGCCATTGATATCTCTTATAAAACCATAGATGCCAGCCATTGGTACTACACCTGCAAGGCCACCATGCTGCACGATGCTTTCCATGGGTACCAATCTCCCCTAGACGCCTATGCCCGTATACAGGCCAAGGTTCTCATGGTTTCCTGCACTTACGATATGTTGCAGCCCACTGTCTTTAATCACAAGATGGTGGATGACCTGACCGGCTTGGGCAAAGATGCTGAACTGTTTTTAATCAACAGTAAAAAGGGCCACATGGGCGGTGTATTGGATACGGACTTATTTGAGCAAAAGGTACGAGAGTTTTTGAAGTAGCCCGGATGGGCTTTTACGGATGGGGCTGTGGCGAAACAGCCCCAAAAAAGTTTAGCGGCGTTTATAGGGTCTGTGGCTGCAATTTACTACACATATCAAAAATCTCAAAGAAATGAAAAAGCAATTAAGCGAACAACAAAATCAATTCTTTGAGCAAAACAGGGGAAATCTTCTATCCTATATTCATAAAAGCAGGACAGGGAGAACTCACGACTTAATCATCAAAAATTTTGGAAGTTCTCCAGCTAAACTTTTATCACTTGTAATTCAGCCAGATTTGGATTGGAGCAAAGCCGGGCAAGATGGTGTTAAAGAATTTAATGTAACAAAACTAAAGCATATTTTTCTTGCACCACAACAACATGTTGGCACAATTTTTGATTTCACTCACTTTGATAAAAACGTATTAGATGTAGAAATATGTTATGAAACATGTGGAAAGAAATTTACAGAACAATATTCTATTGACATAAACTACATACACAAACTTCTTACCATAGAACCTCAAATAAAAGATGAATTATCAGCTCTAAAACAAATTAACAGTTCTATTACATCACTTTCTGACAAATTTATTTAAGGTATTGTTATGTTAAGTATCCCAAGAAAAAAAGCTAACTGACTTCAAAAATCAGTTAGCTCTTTCTATATGGATTTATAACAGATGTTGCCAAAACGTTGCCACAAGTGTTATCAACACTCCACAAACCCGCATAAATACAGGCTTTTTCGGCTTCGTTCCATCATTCCCATTCAATAGTAGCGGGTGGCTTAGGCGACAAATCCAAGCACACCCGGTTAACGCCGGGCACATTTGCCAAAATGCGGTTAGTCACAGCCTCCAGCATGTCGTAATCCAGCCGGGGGACAGTGGCGGTCATGGCATCCACGGTGTTCACAGCCCGAATGATAACGGGGTACTCATAGGAGCGCGCATCGTTGCGCACGCCCACAGAGCGTACATTGGGAACAACGGTAAAGTATTGCCACACCTTATCTTCCAGCCCAAATTCCTTGAAAGTTTCACGGAGGATGGCATCGGATTCCCGCAGGGCATGCAGCCGGTCTCTGGTGATGGCGCCTAAACAGCGCACCCCCAGGCCAGGGCCGGGGAAGGGCTGGCGGTAAACCATTTCAGCAGGCAGACCTAACGCCACGCCACATTGCCGCACTTCGTCTTTAAAAAGTTGCTTTAAAGGTTCCACCAACTCAAATTTCAAATCTTCAGGCAGCCCGCCCACGTTGTGGTGAGCCTTGATGGGTTTGGCGGTTTTGGTGCCGCTTTCAATAATATCGGGGTAAATGGTGCCTTGTGCCAGGAAAGCAATGTCATCCAGCTTTTTGGCTTCTTCTTCAAATACCCGGATAAATTCCTCGCCAATGATTTTACGTTTCTGCTCGGGGTCTTCCACACCGGCAAGTTTATCCAAGAACCGGTCGGAAGCGTCTACATAAATGAGGTTGGCCCCAATTTTTTCGCCAAAGACGGATACCACCTGTTCGGGTTCATCTTTTCGAAGCAAGCCGTGGTTTACATGCACGCACACCAGTTGTTGGCCAATGGCTTTCACCAACAATGCCGCCACCACAGAGGAATCCACGCCACCGCTTAACGCCAGCAGCACTTTTTTGTCGCCCACTTGCTGGCGCACCAGTTCAATTTGGTCATCAATAAAGCGGTCCATGGTCCAGCCTTTTTCAGCCTGGCACACATCAAAGATGAAACGGCCTAAAACGGTTTCAAGCTGTTCAGCCGTGCTTGGCCATAAAGGCAAGTCCATGGCTCGGTGGGGCGTTTCATGGGCCACGGTCAGTACAGGCAGGCCGCTTTGGTACACATGGGTGCCGCAGTCGATGGCTTGCCCGTCGATAATATTGTTTGGCCCGCCATTTAAAACAATGCCCTTCACGTTGCCCATGGCCTTTAATGTTTCGGCGGAAATGTCGTGGGGATGGATTTCGCTGTAAACCCCAAGCCGCCGTATTTCACGGGCAATACCAGTGGAGTCTGTGCCGCCTAAGTCCAATATTACAATCATGTCCAATTTCATATTTGTCCTCCGTTAGTGGCGTGCAAATCATTAACATTAATATTCAATACTATAGTTAGGCGCTTCTTTTGTAATTTGAATATCGTGGGGGTGGCTTTCACGCAAGCCTGCACTGGTAATTTTTACAAACCGTCCGTTTTCTTGAAGCTCTGGAATGGTGGGGCAACCACAGTAACCCATACCGGAACGCAAGCCGCCAATCAGTTGGAACATGGTGTCAGCCAAGAATCCTTTGTAAGATACACGGCCTTCAACGCCTTCCGGTACGAACTTGTTGGCTTCGTCTTGGAAGTAGCGGTCTTTGCTGCCAGCTTCCATAGCAGACAGAGAGCCCATGCCACGGTATACTTTGTATTTCCGGCCTTGATACAACTCAATTTTGCCCGGGCTTTCTTCGCAACCGGCCAAAATGCTGCCAATCATGCACACATGGGCACCGGCTGCGATGGCTTTGGAAATATCCCCAGAAAACTTAATGCCACCATCTGCAATAATTGGAATGCCATAAGGTTTGGCTGCTTCGGCACAATCGTAAATAGCAGTGATTTGAGGCACGCCAATACCGGCAATAACACGGGTGGTACAAATGGAACCTGGGCCAATGCCAACTTTCACCGCATCTACACCGGCTTCAATTAAGTCGATGGTGCCTTCTGCCGTGGCCACATTGCCAGCAATAACTTGCAATTCAGGGAACTGGGCTTTAATGGCCCGAACGGTTTCCAATACGCCTGTGGACTGACCATGGGCGGTATCCACCACCACCACGTCTACTTTCGCTTTCACAAGTGCAGCAACTCGGTCTAAACAATCGCTGGTGACACCAACGGCGGCACCAGCCAGCAGACGGCCGTGGTTATCTTTGGCAGAGTTGGGGTATTTAATGGATTTTTCAATATCTTTAATGGTAATAAGCCCTTTTAAACTGCCAGCCGCGTCTACAATGGGCAATTTTTCAATTTTATGCCGGGTCAGGATCTGTTTGGCGGTTTCAAGGTCTGTGCCAACGGGCGCTGTAATCAGCTGTTCCCGGGTCATGACTTCATAAATTTTCTTGTTGTGGTTGGTTTCAAACCGCAAGTCCCGGTTGGTGATAATGCCCACAAGTTTGCCGTTTTCTGTAATGGGCACACCAGAAATATGGTACTTGGCCATTAAATCGTTGGCTTCGTGTACATAGTGGTTGGGGGAGAGTGAAAAAGGGTCGATGATAACGCCGTGTTCAGAACGTTTCACCTTGTCTACCTCTACGGCTTGGGCCTCGATGGATAAATTTTTGTGAATGATGCCAATACCACCTTGGCGGGCAATGGCAATGGCCATGGGCGCCTCTGTTACGGTGTCCATACCGGCGCTCATAATAGGTACATTTAACACAATACTTTTCGTTAAGTGGGTTGAAAGATCTGTATCTTTCGGTACAACATCAGATTTAGCAGGGATCAGCAATACGTCATCAAAAGTTAAGCCGTCCTTCACCAGCTTATGCATGTGAACCATCCTTTCAAAATATTATTTCAGCAATTTCCGTGGTGAAAGCACGGAAGCAAAAGCTTTCAGCATCATATCATTCGGCGTCATGTAAATCAGCATTTTTTTGCCGTCTATGATTGTTAGAATGGCATATGTGCTGCTATCATGAATGCTGGAGGAGAAGTCTTTGGTTACGGTGGCAGTTTTTAAAGGGGTTTTGTCGTGGGGTCCGTTTACGGGCATCATCACTTCAAACTGCGATACTGTGCCGTTAAACGCACGCTTCCGCTTGGATTTGTTGTAAATCACATCAATATCCAATTCCCCGTTTGTAAAAACATACTCATACTCTACATTTTGCATATTAAAAAGAAAATATGTGCCTGCGGCCAATACGGCCATAATCAGCAGCCGTATAATACCCATCACCGGCACAAAAAACAAAAGTAGAAAAACAGCAATGCAGGCGGCCACACCGGCACCTACCAGTATGCGTGATTGCGCACCGACTTGCTTTTTTACAAGCTGTTCTTTAAAAACATCGCCCATGGTATGCTACCCTCCAAACATATAACAATTTTATATTATCATAACCAACAAATAAAAACAAGACACCTGAATGTGTTTGTCGTGGTTGGACACAAGGCGACATTGCTATGTATAATCACCCAGGGCGGACGAACACAGTTGTCTCTGCATTTATGCAACGATGCATCATGCATTTTGGTTTCGATTATTTCTGCAAATTATTGTTTATAAATATAAAATATGTTGGTTTAATCTGCAATTCATAAAGAAAAAGTGTTGTTGACAAAATTTGGATTAGTGATACAATGAAGCGTAGGCCATTTTAATGGTAATAATATTGAAAATCATAAAAATTCTATGTACACGGGAAGGTATTTTTATGAATGAAATGTCGGCAGAACTGATTAATAAGCTAAGCAGCAAAACCAGCTTTACCATCCCTCTTTTCGGCGGCATTCCCGTGCCCGAATCGGTGCTGGTAACTTGGGTGATTATGGCCGTTTTAGTGGTGGCAAGCATCCTTTTAACACGCAAGCTAGACGTACAACCCAAAGGCATTCAACTGTATCTGGAAACAACCGTTTCTTTCATTAACGATACGCTGCATGAAAATTTGGGCCACAATGCAAAGCAATACACTTCTTATTTAGGCACTGTTGGGCTTTATCTGGTCGTTTCCAACACCATTGGCATCTTTGGCATCACACCCCCCACAAAGGATTTAAACGTGACAGCCGCATTGGCTTTAATGAGCATTGTTTTAATCGAATATGCCGGCATTCGTGCTAAAGGGTTTAAAGGTTTTTTAAAGTCTTTTGGAGAGCCGGTGGCTTTTATTGCACCCATGAATGTACTGGAGGTTTTCATCCGCCCGGTTTCTTTGTGTATGCGGTTGTTCGGCAATATTTTGGGTGCGTTTATCATTATGGAACTGATAAAGATTGTGGTTCCGGCATTTGTTCCCATTCCCTTTAGCATGTATTTTGACTTGTTCGACGGCATTTTGCAGGCGTACATTTTTGTCTTTTTGACCTCTTTGTTTATTGGAGAGGCTACAGAATAAATTTAATAGTAATGGAGGAAGCGATTATGTCATTAGTAGCGTTGGGTGCCGGTATTGCGGTTATCTCGGGTATTGGAGCAGGCATTGGCATTGGTATTGCGGCAGGCCGGGCGGCAGAGGCCATTGCCAGGCAGCCGGAAGCTAAAAAAGAAATTAACAAAATCTTTTTGTTGGGTGCGGCCTTGGCGGAAGCAACAGCCATTTACGGGTTGATTATCGCCATCTTGATTATTCTGTTCTTAAAGTAATTTATAACAGAGAGGAAAACGGCACATGTTGGAATTGAATTGGAACATAATATGGACCGTTGTTAATATGATTGTTTTGTATTTGCTGATGAAGCGGTTTCTATTCAAGCCTGTGAACGCCATGATGGACAAACGTGCCGAAATGGTGCGCCGTGAAATGGAGGAAGCCCAGGAGAAAAATGCGCAAGCGCAGCAACTACAAGCCCAATATACGCAGATGTTAAATGAAGCGAAAAATGAAAGTGCTGCCATCATCAACCGTGCCAAGGAACGGGGGCAAGCGGAATATGACAAGCTGATTCAAACTGCTAAGGAAGATGCCGCCGCCCTGCTGCAAAATGCGCAAAAAATTATAGAAATTGAAAAAAGCAAAGCCACTGCGGATTTGCGGGAACAAATTGCGGACATTGCTTTGGCTGCAACGTTCCAGGTGGTGCAGGGTATGGACCAGGATGACAGCAAGAAAATCATAGACAGCTTTCTTGCGGAAGTTGGCGGTGCCTCATGATTTTAGTGCAGTCCTACGCTACAGCTTTGTTTGAACTTTCGGCGGATATTGAGGAAGTAAAAAGTTGCGGGGAAGTATTCCGGGATGAAACGGTGTATGCCTATTTTGCAAGCCCGGTGGTGGAGCAAAACAGCAAGCAAAAGCTGATTGACCGCCTTTTTTCCGGCATAGTCGGTGGGTTTTTAAAAACATTGTGCAACAACCAACATTTTGATTTTATCTTCGATATCATTAACGCATATGATGCCATGTGGCAAAAACAAAACAACGTGATTACGGCACAATTATCTTATAAATTCCCTCCCGATGACCGTCAATTAAAGGCCATTGAAAATTTTATAAAAACCAAATATCAGGTGCAAACGGTAAACTTACAGCTGCGGCAAGATGGGTACTTGTTGGGCGGCTGTGTTTTGCGTGTGGGTAACGATGTGTACGACCGAAGCGTTAGAAACTTAATGACGGAGCTTGGCAATAAGTTAAAAAGAAGGTGACCTTGTGGCACAAATAAACGCCGATGAAATTGTTTCCATATTAAAGGAAGAAATTCAGGGACTGCAAGCATCCACCAAACAGGGGGAATGCGGGCAGATTGTTCAAATTGCGGATGGCATTGCCGTCATTTATGGGCTGGACCAAGCCGCTTACGGTGAAATTATTGAATTTGTTCACGGTGAAAAGGGCATTGTGCTAAATGTGGAGCATAAAACCATAAGCTGTATTATTTTAGGCAATCAGGATGACTTGTTCCAAGGCGCGCTGGCATACAGAACCGGCAAACGGGCTGGTATTGGTGTGAGCGATGCCATGTTGGGCAGAGTGGTCAATTCCTTAGGAGAGCCCATTGACGGCAGAGGGGCTATTGCTGCGGAAAAATATATGCCCATCGAAAACCCAGCCCCTCCCGTGGTGGCTAGGGAAGCGGTGAATGTGCCTTTGCAAACCGGTGTTTTGGCCATTGATGCCATGATTCCCATTGGCAGGGGGCAAAGAGAGCTGATTATCGGTGACCGGCAAACAGGCAAAACAGCCATTGCCATTGACACCATTTTGAATCAAAAAGGAAAAGATGTCATTTGTGTTTATGTGGCCATCGGGCAAAAAGCGTCCAGCATTTCAAGGATTATGTCCACATTGGAGAAACACGGGGCTATGGCCTATACAGTGGTGATGGCATCCCCCGCCAATGATTTTGCGTCACAGCAATACATTGCCCCTTATGCGGGTACTGCGGTTGCCGAATACTTTATGGACCAGGGCAAAGATGTTTTAATTGTTTATGATGACTTAACCAAACATGCGGCGGCATACCGTGCCATTGCGTTGCTTTTAAAACGCCCCCCCGGGCGGGAGGCATACCCTGGTGACGTATTTTATTTGCATTCACGGTTGCTGGAACGTTCGGCCCGGTTGTCTAAGGAATTGGGCGGCGGGTCATTGACCGCTTTACCCATCATTGAAACCCTGGCAGGGGACATTTCCGCTTATATCCCCACCAACGTCATTTCCATTACAGACGGGCAAATTTGCCTTGAAAGTGAACTGTTTTTCGCCGGTGTGCGTCCGGCAGTGAACGTGGGGCTTTCTGTTTCACGGGTAGGGGGCACGGCGCAAACCAAGGCCATGAAGAAGTATTCCTCTAAGCTGCGGTTAGACCTGGCCCAATACCGGGAGCTGGAGGTGTTCACCCAGTTTGGTGCAGACATTGACCAATCCACCAAGGACATACTGGATTATGGCAAAATATTGATTGAAGTGCTGAAACAGCCCACAGGCAAACCTATGGCCTTGCATGACCAGATTATTACGCTGATTACGGCGGCTCACCGGCACCTTGGCGATGTTCCCCTGCGGAAAATAAAGACATTTATGAACGAATTGCTTCAATATGCGGCCAATGAACACAAGGCCATTATTGATGAAATTGAAGCCAAAAAAGATGTATCGCCGGAACTGGAAGGGCAAATTGAAGCCATGATTACCCAGTTTAAAAGGCAAACGGCAATATAAATGCTCGTAAAGGTGGTTTGAAGTATGGCAAATTTAAGGGAAATACGCTCCCACATTAAAAGCGTTGGTGAAACAAAAAAGATTACCAACGCCATGTATCTTATTTCCTCATCTAAACTGAAAAAAGCAAAGAAATCTTTGGAGCAAAACGTGCCGTACTTTGAAAGGCTACAAAAAACCATTAAAAGCATTGTTTCCCATGCCCCAGCCATCAACCACCCCTATTTCGATACACGCCCAAAGAAGGAGCAAAAACAGCGTGCCTACATTGTCATATCCGGGGACAAGGGGCTGTGCGGTGCCTATAACCACAACATCATTCGTTTTGCCCAGGAGCATATTAAAAAGGATGCCAGCAACCGTGTGGTGCTGGTGGGTTCAAAAGGAAAAAAATATTTTGCCGATAAAAACATTCAATTTGATTCGGAATTTATGTATGTGATTCAAAACCCCACCGTGAGAAGTGCGGAGAACATTGCAGACTATATTTTAGAGCTTTTTAACAACGGCGATATTGACGAAGCTTATGTGATTTACACCAAAATGATTACTTCGGCTAAAACAGAGCCGGATATTATTAAACTGTTACCCCTTGAGAAAGAGCAGTTTAAAGGGGAGCAGGGGCAACAAGCCATCTTTACCTTTTCGCCATCCCCGGAAGCGGTGTTGGACAGCATTGTGCCCATGTTTTTAAAAGGTTTAATTTTCGGTGCCTTGATTGAAGCATACGCCAGCGAACAAAGCGCACGGATGCTTGCCATGGATGCCGCTACAGATAACGCACAAAATATGTTGCAGGCGCTAACGTTGCAATATAACCGGGCAAGACAGGCAGCCATTACCCAGCAGATTAGCGAAATTGTAAGCGGCGGGCTGGTTGGAAACTAACCGGAAAGGACTGAATTGTACATGCAGGAATGTGAAGGAAAAATCGTTCAGATACTGGGTTCTGTGGTTGACGTGGCATTTGAACCGGGGAATTTGCCCCATTTAAACGATGCTTTGGTGGCCCGGGACAGTGAAAAGGGTAAAAATTACGTGATGGAAGCTGCACAGCATATCGGCAACGGTGTGGTGCGGTGCATCATGCTTTCCGCCTCGGACGATTTATCAAAGCAAACCCCTGTTTTTGCAACACGGGGGCCTATTTCTGTACCTGTGGGGCGAACCAATTTGGGCAGAATGTTTAACGTTTTAGGCGAAGTGATTGACGGCAAGCCACCCATTGAAGCGGAAGAAAAATGGTCCATCCACCGTCAGGCCCCCAGCTTTGAGGAGCAAAGCCCGGTGGTGGAAATGCTGGAAACAGGTATTAAAGTGATTGACTTGCTGGCACCTTACGCAAAGGGCGGGAAGATTGGCCTGTTTGGCGGTGCGGGGGTTGGCAAAACTGTGTTGATTCAAGAATTAATCCGCAACATTGCCACCGAGCACGGCGGTTATTCCATCTTTACAGGGGTTGGCGAACGCACCCGTGAAGGCAACGAGCTGTGGCGGGACATGGAGGAATCCGGCGTGTTGAGCAAAACGGTTTTGGTGTTCGGCCAGATGAACGAGCCGCCAGGTTCCAGAATGCGGGTTACCCAAACCGGCTTGACCATGGCGGAATATTTCCGTGACAAGGAACACCAGGACGTTTTGTTGTTCATTGACAACATTTTCAGATACATCCAGGCAGGGTCTGAAGTGTCTGCTTTGCTTGGGCGCATTCCTTCTGCGGTGGGCTATCAACCCACCCTGGAAAATGAGGTGGGTGCATTGCAAGAGCGCATTGCGTCTACGAAATCAGGCTCTATTACCTCTGTGCAGGCGGTCTATGTACCGGCGGACGACTTGACAGACCCGGCACCCGCCACAACCTTTGCCCACTTAGACGCCACCACTGTGTTGTCCCGTAAAATTGTGGAGCAGGGCATTTACCCTGCCATCGACCCGCTGGAGTCCACCTCCCGCATTTTAGAGCCGGACATTGTGGGCCAAGAGCATTACGATACCGCACGGAAAGTGCAGGAGATTTTGCAGCGCTACAAGGAATTGCAAGACATCATTGCCATTCTGGGCATGGAAGAACTGGAAGAGGAAGACCGGCTGATTGTGTACCGTGCCAGAAAAATTCAAAAGTTTTTCTCCCAGCCATTTAATGTGGGTGAACATTTTACGGGTATTCCGGGCAAATATGTGCCTTTAAAAGAAACCATACGGGGCTTTAACGCCATCATTAACGGCGACATGGACACTTATCCTGAAGCGGACTTTTTAATGGCAGGCACCATTGATGACGTTATGGCTCGCTCTAAAGACAAAGCATGATGGGCTGGCGTTTATAATCGAGGTGATGGAATGGCAACCTTTCAACTAAAAATTTTGGCGCTGGATAAGGAATTTTATAACGGCGATTGTGAAATGCTCATTTTTATGTCTCAGGACGGGGAGATGGGCATTCTGCCAAACCATGAGGACACTGTGGCGGTGGTATCTGCCGGTGAACTGCGGTTTTTGGTGGACGGGCAATGGCGTTATGCGGCGGTTAGCGAGGGTTTTGCGGAAATTACAGGCAAGACGGTGACGTTAATGTCCCATTCGGCAGAGCGGCCGGAAGATATTGACATCAAGCGGGCCCAGGAAGAAGCTGAACATGCACAAGATATGCTGCGCCAGAAAATGAGTATGATGGAGCATTATCAAGCCCAGTTGACCCTGGCCAAAGCCATGGCACGGCTGAAAGTGACCGGGCATAAAAAAGATATATAAAAGAACCTGTGCACAAGTTTTGATGTGCACAGGTTCTTTTATATACGTTCAGTAAAAGTTCACGTAAAAATCAGGCCAGCAACATGGGGTGTTCAAGAGCAGCATGTATCATACAAGCATCAACTTAAGGAAAGGATGTTTACCATGAAAAAAATAACGAAAGCCGCTTCCACAATGCTTGCTGTAAGCCTAATTGCAACATCGGCCGTTAAACCCCATCGACCGAAACAACAAACAGAGCTGACAGACGAGCAAAAGGCTGAAATGACCGCAAAATGCAAGAGCGTCGTGCTTCCCTTTTAGCAGACGGAAAGATAACCCTGGAACAATATGACCAGGCCATCAGTGACCTGGAAGAAGGCAAAATGCCCATGTTGTTTGACAGAGGGCATGGCGGGCCTGATAGAGAAACAGTTTCCGACAATAGCCAATCCGTATAATATTGCAACTAACAAAGACCTGAGGTTTCATCCCAGGTCTTTGTTAGTTGGGTTTACTGGTCCTTAAAAGCTTTAGCTCTGGCTTTCAGCCGTGGGTAATCCAGCGCAGATTTTTTGCTGCTTATTTTCATAATGGTTAAATCCAGTTGCATATCGCTTTTGACAGGCTTTTGGCCCGATGCCATCAAGGATGTGGGTGCCATTTGGTGCAAGATAAGGGTAAAGGGGTGTTTTTCAGGTAACGAAAGCTGGTCTAGGGTCACCTGGGATGTAATTTTACCCTGCTGATTTTTGTTGGCCTTGGCCTTGGGTTTGGGGTTGGGCGGCACATATTCCGAAAACGGCGTGGCGCTTACGTGGGTGTACATGGTATAGCGGGAGGTTATAGGCAGGTTTAGTGCCTGGCACGTCATTAAATATAAATCATGCAAGGTGTTGCTTTCCAACATTTCAAGCTTTACCCAAAAGGCTTTATAATCTGCGGGTGTTATTTTAATTTGGTAAACGTTTTTAGCCCAGGGGTGGCTCAAGTTGTCTGTGCCGTCGCCATCTAAATATTGGGCATAAGATTGGGACAGCCCGGAATTTTTCAAGCAAACAGATAAAATATCTTGGTTCAGTTTAGCACCGCCGGGCATATCTGCTTTGGTTTTTTTTATGCCAAAGAAAGCACGGCCCAAGGGGGTGTGGGTGTAGTGGGAGCAGGGGGCAAAGACGGCAATGCTTAAATCAAAAGATTCATCCAGCGTTTCCGTTACAAATTCCATTTCCCGCTCTAGGCTGTAGGGCAGCAGATAGCCCGGTTCTATAAGCCGAAGATAAAACCCAAAGGGGGTAAAGAAATACTTGTCAATGACAATGCCCAAATAAAAAGTACCGGAAAGCATGGTTCCGTAGAAGTCGTCTTCCATATAGCTTTCATCGGCCTCAAATAACTCGTCTAAATCAATGCCCATGCCCGCATACATATCTTGAAATATTTCATCGGTGGGCGTTGGATTTTTTAGCAAAGACAAAATATAGCTGTTGCCAGCTTCCTCGTTTATAGGTATAATTTCATTAATAAAGCATGTGGCCACAGAGATGGCTGCATTCATAATTTGGTTAAAAATCTCCCTGGGTGGCTGTTCAAAAAAAGGCTCAAATTCGCTGGTCACCTGGGCACGATTGACGTGGATGGACGGTATTTTGGTCACCAAACCCAAATATGTGCACAACAAAAACAAATATTCTAAATAATAAGGGTCTGGCAAGCTTAGCTGGGGCAAAAGCGCTTGCTGGTGAACCGGAGACAAGTTGTCCTTGTCGTCCAGCTCAAAATCCGGGAAGCAGGATAAAAGCAAAACTTTTAAATCGTTAATAATGGGATGCTGCTCTAAACTGTACTGAACCGGCGTAAACGATACGTTGTGAGGCGTACCTTCTTCCGGTAGTAGGGGTAGGGGAACAGACATTGTTTCAGAGGCTTTATCGTAAGCAAACCCCAGTGCATCATCTAAAAATGAAGGTGAAAGCACCGTGTCTTCAATGAGTGCGGAATAGTGCCAACGCCGGTAAAAAGACAATACGTTAGCCTGCACAGTGCTTGTATCTTTTTCATTTAAAGAAGTAACGGCTTTTGCAAACAGTTTGGAGAAATTTGAGCGTATAGACGCCATCAGCGCTTGTTTATTCATAAGCTTCTCACTTTCCATGGGTATAATCTCTATTGATTGTACCAGAAAGCTTATGATAAAATCAAGGGCAGACTAGCAAAATTCAATTTTGCCGGCGGTTAAATAACTTTAAAGGTGACGATAATGGCTTTTAAACAAGAAACAAATGAAGCGGCTTTAACAGGCCAAAAAGCAAAAACCCCGAATCATTTCCAGGTGGTGATTCATAATGATGATATAACCACCATGGACTTTGTTGTGCATGTGTTGTGCAGCATTTTCCACAAGCCGGCAGAAGAAGCGGCAAACATTATGATGCTGGTACATAACAGCGGCAAAGGCATTGCCGGCGTGTATGTGTACGACATTGCCATGACAAAGAAAATGCAGACGGAGCGAATCGCCAGAGAAAAGGGGTTCCCGTTGAAACTAACCTTAGAGGAAGCGATGGAATGAAACTAGACAACATTTGCAACCAGGTGTATGTGGTTGCAGTGAATGAAGCACGCATACAGCACCATGAATATGTAACCCCGGAGCATTTTTTGTACGCCGCCCTTATGTTTGAGGCGGGGAAGTCTATCATCTTAAAAAGTGGCGGCAATTTGGCGGCCATACAAAAAGATATGCAGTCTTTTTTTGAAAGCCACATGCCCAGCCATGTGACAGACAGCCCGGTGGATTCTTTTGAATTTGTGCGTATGTTTGAATTGGCATCGGCACAAGCCCATGTTAGCGGCAGCCCCGTGGTGATACTGGGCAACATTTTGGTGGCTATTTTTAGCCTGCCCCATTCTTTTGCCGCACACAGTATGCGGGAAAACGGAGTGAACCGTTTTGCACTTTTAAAAGTGATTTCCCAGGAAATAGGCAGGATGCAGCAGCGTACAGCCCAGGAACACCAAGAGAAAACACAAACCTCCTTGCATAAAACCCAAAGCCAAGGCCAGGGCCAGGAAATGGGTGAGCCTGTGGAAGAGGGAGACAAAGAAACATTTTTAACCAAATACACTGTAGAATTAACCCAAAAAGCAGCAGAAGGCACACTAGACCCCTTGGTGGGCCGTGAAGGCATTTTACAGCGCACCATGCAGGTGTTGTGCCGCCGTTTAAAAAATAACCCGGTGCACGTGGGTGAGCCTGGGGTGGGTAAAACCTCCATTGTGGAAGGATTAGCCCAGCGTATTGTAGCAGGGGAGAACGTACCGGCGTCTTTACAGGACGCCAAAATTTACATGGTGGATTTGGGGCTGGTAGTGGCCGGCACCAAATACCGGGGGGATTTTGAAGAACGCCTGATTAAGCTAATGAACATCATTGCCGGGCTTCCAAACCCCATTGTTTATTTGGATGAAATACACACGGCGGTGGGTGCCGGGGCAGTGTCCGGCGGCAGCATGGATGCCACCAGCATCATTAAGCCGTATTTGGCCAAAGGGCATATTAAGTTCATTGGTTCCACCACTTTTGACGAATATAAAAAGCACTTTGAAAAGGACAGGGCATTGTCTCGGCGGTTTCAGCGCATTGATGTGCCGGAACCCACGGTGCCCGAATGTGTGGACATTTTAAAAGGTTTGCGCCATAAATACGAAAATTTTCATCGGGTGGTGTACCCGGACAGCTTGCTGAACCTTATTTCTACATTGGCAGCCAAGTATGTGCAGGAACGGTTTTTGCCGGACAAAGCCATTGACCTGATGGACGAAACCGGGGCCTTTTTGCGCATGAACAACCCGGAAGCGGATACTTTGTCTGCAACGGTGCAAGACATTGAGCGGACGGTAGCTTTAATGGCCAAAGTTCCAGAAAAAACGGTTACGGCTACGGAAAGCGAAAAGTTGAAAGATTTAGCATTTCACTTATCTGAACAGGTTTTTGGCCAGGAGGAAGCAGTTGAAACGGTGACCAGCGCCATTAAAGCGGCCCGCTCTGGCTTAAACGACCAGGAAAAGCCCATTGCAAGCCTGTTGTTTGTTGGGCCTACGGGGGTGGGCAAAACAGAGCTGGCCAAGCAGCTGGCAGGGCAGCTGGGTGTGAAGCTTTTGCGGTATGACATGAGCGAATACCAAGAAAAGCATTCGGTGGCCAGGCTGATTGGTTCGCCCCCGGGATATGTGGGCTACGAAGAAGGCGGTTTGTTGACAGAAGCCGTGAACAAAGCCCCCCATTGTGTGCTTCTGTTGGATGAAATTGAAAAAGCCCATGGGGATATATACAACGTGCTCCTTCAAATGATGGACTACGGCACTTTAACAGACAACACCGGCAAAAAGGCCGACTTCCGTAATGTGGTGCTCATTATGACCAGTAACGCAGGGGCTAAAGACATTGGCCGGCGTGTTATTGGTTACGCAGACAAAACATGGGACACGGATGCCATCACCAAAGAAGTGGAACGCATTTTCGCCCCCGAATTTAGAAACCGGCTGGACGATGTGGTCATTTTCCGGCATGTGGACGAGGCCATGGCCAAACGCATTGTTGAAAAGTCCCTTTCCAGGCTGGAGGTGCGTTTGAAAGAAAAAGGGGTAAACATTAAAGCCACCGAAGCCGCTTTGGCCCATATTGCCGAAAAAGGATTGTCCCATCAATTTGGTGCCCGGGAGATTATCCGGGTGGTGGAAAAGGACATTAAAAAGCAGCTGGTGGATGTGGTGCTTTTCGGTCCGTTAGCCCAAGGAGGCACGGCAACCGTGGATTATCAAAAAGGCAAGCTGTGTATACGCACACGGGCAAAGGCCAAACGTAAAGAGAAAGAACCAGCAAACGTATAAAAGCTGCCACTTCTTACCATAATGGTGGTAAGGAGGTGCAGCTTTGCGCTTAGACATTAACCACCAGAAAAAAACTGTGTCCCTGTGGTTTGGGCGGGGAGAAGATGCCCACGCCCCTTTGCCCATAGGGCTGATGCAAACGCTGGGTCGGTACAGGCACATGCATTACAATATATGCCTGTTCGAGTCTGGCAGCCAGGATTTGTTTCAACTGATGACCGGCCTTTTAGACCGGCAGCAATAGTGGGGGGAGTAACCCAAGACATAAAGCATTTGACAGAATAAGAGGTGAAACCAATGCAGAATCTTTTGCGTGTGGCTGGCTATGCCAGAATTAGTCACGACGAAGACAAGGAAAGTTATGAAAGTATCGTAAACCAAAAAAATATTATGAGTGACTACGCCAAAACCCATTTTGGCGTTTCCCATGTAACCCTTTTTGAAGACGACAACTTTTCCGGCTACACCTTCAACCGCCCGGCGTTTACACAGCTGCGGCAAGCGTTAGAGGCCGGGCAGTTTGATGTGGTGCTGGCAAAGGACTTGTCCCGTTTTGGGCGGCATAACGCCCGCACCCTTATTTTTTTGGAGGAAATGCAAGGGTTGTCTGTGCGGGTTATTGCCATTAACGATGCCGTGGACACCCAGGACGAACACTCGGATTTAACCTTGGGCGTAAAAACCTGGTACAACGAATTGTACGTGAAGGACATTAGCAAGAAAATTAAAAGCACCATTGCCAACAAGCAAAAAAATGCCACCTGGATGTGCGCTGTGCCTTACGGGTACATCATGACTGACTATAAGAAACAACTTTTTGAGCCGGACCCAGTAGCGGCACAGGTGGTGAAGCGCATCTTTTCTCTATACTTGCAGGGATGGGGTTATAAAAAAATTGCCAACCATTTGACGGACGAAAACATTCCTACGCCTAGAATGCGGGAAAAAATGCTAAAGGAAGCCCAGGGAGAGGTTTATAGAAAAGCGGTGAAGCCCCAGTGGAGCATCATCACCATATCCGAGATTTTGCATAACGATTTTTACACAGGGGTGTTGCGAACCGGGAAATACGCCCGGAAGTCCATCAACGGCAAAGACGTAAAAAAGGACGAAGCTGCCCACCATGTATTTGAAAACTTCCACCCGCCCATCATTGACAAAGCGGTGTTTGAATCGGCGGTAGAGCAGGGGAAGCAGCGGAAGAACAGCCATTACCGGGGTACAAAGAAAAAAGTGCACCCCTATGCCGGGCTGGTTTACTGCGGGGACTGCGGTTCCCCCATGTTTGCCGTGAGCAATACCAAGCGGCCAGAGGGTTATTTGTGCGGCACGTACCACCGGCGGGGATTAAAAGGTTGTACCGCCCATCACACCGCCGAAAGTTTGCTGAACGATTTAGTGAGGCAGTATTTAGCCAGCGTGAAGGAAAACAGCGGGGAACTGTTAAAAAAGCTGGACGACGCATTGAAAGCCCAAGGGAAAGATAAAGGGACAGACGGCCATGTGTTAGAGGTTTTGGAGCGTGAGTTGGAGCAGTGCAAGGCGGAGCAAAAGGCGCTGAAAATGCAGCGCATCCGGGAGGCCATGAAAGCCCCAGACAACGCTGCCGCCATAGACGAACTGTACGAGGAACTGGAAGCAGAATTGATGCACAAAGCCCAGGGGTTAAAAAGCCAACTGGAACACGCCCGGCTGGCCAAAGAACAACGGGGGCAACTGGATGCAGTGGCCCAGGATGCAGTGAGCATTATGAACCGGCTGCTGGAAAAGGGCACTTTCTCACGGGAAGATTTGCACTATGTGCTAGAACGGGTAACCGTGCACAAAGACCACGTGATGGTGAAGCTAAAGGCCGATATTGACACACTTTTGGCTTACAATATTGACAGTGAGGGTGACCCGTCGCAGACAACATTGGAAGCCATGGACGGCTTTGTTTTTTCCTTACATAGCATGGTGAAACGGTGCGCAATAAGCTAATACTGGGGGAATTGAGTATGGGCGACCCACTTGTTTTTGAATCTTTACAGCATGTGCCTGTGGGGGGCGGCTGGTTTGAAGTGTATGCACTTGAGCATCAGGTGTTTGCCATCTGCGAGCCACATCATTTTCAAGAAGTCATTTCCTATTTGATTATAGGAAATGACCGAAGTGTCCTGCTGGATACGGGCATGGGCTTGGCTAACATCAAAGCCGTGGTGGAGAAACTGACAGACACCCCCATCACGGTGGTGAACACCCACGCACACTTTGACCACGTAGGGGGCAACCATCTTTTTGAGCAGGTGCTGGCCTTTGATGAACCCGATGGGTTAAGCCGGTTACAAAAAGGATGCCCTGTGGCGGAAATGGCACCCCAAGCCCAAGCCTCTTTCTTTCAGCCCGGTTACGCCCAGCGGTTTGACATGGCGCACTACAGCATCAAGCCCTGTGCCCCCACCCCTATTGGAGACGGGCACATGCTGGATTTGGGCAACCGCCAGCTGCAAGTGTTACATACCCCCGGCCATTCCCCAGACAGCATCATGCTACTGGATGAAGCCAATGGCTTGCTGTTCACTGGGGACACCTTTTACCCTGGGCATTTATACGCCTATTGTAGCGGCCCCCTTTACGGAGATTCCAACATCCAGGACTATGCGGCATCCATGGAAAAGGTGTGCCGCCTTTTACCTAAACTGCGTACCCTCCACCCGGCACATAATGAACCGATGGCCGCTCCAAACCTGCTGTTGCAGGTGGCGCAGGCATTTAACCTTATTGTATCTGGGAAAGCAGAAACCGGAATGCCTTTTTTCCAGGAATCCTCTATGCTATTGGATTATGACTTTGGAAGCTTTCATATCATCACGTCCACTCTATAAATTGGAGGAATACATATGAAAAAGCCCAACAGGACTTTGATGGCCCTCACCGCTTTAGGGCTTACCCTTGTGCTTGCCTTGGGGTTCACCGGCTGCAAAGGCAAGCCGGAGGGCGCAGCCGATACAACGGAACAGCCAGACCAGGTGATTGCACTGCGGTTTGCCGGGCAAGACCCACCGGACCACCCCAACACCCAAAGGCTGAACCACTTGAAAGAAGCCGTGGAGCAGGCTACGGACGGCCGTATCCAGATTACCGTTTACCCCGCCAACGAGCTGGGGGACTTTATGCAGGTGTACGAAGCCATTATGGCGGGAACCATTGACGGCGGGCTTATTAATGTGGCCGGTGCCAGCGACCCTCGGCTGGACTTCATCTACACCCCCTATCTCGTGGCGGACTATGAAGAGGCCGGGGAAATCTTTGGGCTGGACGGCCCTGTTGGGCATGAAGTGGCCATATTGCATGAGGGCCTTGGGGTTAAGTTTTTAGGTTTCGCCATGGCTGGCTTCGGGGGCATTGCCACCATGGATGCCATGCAAGACTACCAAGTGCCGGGTGCAGATAAAGGCATCCGCTTACGGGTACCCCCCACCGAAGTGCATAAAGTGTATGCAGACGATGCCGGTTTTCTGCCGGTGGTGCTTTCCTACACTCAGCTGCGGGCAGCCCTGGAAAGCGGAAGATGCACAGGCACCATGGGCTTGACCGCCTCCGACTGCTACTTTGTGTTAAAAGATAGGGTGAAGTATTTTTACCCGTACAACAATCTTGTAGACAATAAATCCATGGTGATGAACTTAAACACCTTTAACGCCCTAACCCCTGAAGACCAGCAGCTGTTTTTAGACATCTGTGCTGAAATAAGCGCCCAAAGCACCCAGGAAGCCGCCGAACATGACGCTTACTACAGGGACAAGCTGAAAGAAGCGGGCGTTACGGTAGTGGAAATGACCCATGAAGAAATTGAGGGGCTGGCAGCGGAAACACGCAGCGAAAGCTGGCCGAAATATGACCACATTTGGGGGGCAACCCTTTCTGATACACTAAAGGAAATACTGAACGCACTGAACGAGCATTAAGGAGATTTTATGGGTAAAAAATATTATGCCGTTAAGGCAGGCCGCCAGACCGGCATTTTTCAAGCTTGGGACAAATGCAAAGCCCAGGTAACCGGCTTTCCCAACGCACAGTTTAAAGGCTTCGACACCTTGCAGGAAGCCGAAAGTTATTTAGGGGCAAGCGCAGGAACTTCCCCTGCCCCGGCTAATCAAGCAGATACTTTCACCCCGCCCACCGCAACGGACGAAGCTGCCGCCTATGTAGACGGCAGCTTCGATGTGAAAACCAACACCTTTTCCTTTGGGGTTGTGCTTTTCCACAATGGCCGCACCCTGCAATTTGCCGGTGCAGACCAGGATGCACATTTATCTTCTATGCGCAATGTGGCCGGTGAAATTAAAGGGGCACAGCACGCCATGGCCTATTGTGTGGAACAGGGCATTTCCCGGTTGCATTTGTACTATGACTACGCCGGCATTGAACATTGGTGTACTGGGGGTTGGAAATGTAACAAAACTGGCACCATGGCATATAAAGCCTACTACGACAGCATCAAGGACAAACTGACCGTGGTGTTTCATAAGGTGGCCGGGCATTCCGGGGATACGTATAACGACTTGGCGGATGCTTTGGCCAAAGGGGCTTTGGGCATTTCCGGCGGGGTTAAGCCTCAGGAGGAAATTTTGCCATGAAGCTTTCCGAGCGCTACAGCCAAACCACCGATGCCTATGAACCCATGGAAGTGATGCTTTTGCAAGGCACCGGCTGTTTTTGGAAACGCTGTACCTTTTGCGATTATCATTTGGACAGCAGCCAACAAGAAACTGCTATAAAACTGAACGACCAAGTGCTGGCCCGTGTGACCGGCACTTTTTCCCGCCTTGCCGTTTTAAACTCCGGCTCTTATTTTGAGCTACCGAAACAAACCCAAGCAGCGGTGGCAAAGCTTTGTAATGAAAAAGGCATTCAACATCTGCATTTTGAAAGCCATTACCAAAAGCGCCACCACATTGCAGAACTGGCGCAACGGCTGCCTCATGTCACCCTGCACCCCCGCACCGGGGTGGAAACCTTTGATGAGGATTTTAGAGAGAATGTGCTTAAAAAAGGCATGGGCTCATGTGTTACCCCGGAAGACATTCGGCAATACTTTTCGGAAATTTGTTTGTTGTTTGGCATTCAGGGGCAAACCATGGCCCAGCTTTCGGAAGATATTGCCATTGCCCGCCGCCACTTTCACCGGGTATACTTAAACATCTTTAATGAAAACACCACACCCCTTAAAGCAGACAATGCACTCATTGCCCGGTTCATGGAGGAATGGTTTGAACCCCTTTCCCAAGACCCCCGTTTTTGTGTGCTGGTGCAAAATACAGATTTAGGTGTGGGAGAAAGGTAGCTTGAACATGTACATGAACGAATGGCTTTTTTTGCTAACCATTGCCCTTTACTTTTCCATGATGCTTTTTTGCTACAAGCTATTTGGACGAATTGGGTTATTTTTATGGATATGCCTGGGCATTGTGGCCGCCAACATTGAAGTGATGAAAATGGTGAACCTGTTTGGTCTGAACGTCACCTTAGGCAACGTGGTATACGCCAGCACCTTTTTGGCCACGGACATTTTAACAGAAAAATACGGTCCACAAACCGCCAAACATTCTGTCAAAATGGGATTCTATACATTAGCGTCTTTCGTGGTGATTACCCAGCTGGCCCTTCGGTTTGTGCCAGCGGGCAACGACTTTGCCCACCCAGCCCTTGCTTCTATTTTTTCTTTAACGCCCAGGTTGTGCCTGGCTAGCATTGTCACCTACTACACGGCACAAACGCTAGACATTATGCTATATTGCGCCATCAAACAAAAAACAGGTGGCAAATACTTGTGGCTGCGGAACAATGCTGCTACCGCCGTGGCGCAGCTTCTAGACACCGGCATTTATACCCTGCTGGCTTTTTGGGGGGTATTTGAATTTGCTGTTGTGCTTGAACTGGTGGTCACGTCCTACATCATTAAGCTGGTCATCAGTTTGCTAGACACGCCGTTTCTGTATATTGCTCGGAAAATGCAGGTTAAGGAAATTTAAGAATACAACAAAAAAACCTTTGGGAACTTTTTCTTACAAAAGTTCCCAAAGGTTTTTTATTTTGGCTTTACGCCCCTAAATACGCTTTCTTAATAGCTTCATCGTTCAGCAACTTCTCCGCAGGGCCTTCCATTACAATCTTGCCGGTTTCCAATACATATGCCCGATTGGAAATGGATAACGCCATCTTGGCATTTTGCTCCACCAGCAACACCGTCACCCCGCTGCTGTTCACCCATTTAATGATTTCAAAAATTTCTTTAACCAAAATAGGTGAAAGACCCATGGAGGGTTCGTCCAAAATGAATATTTTCGGCCGGGACATGAGCGCACGGCCCATGGCCAGCATTTGCTGTTCCCCGCCGGACAAAGTGCCTGCCAGCTGCTTTTTACGCTCCCGCAGCCGGGGAAACCGGTCGTAGATGGCTTTCCGTTCAGCCTTCTTGTTGGCGGCTGTATCGTGAATGGAATAAGAACCCATTTCAATGTTTTCTTTAACCGTCAGGTTAGCAAAAATACGCCGCCCTTCCGGCACCTGGGCCACACCCAGTTTCAAAATGTTATGGGCTTCCATTTTAACAATATCTTTGCCTTGGAAGGTGATGGACCCAGAGGTGGGTTTTAACAGCCCGGAAATGGTTTGCAGGGTGGTGGTTTTTCCCGCCCCGTTTGCTCCAATTAAGGACACAATTTCCCCTTCGTTGACTTCCAAAGACACATCTTTTATGGCATGAATGTTACCGTAATATACGTTTAAATCTTTCACACTTAGCATCGGTCGGCTCCCCCTTATTCTCCAATGTATGCCGCAATGACCTTGGGGTCATTAATGACCTCCATGGGGTTGCCGGCGGCAATGATTTTACCGTAGTCCAAAACAATTACCCGTTGGCAAATGCCCAAAACCAGGCTCATGTCGTGCTCTATCAGCAAGATGGAAATGTCGAATTTGGTGCGTAACAGGCTAATGGTTTCCATCAATTCCTGGGTTTCTGTCGGGTTCATGCCCGCAGCCGGTTCGTCCAGCAACAGCACCTTGGGGTTGGTGGCCATTGCCCGGGCAATTTCCAGCTTCCGCTGCTTGCCGTAGGGCAAGTTGTCTGCCAGATAATCTGCATAAGGCAAAAGCCCGAAAACATCCAGCAACGCCAAAGCTTTTTCCCGCACCTGGGCTTCTTCTTTCCAATAGGAAGACAAACGCAAAATGCCAGATGGAATGGAATATTTCATTTGGTGGTTGCAAGCAATGGTAACGTTTTCCAACACCGTCAAATTCTTAAACAAACGGATGTTTTGGAATGTACGGGCCACACCCATTTTCACAATCTGATAGGTGGGCTTGCCGTTAATTACTTTGCCGTCCACCATAATTTCCCCGTCTGTGGGCACATAAACCCCGGTGAGCATGTTAAACACGGTAGTCTTTCCTGCACCGTTAGGGCCAATTAAGCCCACCAATTCCTTGTTGTGAATTTCCAGTTCAAAGTCGGACACCGCCCGAAGGCCGCCAAAGGCGATGCCCAGCGCTTTTGCAGATAATACGGCGCTCATGAGGGCGTACCTCCTTTTCCTTTAAATAAACCTTTTATAAAACCGAATGTTTTGCTTAAAGAAAATTCCTTTGTGCCCAACAAACCTTTCGGCCGGAAAATCATCATTAAAATTAAGGCTAAAGCGTACACCAGCATACGGTAGCTGGCAAACTGCCGCAAAGCTTCCGGCAAAATGGTCAGCACCACAGCAGAAATAATAGAACCTGTGAAACTGCCCAGCCCGCCTAAAACCACAATAACCAATATTTCAATAGAACGTACAAAACCAAAGGATTTGGCTCCTAAAATGCCAATGTAGTGGGCATACATGCCACCGGCCACACCTGCAAAGAAAGCGGATGTGGTAAAGGCCAACGTACGGTAATAGGTGTTGTTAATGCCGGCGGCGTCAGAGGCAATGTCGTCCTCTCTGATGGCCAAAATGGCCCGGCCGTGGCGGGAACGCATGAGCAAGTACATCACCGTGATGGACACCGCCATCACAGCATAAACCACACCAAAGGAAGACATAATGGGCACCCCACGCAAACCTTGAGCCCCACCGGTAACTTCCATGTTCTCAATGATAACACGAATGATTTCGCCAAAAGCCAGGGTGATAATGGCCAGATAGTCCCCCCGCAAACGCAACGCAGGAATACCGATAACAATGCCAATGATGGCCGCCATAGCGCCACCCAGCAGCAGCCCTACAAAATAACCAGACATACCGGGCATCACGCCGGAAATGGTGAAGATGGCCGCCGTATAAGCCCCTACAGACATAAACCCTGCATGGCCCAAAGCAATTTGCCCCAAGCAACCTGTGGTTACGTTTAAGCTTACGGCCAGCACAATGTTGATGCATACCAATATGAGAATACCGGATATATATTTGCTGATAAACCCGCCGGAAATCAAGCTGGCAACGGCTGCATACACCAAAACCATGGCCAGTACATTCACAATATAGGAAACGAGCACTTTTTTTGTCATCCTGATTGCCACCTACACTTTCTCACGGACATGTTTGCCTAAAATGCCCGAAGGTTTAAGCAAAAGCACCAGTATTAAAACCCCAAACACCACAGCATCGGCCAATTGGGTAGAGATATAGGCTTTGGTCATGCTTTCGATAATGCCCATAATCAAACCGCCCAGCATGGCACCGGGAATGATGCCAATGCCGCCTAATACAGCGGCCACAAAAGCTTTCAGGCCCAGCATGGAACCCATCAAGGGCTGCACTTGTGGGTAAGACGAAACATACAGCACGGAAGCCACTGCCGCCAAACCAGAGCCAATGGCAAAGGTGGTTTGAATGGTGGCGTTCACATTAATGCCCACCAACCGGGCAGCGCCAATGTCCTCCGAAGCGGCACGCATGGCTTTACCAATCTTCGTACCCTTCACAAACAGTTGCAGCAGCACCATGATGCCCAGGGAAATGATGATGGTAACCACCGCACTGAAATTGATTTGCATTCCAAAAGCATTAATGGGTGATGTGCTGAACACCTTTGGGAAGGACTGGGGATTTGGTGTGAATTTTAACATTGCAGCGTTTTGCAGCAGTAAACTGATGCCGATGGCTGTAATTAAAGAAGAAATTCTAGGCGAAGACCGTAATGGCCGGTAGGCCACTTTTTCTGTTAACATCCCAAGCAAGGCGCAAATGGCCACTGCGGGCACCACGCAAGCCCACACCGGCAACCCGGCGGAAACCAGCATAGGAATGGCATATAAAGAAGTATAGGCCCCCACCATGATAATGTCCCCATGAGCGAAATTAATCAGTTTCACGATGCCATATACCATGGTGTAGCCCAGAGCCACCAGGGCGTAAATACTACCCACCTGTAGCCCATTGATGAGCTGTTTAATAAAATCCTGCATTTTGACGATAGCCCCCCCAAATTAAAGAGTCATTGCAGTGCTTTTAGAAAGCACGGTTGCTAAGCATTATATTATTATTTTCATATTTAGACAAGTGTTTTTGGAATGTTAATTATTTCTTTTAAAATTTTATGGAAAAACACAAAAACCGGGGAAACTTGACAGCAAATTTTCCCCGGTTTTTACATAGGATTACCAGTTAAACACTTTGTTATGCTTCTGCTTTTGCTTCAGCCTTTTCTTCTTTCTTCTCAACCACTTTCGGTTCTTTCACAAAAGTTTCAGACTGAATGGTGCTCATGGGACATTTTTTCACGCAGTCGTTGCAGGCGGTACATTTGCTGTAGTCAATGGCGGCCAGGTTGTCGTTCACGGCAATGGCTTCCACGCCGCAAGCCTTCTGGCACATTTTACAGCCAATGCAACCCACGGTGCAGAAACCCCGTACCAGCTTGCCCGGGTCTTTAGAGCTGCACGCCACTTTCACTTGAGAAGCATAAGGAATAAGCTCAATCAAGTTTTTCGGGCAGCTTTTCACGCACATGCCGCAAGCGGTACATTTTTCTTTATCCACCAAGGCAATGCCGTCTACAATATGCAGGGCATCAAACTTACAAGCCCGCACACAGCTTCCGCCGCCTAAGCAGCCGTATGGGCAGCTTTTAGAACCGCCGCCAGCCAAGTGAGACGCCGCATTACAGTCTTGCATACCGAAATATTCATAGCGAAAGTTACTTTTATGCAAGTTGCCTGCGCACTTCACAAAGGAAACTTGCCGTTCTTTAATTTCCGGTTTAATGCCTAAAATTTCGCAAATTTTAATGTTGGTTTCTGCGCCGCCTACCGGGCAGTCGCTGGGTTTGGCTTCGCCTTTCACAATGGCGTTGGCCAAACCGTCGCAGCCGGGGAAACCACAGCCGCCGCAGTTGGCCCCGGGAAGGGCCTCCCGAATTAACGGCAGGTTAGGGTCTTCCTCCACCTTAAATTTAAGGGAAGCATAGCCCAAGCCAAGGCCGAAAAGCAAGCCCATGGCGCCAAGGCTCATGACGGAGTTTAAAATAATGCTCATATCCAAAACGCATCACCTGCTTTCTATTTTATAATACCTGTAAAGCCTAAAAAGGCAATGGACATCAGCCCTGCTGTAATCAGCGCAATGGGGAAGCCCATGAAATGTGGCAAAATGTTGTTCCGGTCTAACCGCTCACGGATACCGGCAAAAAGCACAATGGCCAGCATGAAGCCGATGGCGGCGCTAACCCCATGGACGATGGAAGCAATGAAGCTGTAGCCTTCGTTCATGTTAATAACGGCCATACCCAGCACGGCGCAGTTGGTGGTGATGAGGGGCAAGTAAACCCCCAGCGCCTGATACAACGTGGGGCTGGATTTTTTCATAAACATTTCCACAAATTGCACCAGTGCCGCAATGATTAAGATGAAAGCAATGTTGTACAAATATTCAATGCCCAAATTCACCAGCACGGTGTTGTACACAAAGTAAGTAACCGCAGCGGCCAACGTCATAACGAAAGTTACCGCCACACCCATGCCAAAAGCAGTTTCAACTTTTCGGGAAACCCCAAGGAAGGGGCAAATGCCCAAAAAGCGGTTCAGCACGAAGTTGTTGACCAAAATAGCCCCCAACACAATGTAAAATAAATGCATTACGCTTTCCTCCTTTTCAAGGCATTCAGCAAGGCCATCAGCAGGCCCAGGGTAAAGAAAGCGCCCGGAGGCAGAATCATTAACAGTGTTCTAGGAAACGCTTCCGGCAGAATGGTCATGCCCAGCCAAGCGCCAGAGCCTAACAATTCCCGAACGGAACCAATCACGAACAGCGCCAGTGTAAAGCCCAGGCCCATGGAAATACCGTCAAACAAAGAGCTGACCGGGCCGTTTTTGCCGGCAAAAGCTTCCGCTCTGGCCAGAATGAGGCAGTTAACCACAATAAGGGGAATGAAAATACCTAACGCTTTGTTTAAGTCTGGCAAATACGCTTGCAACAACAATTGCACAACGGTTACAAAGCTGGCAATAACCACAATGTAGCAAGGAATACGCACCTTGTCCGGCACAAACCGCCGAATGAGGGAAATCATTAAGTTGGAGCAAGTGAGCACGGCTGTGGTGGCCAGCCCCATGCCCACGCCATTTTCTGCGCTGGTGGTTACGGCCAGTGTGGGGCACATGCCGATAACCTGCACAAAGATGGGGTTTTCGTCTATGAGGCCGCCTTTAATAATTTTTCCAATATTCACCGATGAACCCCTCCTTTACTGAATATGCTCTGCATAAAACGCCAGAGCTTGGTTAACGCCTAAAGTGACTGCATTGGTGGTGATGGTAGCGCTGGTTAACGCCTGAATTTCATTTTCACCGGGGTTGCCAGATTTGGTCACCGTCAGCTGGCCGGATTTACCCACATATTGTTGCTTAAATTCCGGCAATTCTGCGTTACCGCCCAAACCGGGGGTTTCCGTTTGCTTCACAATGTCAATGCCGATAATTGTGCCGTCCGGGTTAATACCCACCAACATTTGCACTTCACCGTCATACCCTCTGGGGGCAACACCCAGCACATAACCGGCCACTTCACCGTTGACGTAACCGGTGTTGGCCATAGACACTGGGCTGTCTGCGGGAATTTCAATTTCTTCTTTAAAATCTGCGCCGGGCACAAGCTTTGCCATGGCGTCGTTTTTGGTTTGCAATTCTTTTGATGCAATTTCATCTTTGGTAGCACTGAACACAAAACCTAAACAAGCGGCAGCTACCATGGTTATCACCAGCAGCACCAAGCCGGGTTTTAAAATATCGTTCATTGGCTTTTCGCCTCCTTCTTCACGCCATATACACGAGGCTTCACAAAACGGTCAATGAGGGGCACTGCCAAGTTCATTAACAAGATGGAGTAGCAAACCCCTTCTGGGTAACCGCCATAGGTACGAATGACAAAAGTTAAAAGCCCGCAGCCTAAGCCCATCACCATTTGGCCTTCTTGGGTCATGGGCGAGGAGGAATAATCGGTTGCCATAAAGAAAGCACCAATCATGATACCGCCCACGCACACTTCATAAAAAGGTACGCCGGTGAAGAAGCCTTGTCTGCCGAAGATAAAAGTTAAAAGCATGTATGTGCCCAAGTACATCACCGGAATGCGCCAGGTGATCACTTTACGATAAATTAAGTACACACCGCCCAGAATAAGGGCCAGGGCGCAAGTTTCCCCAAGGGAACCGGGAATGTTGCCGATGAAGGCGTTTATGTAGTCTGCCTGTTGGGGCACAAACGCCGTCAACTTTAAAGCACTTAATGGAGTGGCAGTAGAAACTGCATCGGTGGCTGCTAAGTTTCTAACAGGTGCTGTCCAAGCCACCATTTGGGCTGGGTAAGCCGTTTGCAAAAAGGCTCTGGCTGCCAGCGCCGGGTTCATGAAGTTTTGGCCTAAACCGCCAAAAAGCTGTTTCACAATGATGATGGCAAATACGCCGCCCACCACCGGCATCCACAAAGGCACGGATGCCGGTAAGTTCATGGCCAGCAAAAGCCCGGTAACAGCGGCACTGTAGTCGTTCACCGTCACCGGCTGTTTGGTTATTTTTAGGAAAATATATTCCGCAACCACGCAAGAGGCGGTGGTGATTAACATAACCGCAATGGCCCGCAAACCAAAGAAGTATGCGGCGGCGGCAGCGGCCGGTAAAAGACCAATAATCACATCCAACATGATGCGGTTAATGGTTTCGTTAGAACGAATGTGGGGTGTGGCTGAAACTGTAAATTTTTCGCTCATGGTCATCCCCCCTCCTTCTATATTTTTTTAGCCAGCATATCCCGGCGTGTGGCCCGGATGGACTGGGTTAAATGTCTTTTGGCAGGGCAAACAAAAGAGCATGTGCCGCACTCGATGCAGTCTAAGCCGTTGTTTTTACGGAAAGCTGCGTAATCTGCGGCCAGAACATTTTGGTTCAGCTCTTGGGGCAGCAGATGGATGGGGCAATGGTCAATGCATTTGCCGCAACGGATGCAGTTGCGTTCTTCCGGCAGCTTGCCTTCTGCTTCTGTAAACGCCAGGAATGCAGAAGAACCTTTAATGATGGGTACGTCCAGTGAAAACATGGCCACACCCATCATGGGGCCGCCGGAAATCATTTTGTAAGGGTCAGATTTAAACCCACCAATGGCGTCCATCAAGTCTCTATAAGACATACCAATGCGCACTTTATAGTTGCCCGGGTTGGCCACAGCACCGCCGGAAACCGTAATAACCCGGCGCATCAGTGGCCGCCCACGCACGATGGCCCGTTGAATGGCCACAATGGTGTCTACGTTGTGAACGATGCAGCCCACATCCGCAGGCAACCCGCCGGAGGGCACTTCACGGTCTGTGCAGGCGTTAATCAGCTGTTTTTCCGCACCTTGTGGGTATTTGGTTTGAAGCGCCACCACAGAGATGTTTGGAATGTTCTTGCATTTTTCTTCTACAAGGGCAATGGCTTTTGGTTTGTTGTTTTCTATGGCAATAACGCCTTTGGCAGCCGGGTGAATTTTTAAAACAATTTTCATGCCTTCAATCACCACGTCTGTTTCTTCCAGCAACACCCGGTAGTCTGTGGTTAGGAAAGGCTCACACTCGGCAGCATTCATAATGATGGTATCTATAGGCTTTTCCGCAGGGGGGTTCAACTTAATATGGCTGGGAAAACCAGCACCACCCATGCCTACAATGCCCGCTTCTTTAATGATGTCTAAAATTTCTTGTTTTTCTAACTTTTCATAATCGTGGGGTTTGTTAATGGATTCGTGCTCTGTGTTTTTTCCGTCATAGGTGATGACCACCGCCTTAGAGGTTGCGCCGCCGGGGGTGAGGACATCGGTAATGTCTGTCACTTCCCCACTAACGCTGGCATGAACGGGAGAACACACAAAGCCAGTGGTTTCGCCAATTTTTTGGCCGATAGCCACCATATCCCCTTTGGCTACAATGGGCGCACAAGGGGCGCCAATGTGTTGCGACATGGGGTACACAAGCTTTGCACCGGGTTGTGGCCAAATCACTTGAATGGCCTTATCTTCGGCTACATGCTTGTACTCTGGCGGGTGCGCCCCGCCTTTAAAGGTTAATGCTTGCATGAATTCACCTTCCGTTTCTTTTCATTCTGTGTTGGCGAGCAACGCCCGCCTGTAGCACCTGTATACACAAACCATCCGGCTTATGCCCGAAACAGGTTCCTACAACAACATGCTACATGAACAGCCTTATTCGGTCATCCTTTACCCCTGGTCCGTTGTTATTTCCTGAATGCCGTCTTGCAAAGTTTCCAGCAGCCACCCCACCACGGATGGGGACGTGAGGGGTACATCCTCCAAAACGGCCTTCACTTCTACGGTATCCAGCGAAAAGGTTTGGTTGTTGTAATGATGGGTGTACGTAAAGTCCACCGTTGGATGCATGATGATTAACGCATGAATGGTTGAGGCAATATCGCCTAAAGGCGGCCTGTCTATGTGGTTATGCGCCATGGTGGCCGTAAGGGTGGTGCCTTGGCCCACTTGGCTTTTAATAACCAGCTTGCCCCCGCACTGGGTACAGGTTTGGCTTAAAAAGGGAATGCCTAACCCTACGGTGCGTGTGGTTCTGGTGGTGGTGAAAGGGTCCATCACCTGTTCCACCATTTCTTTAGACATACCACAACCTTTGTCGGAAATCGTCATACGTAGCAAGTTTAACATCGTATCCTCGGCAATGTCAATGCCAACCCAGGGGGATTGCGCTACAATGCTGTTTTCAACAATATCTAAAACATGCATAGATAAATCTTTCATCACATCAAACCCATCCTTTTCGCTCACCTTATAGATAATCACATTTTATACTAATTTTATATAAAATATCAATTGTTTTTTGTAAATATTTTTTTACATGTTTATATTATAATATAAAAAATCATTCAATAACAGGAGGAAATTATGGGAACTATACC
>CAZCQP010000022.1:0-40958 GCA_964500895.1 uncultured Eubacteriales bacterium | reverse complement strand
GTTTTCTTTTAGGTTTGCTATGCGTGTTTTATTATCCATGCTCTTAGTTTAGCTGTTATTTGCTGTCAATGCAAGGTTTCGGAACAGGTCTATTCCTATCGCTGTTCATAATGTTCAAGACATGCCTTTTCCAGACATGAATATAGTTTGCCGCGACAAAGAAATCGAGGGCATTAAGGAATTTGTGTATGGTCGGCCTGGAGCATTGAGAAAACAGGCTTCTTATATTTTATTTGGATATGGTGGAGTGGGAAAAACTGCTTTAATTCTAGAGGCAGTCAAACAAATTGCTCAGGATTTACAAAACAGAACAGTCCTAAACTGATATTGTCCAGAATTTTTCAAAAAGCACGCACTTTACACTTGATTAATGAAACTCATATATTAGAAGAAGATTTTTCACAGCAAATTAGTCAGGCATATAATGACACTATTTGGACAATTAAAGCTAATCCTATTTATGATGCTATTAAAGCCACAAAATCTTATGCTTCAATATTATGGAAATACGGTATACAATTATTTGCTACCGAAACCCCCGAAGGTTACCAACGTACTGCAAGATATTTAGAAGAAAGTAAACTTGCTTTTGAGCAACTGAGTAACATGGATGCTGAATGTTTTCAGTGTATGATCTTGCTTGGAAATACTTACTTGAATTTATAAATTAAATGCTGTAGCATATTCGCAATATTTGTATACGGCAAGAGCTATTAGCAATACGCTGCTTGAAAACAAAGCCCGTTATTGGGGCAAGATTAGATCACAGGCAACAGGTTTTAGACATGAACTGCAAGAGTACGGAGTATTTTAGATTATGTTCACATGCTTTAACCCATTATGCCATGGGAGTGTACATGTCAATTGATTAGCTATATAAACACATAAAGGGTGCCGGCTTTTGTTTCCGGCACCCTTTAGATGACTTTGCCCACTTAGAGGAAAATCAAGGATTTAAAATTTGCTGTGTACGCTCCAAAACGTCCAGGCCCTGTTGCTTTAGCCACCACAATAAATCAATATACACCCAGTTTTCGGACAGCTTGCCGTCTGTGCGGCAGTAAAGGTCCACCACCTGCATGTCGGACGGAATATTGCCTCCCGGCAGACCCATAAACCCGCCGGTAGGCGTGTTTGTAAGGTTTGGCCATCCAAAAAAGCATGCGAAATCCCCTTCTGCAAACCGACAAAGGTGCCCGTTAAATGTGTTGTCCGCCAAGTATCTTGAAAATGGACCCTGGTGTTGTTCGGCATAACGTGGGATGGTGTAGGTTGCGCCTATGCCGCAGGGGCCGTACCAAATCATGTCTTCAGCCCAGTTTAAAGCGTAGTTTTCTATAATCGCCTGATTATCAAAGGTTTTTTCTTTATCAATACGATGAAGGTCGTCTACCATTTTATTTAAGAGCGCCAGCATGGAAACACCCTCTTCCTCCGGCGCGTCTTCAAAAAGAAGACCGTTATGCCCTCGAGGGCCAGGGTAGACAAAGTAGGCTCCAGTTGATGGCGGAAGGGGATATACCCCCGCCTGTGCCGTAAAACCTAAAATATCCACAAAAAGGCCTGTTTTGGTAATTCTCCCGTCTTTTACACAGTGAAATTCTGCGTACCTTAAACAGTTCATTTTACGGGTACGGCGAATGCCCAGCCAGTCTTCATCAAAGAGACCCATAAAATTGCCACTGTTCATCACCCATTGTTCCTCTGGGCAATACATGTTGTTCCCGGCAATAAAAATATCCATGCGCCGTTGCATTTTCTGCAAAGACCGTTTAAGAGGAATCCAAAAGTTTTCCGCAACAGCCTCCGCCCCTTGCTGTTCTCTAAAAGGGTATACACCCTTCCAATTGTAATCATCGGCGGTATATTTGCGTAAAACATCCAACGTCTCATCCGTCTCGCATTTCTCTAACGCCTTGATGTACTCTAAAACCAATTGTTTAACTGCTTGATATTTGCCCATTGTTTGAACCTCCTTCATAAGTGTATGTGCCTTGCTCAAGACTGCATGATAAAGAAGATAACATATTGCAGTGCAAAGAAAATTAAGAGCGTCCAGAAGAAACCATCTTTGCGACCGGGTAAGCAAGGATTGGATGCACCTTCGGGCTGTTGAAGCAATGCCGCCCGCTGGCCCTTGTAAGTGAATGCTGCGGTGTTTTCCGGTGTTTTATCTTTAATGAGAATGCTGCACACATAACCCACGATAATAGAAACCACGCCGCCCACCAGGTTATACCACAGCCAGTTGATGGGAGTATTGTTGGCTACAATGGCGGTTACAATCACACCGGCTACAAAACCAATGGCTGTGCCGGTGTCATTAGCCTTCTCGGTAAACATGGCCAAGATGAACACCGCCAGAATAGAGCCGCACAAAAAGGATATGTACCCGCCAACCACCGCCAAAACAGATGATGTGGTGCCCACAAAAGCCATGAGGGTAAACAGGCAAATGATTATAGCCACAACAGCAGTAAACAGCATGGATGTTTTGAGCGAAGCTGTTCGTCCTTTGCTAATGTGGCGCTCGTATATGTCTTTTGTAAACACTGTTGAAATGGAGTTCAGCAGCGAATCAACACTGGACATGGCAGCGGCAAACACAGCAGCAATCATAAGCCCTAAGATTCCAGATGGGATTTTAGTTAAGATAAAATCAATAAGTACAGCATTTGAGCTTGGAAACGCTTTGCCCCCATAGTAACTAAACATGATGAGCCCAACAATCATAAACACAAAATAAATGCCATTCATCACAAATGCACTCACCAGCATGGATTGTTTAGCGGCCGCAACAGATTTTGATGCAAACATGCGCTGTACCTGGGATTGGTCTGTGGCGTAATATTGCAGCCACATTATGGTACCACCAATTAAAGCCACCCATGCGCCGTTTTCCATGGAAATGTCAAAAGAAAAGTCCAGTGCCTTCAGCTTACCGGCTTCTTTCGCCACGCTCAACGCTTCAAAAAAACCTATGTCCATGTTGGATAATGCAATAATGATAACCGCAGCAAGACCGCCCCACATAATTATCATTTGAATGGCATCGCTCCAAATAACGGCCTTAATACCGCCCATTAACGTATACAGCACGGAAACAAGCACAATGATGGGCACAACCGCATTAATATGCCACCCCGTAAGCTGGCACACAATCATAGAGGGAATATAAATCATAGAACTTACTTGTATGGTAGATGTGGCGATGAAACCCAGCGCTGATAATGTACGGCTTTTACTTCCCAGCCGCATTTCTATGTATTCATAGCAAGAGGTGACATTAAGATTGTAAAGAAAGGGGATAAAATAGCAACCCGCCAGTAAAATAACCAATGGAATGCTGATTTGAAGCATAAAGGCCATCATGCCGGAATTATATGCCCAGCCCGTGCCGCCTACAAAGCCGTTTGCACTGATGGTGGTGGCCGCAATAGATAGTGCCACAGGAAACCAGGGCATTGAGCGTCCGCCTATAAAATAATCTTCCTGGCTTTCATTACCCTTGCTGAGCTTGTAACCCATGAATAGCAAACCGCCGATGTACGCTGCAATAATGATTAAGTCAATGGGAGCCATAACAAACCCTTCTTTCTATTTAATTATGATAATTTTGTCATTTAAAATTATATAACTAATACAAGGGTATTGTCAATAAAAATGTTCACATTGTTTCCATATTTTTGTAAATTACGCCAAAGATAAAGTTGTCATCACTGCGGGGGAAAAGTCACTTTTACACTGTTTCTTGTCACGATACGCATATCGTAAATACGCTCCATCTGCTTCGCCGGATTTTCTAAAAGCTTTGCCATCATGTCCACCGTACCTTCTATCATGGACATGATCGGGTGTTCCACGGTTGTTAAGGAATAGGCTTTAAAACGGCTTACAGAGGTGTTGTCAAAGCCCATCACCGACAAGTCCTCTGGAATGCGAAGGCCAAACACCCCCCGGGCGGCATCTATTGCACCCATGGCAATGGTATCTTCTGCACAGAAAAATGCGTCAGGTTTTTCTATTGAAAGTAGCTCTGAGGCTATTGCATAGCCAGATTCATAGGTGTAATCGCCGGAAGCAATCTGTAAAATTTCACCGCCCCGCTTCTCCACCCTTTTGCAAAAGCCTTCAATGCGGCCCAGTTCTTTCGATACATTCGCATTACCAGAAATAACCATAAATGTTTGATGTCCATTGTCCATTAAAAAATCTGCCACTTTACAAGCGGCCGCATGGCCATCGCAATACACTGCGCTAATGTTGGAGTTTTCCACCTGTCGGTTAAATGCAATAACAGGAACCGAAACATCACAAAAGCTGTTTATGATAGACGATGATGTGGCCGCTGCAGTTACAATAATGGCATCCACTTGATATTGATGGGCTTGCACCACAATATTTTCAAGCTCTTTTTCTGGGTCGGCCTCAAAAATAAGCACTTGCCTACCTGTAGCATGCAACACCCTTACAAACTTCATAATCACTTCCAAATAAAAATAACCCGTTGTCCTGCCCACAACCAGGGCGACCATGTTTGTACGTCCCCTTTGAAGCCCACGCACCAGGGCACTGGTTCCCAGATATCCCAAGGATTTGGCCGCATCTAAAACCGCTTGACGTGTCTCATCTTTAATTAAACCGTCCCACTTTTTATCAAATACCCGTGATGCCGTTGAGTTGGATACTTTTGCAAGCTTTGCCACATCTACAATGGTAACCCTTTTATTTTTTTTACTATTCATTTTATGACAACCTTATCACATTAAAAATATTTATATGAACAAGTATATCAGCCCCCATTTTCAAAGTCAATAAAATAGCTGCCGATAGAAACCTAACGGCAGCTTGTGCGCTTTCTTACAGTTACTTTTTACAGACACACCGCATCCATTCCTCGGGATACATGGTGTATTCGTATGTAATTTTCCACTGCCCGTCCACTTTTTCAATGGTAGACATGCTTTGGCAAAGTGCTTTTTTGCCTTCTAAGCTTTTCCCTGTAGGCTCACCATATTTGCTATAGCCCAGGTTTGTGCCGTCCAGGTAAAAGCGGCGGTACAGCTTAAACCCGCCTTTGTCATCTGTTACAGCAAAGATATCAGCCAGGCTAAGGGTGAGATCTGGAAAAGCGGCTAGAAGTTCCATTAAGTCTTTCACCACCTCGGAAGCTCCGTTTAACTTAACCCCGTTGCCCATTAGCACAAAAGCGTTTCCATCGTAAATATCATAAATGCTGCCCAACCATTTATAGTTGTAAATAAGCTGAGTATACAGCTTGAAATATTCTGCTGCAGAATCGGCATCGGTCACTTCAACAGTTTGTATCTGCCGTTCCAGCGCTTTCATTTCATCATACATTTTGTCGGACTTATACATACACAGCACTCCTTTCAATTTTTATTATTTATCCGATACCATATCTTCAGCGTCTTCAAAGCACTTTTCCAGGCAAGCACAATCGCATTCTGGTTCAGCCGGCTCAGTGCAGTTGCTTAAGAAAGGTTTCGCCTGGCGCAAAACTCTTTCAAATGCCAGTGTACTTCTGTCGCCCCATTCTTCCACCACACGCCATCTGCCATCCACCTTCTTAATTAAGCATTCGCATAAATCCACGCATTCGTGGGGTTCAAAGGATGCTCCGGTACCAAGACCATATTTCCCTACGCCATTAAAAGTGCCTTTAAAATAAACGGCCTGCCCAAAGCGAAAACCATCTTGAGCATTTCCAGTGCCGTAAATGTTATAAAAAATAAACTCCATGTCCGGAAAAGCTGCAAGGCACGCCAACGTGTCTTGTACAACTTTTTCAACACCGATCAGGTCGTTTCCGCCCTCCCGATGTATCATCATGCCGTCATAATAAAAGTCGTATATGCGCCCTACTTGCTTGTATTTCCATATTAGGTGTGTAAGTGCTTCAAACAGCTCACAAATTTGTTCAGGCGTTTCATACTTGCAGTTGTCTACAATGTATTCCAGTGCTTTCCTTTCTTTAACAATACTTTTAGTATCCATGAAAACCCTCCCCAACACCTTATAAATTTTAATGACAAAATTATCATTGTTAGTATATAACAAAAAATAAGCAGTGTCAATTTTTTTATATCTAACCACGTGTACATTTATTTGCTCTGTCTGCAAAAAAATTGGAAAAGCTACTGTAACCTATCTCATAAACGGCTGGGAGTACAGCACGGAGCACCTTCGATGTGTCAGGCCATATAACGCTTCTGCTTGTGGTCATCGGCTATTCCGATTTTTTCAGTGGGCTTATCTAACCCGCCCGCCTTTTTGGGATGTTCTTAGTTTGGAAATGGCATGTCCCATCATAAGTCTGCAAGTTGTTCTTGCACAGTCGCAGCAGAACAAAAGGCACGTTCCACATATGAATATATCCTCAATTTAACCGACGATCCAGACGTAGCCGATCCCATTAAGTTTCTAAGAGAACGGGAAGTGGTGCACTTCCAACGTTTCGGCGAAGCACTGCGTATTGTTCAGGATTATATGGACAGCCCAAGAATGTTCATTATGAAATAAATAGATAATAAATGCCCCCTTGTTTACCGTCCTTCATGGCAGTGAGCAAGGGGGCATGTTTAATGCAGCAAGGAAATAGAACCTTATCATCCGTTTTGCTGATGCTTTGAGGATACCATCAATCTACAGCATCCTTGCATTACATCATGCCATTGCTTGTTTTAAATCCTCTATAATATCTTCCACATCTTCAATCCCCACAGACAGCCTTAACAGTCGCTCATGGATACCCCGTGCGGCCAATTCATCCCGGGGCACATCTGCGTGGGTTTGCAGCATGGGGTACGTGACCAGTGTTTCAACGCCCCCTAAACTCTCTGCAAACATAATCACTTTAACCTTTTCTAAAATACTGCGGGCCGTTTGTTCCGTATCCACTTCAAAGGAAATCATTGCGCCAAACCCACTGGCCTGCTTTTTTGAAACAGCGTAATGCGAATGGCTTTCCAGCCCCACATAGTACACGTTGGTCACCTTTTCATGGGCACACAGCCATTTTGCCAAGTATAACGCATTTTCCTGAGATTTAGCCATACGTATAGCCAATGTTTTAATGCCCCGCAGCATTAAAAAGCTGTCAAACGGTGAAAGGCAGGCCCCAATGGTCTTATGCAAAAAACGTAGACGCTCTGCAAGTTGTTGGTTTGCGGTCACTATAAAGCCAGCCAAGGTATCGTTGTGCCCCCCCAGATATTTAGTACCGCTATGCATCACCATATCTGCACCCAGTGTTAAAGGTTGCTGAAAGTATGGTGTTAGGAAAGTGTTGTCTACAATCACCCAAATGTCTGTATGGTGAACAAGCCCTTTCATTGCAGCAATATCCGTCACATGCATCATAGGGTTAGTAGGGGTTTCTATATAAATGGCTTTTGTATTTGCCCGTATCTTGGCTTTAACTTCAGAAGGATTACTGGTGTTGGCATATTCAATCAGAATGCCATTTTTTTTGGAAATGTTTTCAAAAAGCCGAATGGAACCACCATATAAATCTTCGGTGGCAATGATGTGGTCCCCTGGGCTAAAAAGTTCCATTAATGTAGTGATGGCTGCCATGCCGGTGGAAAAGGCAAAAGCATCTGTACCCTTTTCAAGCTTTGCAACGGTTTTTTCAAGGGCCTCCCTGGTGGGGTTTTGTAGCCGGGAATAATCATAACCTGTGCTTTGGCCTACCCCTGGGTGGGCAAAAGTAGCCGATTGGTATATGGGGACGGTGATAGACCCGGTTAAATTGGTCTTATCTTTAAACCCATGAATACAAGTGGTGTCAAATTTCATAGCCATTTCCTCTTTTCATATAAATCCTATATGATTTCTAAAATATATGAAATGCACTTAAATGTCAAGTTTTAATATGCGATGGCATCATTTTCAAAAGCTGTATTGACAAATGCCTTTTTATCGTTTACAATGCATTCATACTAATCATATATGATTACTAAGTTAGATTGGATGGTACGCATGGATTGGACCTTTATAGAAGCATTTACCCCCATGTTTGCAGAGGCAGCCGTTTTAACAGCAAGGCTTGCCGCCTTCGGCATATTTTTTTCAGTCATCATCGGCATTGTATGTAGCGTGATACAGTATTTTAAAATTCCCCTACTACAGCATGTGGTTGGTTGTTATATAGAATTGTCTCGCAACACCCCACTTTTAATTCAATTATTTTTTTTATACTTTGGCTTACCCAAGGTTGGAATCATGATTGAATCTGAACTGTGCGGCATCATTGGGCTAAGTTTTCTTGGGGGAAGTTACATGGCCGAAGCGTTTCGCAGTGGTTTGGAATCTGTAGAGAAGATACAGTTTGAATCCGGGCTTAGTTTGGGTTTTAGCTTATGGCAAATATTGCGGTATATTGTCATACCCCAAGCGCTTTCGGTGTCTGTCCCTGCCATTTGCGCAAACATGATTTTTCTGGTTAAGGAAACTTCTGTTTTTAGTGCTGTGGCTCTGGCGGATTTAATGTTTGTTGCAAAGGACTTAATTGGGCTGTATTACCAAACCGATGAAACTTTATGGATGCTGGTGTTGTCGTATTTATTGCTGCTATTACCCGTATCCATCATGGCGGCTATCGTGGAAAGGAGGGTGCGGGTTGCAAGATTTGGGCATTAATGTTTTGTTTCAAGGTACCAATTTCCTACGTTTGCTCCAGGGGCTGTGGGTGACCATGCGCATTTCCTTATTATCGGTAGGCATTTCAATTGTGTTAGGGCTGGTGTTTGGGCTGGTCATGACCATTAAACATCCGCTGGTTAAAGGATTATCTACGTTATATTTAAGTGCTGTGCGTATTATGCCCCAGTTGGTGTTGTTGTTCTTGGTTTATTTCGGCGTTACAAAATCTTTTAACGTGAATTTATCCGGGGAGGTTTCAGCAGTCATTGTATTTGTGTTGTGGGGTGTGGCCGAAATGGGGGATTTGGTGAGAAGTGCTATCATTTCCATTCCCAAGCATCAATTTGATAGCGGCAAAGCCATTGGCATGAGCACTTTTCAAATTTATGGCTATATCATCATCCCCCAAACAATTAAAAGGCTTATTCCCAACGCCATCAACCTGACCACACGCATGATAAAGACCACATCCTTGGTTGCGTTAATCGGGGTAACAGAAGTGTTAAAAGTGGGCCAGCAAATCATTGAAGCGTCACGGTATACTGTGCCATCATCCGCTTTATGGATTTATGCAACCATATTCTTTCTATATTTTATGGCTTGTTATCCTATTTCTTTGATTGCTAGAAAACTGGAGAGAATTTGGAGTGTTTAGGGGGGAAGCTATAAATGAGCACAAAGCTACTTGAAATACAAAACCTTCATAAAAAATATGGAGAAAATACTGTTTTAAAAAATATCTCTTTAGATGTGCACCAAGGGGAGGTGGTGGTGATTATAGGGCCTTCCGGTTGCGGAAAAAGCACGATGCTCCGCTGCATCAATGGGCTGGAAGGCATTGAAGACAACGGCCAAATAAAGCTAAACGGTGAAAACTTGGTTTCAAAAAATACAGACTGGAAGAAGGTACGCCAACAGATTGGTATGGTCTTTCAAAGTTATGATTTGTTCCCGCATATGACCGTGATGCAAAACATTATGCTGGCACCCACAAAAGTGCAAAAGCTTCAAAAATCAGATTGTATGCAGCTGGCCGAAAAATTACTTACACGGGTTGGTCTTTTAGATAAGAAAGATGCCTATCCGCGGGAATTGTCCGGCGGGCAAAAACAAAGGGTGGCCATTGTACGTGCCTTAATGATGAACCCCCAAATCATGCTTTTTGATGAAGTGACTGCTTCCCTAGACCCTGAAATGGTGCGGGAAGTGTTAAATGTGATTTTAGAGTTGGCGAAAAGTGGAAGCACCATGTTGATTGTCACCCATGAAATGCAGTTTGCAAGGGCCATTGCTGACAAGATTGTTTTTATGGACAACGGTGAAATCGTTGAGATAACACCACCAGAAACATTTTTTGAAAACCCGCAATCAGAACGTGCAAAAAAGTTTATTAATATTTTTAACTATAATAATGAAGATTAAGGAGAGGTTTTTATGAAAACAAAATTATTAACGCTTTTAATTACTGTAACATTGATTGTTGGTCTTTTTGCAGGATGCAGCACATCCAGCAATACCAATACAGCTACAGATAACAAAACGACAGCCAGAACATTGGACGAAATAAAGTCCAGCGGCAAAGTGGTCATTGGTGTATTTAGCGATAAAAAACCTTTTGGCTACATGGATGAGAATGGCGATTATCAAGGCTACGATGTTTACTTTGCAAATCGCATTGGGGAAGATTTAGGGGTAGAGGTGGAGCTGGTTTCCGTTGAACCTGCAAGCCGTGTGGAATACCTTGTCACCGGTAAAGTAGACATTATACTTGCAAACTTTACCGTTACTGAAGAACGGGCTGAAAAGGTTGATTTCGCCCTTCCCTACATGAAAGTGGCGCTGGGCATTGTTTCCCCCGAAGCTTCTTTAATTACCGACCCTGCCCAACTGGATGGCAAAACACTCATTGTTTCCAAAGGCACAACAGCCGAAGCCTTTTTTATGAAAAACTTTCCCGATGTGAAGCTTTTAAAGTTTGACCAGTATTCCGAAGCTTTTAATGCATTGCTGGATGGCAGAGGTGATGCCCTCTCTACAGACAATACCGAGGTTTTGGCATGGGCCATTGAAAACCAAGGCTTTCAGGTTGGGGTTGAATCCTTGGGCAGCATAGACACCATTGCACCAGCGGTTCAAAAAGGAAATGTGGAACTGCTGAATTGGTTAAATGATGAAATTAAAGCATTGGGTAAAGAAAGCTTCTTTCACAAAAACTTTGAAGCCACATTGTTACCTACTTACGGTGATGTGGTTAATCCAGATAGCTTAGTGGTAGAAGGCGGAGAAATCAATCAATAATTGCTGTTTTTAACTTTAAGCGTGGGCAGTGCTGCTTCTATTCCAGCACTGCCCACGCTTTGAAACTCCCATTAGAAAGAAGGTGCAAATATGCGCATATCAGTTAAAGCACGGTACGGTGTATCTACAATGATTTATTTGGCGCAGCATTTTGGCGCTGGGGAATACATTACGGTTGCAAGTCTTTCAGAAAAACTGAAGATTTCAAAGATATATTTAGAGCAAGTTTTTGCACTGCTTAAGCGTGCAAACTTGGTTATTTCAACAAAAGGCTCCCAAGGGGGGTATTATTTAAGCAAAAGCCCTAAAGACATCACCGTTTTTGATATTTTATACGCCATTGAAACCCCACTATTTGAAAAAACCGCCGATACCGTCTTAGAAGGAAACCCTTCTATTGAAAACGTCATGCGTCAGATGGTGTATCATCCATTGGACACCTGCCTGAAGCAAACGTTGTCACAGATGGTATTATCAGACCTAGCTTTGGAAGCAGGTAAAGTTTCGGATGCAGGGTATATGTATTATCTATAAAAATGACAAGACCTCAGGGCCTTGTCATTCTATCAATACCTATTCAATTGCGTTTGTCGGGGGCAAACAGCGGTTGCCTTCGCATACATAATAAGTGGTTTGGTTTTGTACCAACGGAAAATCATACGTAGGTTCTTGAAGCACCCGCACCACGGTAGACATGGTTGACCGCACTTGAAGCGCATCCTTTTGGCTGTCCAACCCCCGTACGCAAACAATATCTTTCGTAGGCAGCGCAGACAAAAGAAAGAAACTGTTTCCTGACGGATACTGCCCTGCTGCCTGGTGCATGTATTGCATTTGAGCCTGGGAATGCTCATAAAGCTTCTTATTTTTTGTCAATTTGGCCAATCTATCCAGATTATACGCCATCACAGCGTTTCCCGAGGGCATGGCACCGTCATAAGTCTCTTTAGGGCGCATAATGAGCTGCTCGTTTTGCTTGCCATTTAAATAAAACCCGCCTGCCTGCACATCAAAAAAATCCGAGACTGTTGTTTCATTCAGCGCCAAAGCACGCTCAAGGTATTTTTCATCAAAGGTGGCCTCATAAAGCGCAATGAGTGCCAGTATATAGTAGGCGTAATCGTCCAGAAAACCTTTACTGCCCCGTTTGCCTTCTGTGACATGGACAAAAAGGGTATTGCCCTGTGCTAGATTGCTTTCAATGAACTGAGAGCACATGATGGCTGTTTGCAAATATTGTTCATCTTGCAAAACCCGGTAGGCATTAGCGTATGCCCAAAGCGCCAGGGCATTCCAGCTGGTGAGTACTTTGCTGTCTTTATGAAGGCTAGCTCTTGTTTTACGATAGGCATACAATTTAGGCAAAAGGACATCCAGCGTGTCGAAGGGTGGGCTTTGCTTAATTAAATTTGGAATATTTTTGCCTTCAAAATTCCCCTTTCGGCTAATGTCGTAGGTTCTGCAAAACTTTTCGCCGTCTTCGGTGCCCAACACTTGGGTAATTTCTCCGGGTGTGAATACATAGTATTTGCCCTCTACACCATCACTGTCTGCGTCCTGGGCACTGTAAAAGCCGCCGTCCTCCGTTATCATTTCCCTTTCAAGATAAATGAATATCTTTTGGGCAACATCTTTATACAAGGGTTTATGGGTATATTCATAGGCCATTAAGTAGGCCACAGCCAGCAGCGCATTGTCGTAAAGCATTTTTTCAAAATGGGGTGCCAGCCAGTATGCATCCGTAGAATACCTGGAAAAGCCGTAACCGATATGGTCAAAAATGCCCCCTTTGTACATTTGCAACAAAGTTTTTTCTGCCATTTGAAGGGCTGAACTCTCATTATATTGTTGGCTAAATCCCATTAAGAACATTAAATTATGGGGAGAAGGAAACTTGGGCGCTTGACCAAAACCACCATAGGATTTGTCAAAAATTCGGGCGAACGTTTCAAAAGCATCTTGGGCTAAATTTCTTCCTGCATCCAGGCGGCTCGTTGCCTGTTCTGCAATATGACAGATAATATCATCGCTGCTTTTTAACAGCTTGGCCCTATTATTTTGCCAATGCTGATGAATGCCTTCAAGTAGAGAAACAAAATGGCCAGGGGGAAAATAGGTACCTGCATAAAAAGGCTTCTGGTCCGGCGACATAAAAATGCTGGTGGGCCAGCCGCCGCTACCGGTATAGGCCTGGCATACCCGCATATAAATGCTGTCTATGTCTGGGCGCTCTTCCTTGTCCACTTTTATGGAGACAAATTTGTCATTCAGCAGTTGGGCGGTGGCTTGGTTTTCAAAGCTTTCATGCTCCATCACATGGCACCAGTGGCAAGTCGGTTTGTTGAACCAACCTACGAGTAGCCAATAGACAGGAAAATCGGCTTATCCTCGGCTTTTGCTTTCGCAAAGGCCTCGTTGCACCACGGATACCAATCCACGGGATTGTAAGCGTGCTGCAACAAATAAGGCGAACTTTCATGAATCAATCTATTGGCTGCTTTTTTAGTTGCGTTCATTGGGCATCACCCCTCTTTCAATACATATTTAAGTTTAGTGTAACCGCCAAATGAGAAAGGATACCGTAAAGCTACGGCACCCTTAAATTCCCATTATTTGCACTGAATTTCAAGGTACAATCGGTCATCACACCAAAGTGTGAACCTGAACACTATGGTTTCATCCCTCATACAAAAAGAGGAAAGCATACAAACGCTTCCATCTTTTTATAACGCTGCTTTGTGTAACAGTGCGTCACTTTCACCTAAAAATGATGCACCGTTACATCAACATCCAGCGGTTGCTATGTGCTTAAACCAAGCCGGCTTTTGCTTTAAATCTTTCCAGAGAGTTGATTTTAATATCCAGCAACTCAGCAATTTTAAACTTGGCTTGCATACCCACCACTGAACTAGCGAAAGGCATTTGAATGCCGATGCCCTTATCTTTTCTAAATTCAGCCATAAATGTGGTGTCGCACATTTGTTGAAGGGTGATGCCCAGGCACTTAGCCACATAAGCCTTGGCTGCATCAATCTTCATGCCTTTTGCAAGCTGCATACGCAGAACCAGGTCTCCGGCTGTACGAATGCCGCCCATGCAGGAAGAGATACCGTGGGCAATGGGGCCGCCTAAAGGATCGGAAATGCCTACCTACAAGCCGTCTGTCTTGCTTATTTCAATAAGGGCCATGTCTGCACGGGAAACAATGTCAATAGGCAGAATTTCGCACATGCTTACACCGCCTACGCCCATGCCCACGTTGGTATGTACAGGAATGCTTGCTTCCTCTACACATTTTTTCACCATGGTACATACCTTGGCGATATTCCAGGCAAAGGATTCGTTGCAGTTGGTGTTGATGGCGGCACCGAAGATGGTGGCCCCAGCTTCTTCACACATTTTCACCTGTTGGTGAGGGTAAAGACCTGCCAGGCGTGTGCCTTTATACGTCATTTTACCGTGCATACCCAGCACAAATTCACCGGCCATGCCCATTTCAATGCCCATGTTGGGGCATTTTTTCTTAATGATTTCAGCAGCTTGAAGGGCAGCGGAAAAATCAGAGTCCCCAGAAGCGCCACAAGTATCCAGGTTGATGCCATCAGCACCGGCCAAATACATTTGTTCGGCCACATGCACAATGTCCTTCACGCACAATTCCACAGCGCCTTCTTGAGCCGCTCTGGCACGTTCAATCTCACCGGCTGGCAACAGCTCGGACCAGTTTTCCATGGGGCCATCGGGTTGGGTATAGAAACCCAAGTTCGGCATGGCACCATACAAAATAGGCATAACGTTGTTTTGTTGGGCGTTGTGCATTTCTTGAGATTCATAACGCACAATGGGCTTAATGGCTTTAAAGGTGTATTCTGTAAAGCCCAGGTCGTAGGAATCGGAGCAGAAAGCACGTTCGTGAACCAGTGCTTCAATGGAACGTTTAATGGGAATGGCACATTCACGGGCGAATGGGTCAGCCCCACAGTCGGTGGTGGAAACCACTTGTTTTTCGGGGTGTACGCTTACAATGTTACCAGGCATGGTAACAATATCAAACAAATGGTCTTTTTCGGACTGGGTAAGGGGTTCAATTTTTGCATGTTTGGCCGCAAACTTTACCCCTTCTTCAATATCATCACGAATTTCTTCGGCCGACATATACATAATGGTTCCGTCGCCCATTCTGGTCATATATTGATCCATTTGCAATATCCCTCCCTTTTAATTGAACGTGTTGAACAACCTGCATGTCATTCAAAACGCCCGGCTTGTCATGTTATGCGTATTTTTCTTCCAGCACTTTGGTGGCTAACTTAACCCCGTCTGACGCATCGTTGGCATAGAAGTCTGCCCCAATCCGTTTGGCCCATTTTGCCGTAACAGGTGCGCCACCAACCATGGTTTTATATTTGTCACGAATGCCTTTTTCACGCAGCGCATCTTCCAGCAGCTTTTGTTCCTCCATGCACATGGTGAGCAAGGTGCTGGTTCCAATAATGTCCACTTCATTGGCTTCGGCTGCTTCAATAATTCTTTCTACAGACACGTCACGGCCCATATCAATGACTTCTACCCCACCGGCACGCAGCATGGTGCATACGATGCCCTTACCAATATCATGCACATCGCCTTGAACAGTGGCCATGAGAAATTTGCCTTTTTTCTTAATGGCAACGCCTTTTTCTACCATGTCTTTCTCAATTCTTGCTGCTGCCTCAGACATCACCTTGGCTGCAACAATCAAGTCGGGCAAGAATACGTCACCCATGCTGAATTGTTCGCCAAATTCTTCAAGCCCTTTAGCGAAACCTTCGTTCAGCACATCGACAAAAGAAACACCTGCTGCGGCTGCCTCATCCAGCGCCTTCATGGCCATTTGAGAGTCCATTTCTACGATGGAGTTAAACGCCATTTCAAAAATTTCTTTACTCATCTGTACTACCCCTCCTTTTTAAGTAAGCTGCCTTTTTCACCATGCCTAGTCATCGCAAGCTATTAAAATGTTTAAATTCATGTTTGACAACAAGCTGTGTATGTTATATATTACTCAATTGTTAATTGTATGTCAATATATTTTGTATAAATTAAGACATTATTTTTTGTTTGTCATCATAATTTTATTTAATTTTTATAATTAACCAAGCTTATAGCATAAACGTGTATCAATATACGCGCTCAGCGCCCGTTTTATTTCTGCCGGTAAGTCTGGCATAACATAGCTGTCCAGCAGGCTGCTTTTCTTTGCCGCTATATTATGAAGCAACCGTTGCCTTGGGGTTTCCCCGGGAGAAAGCTGCCCTTGAATGCCGACTTCACCTTCAAAATGGGCATGGCGAAAATGGTCCATCGTATGGTCAGAGGTTAAAAATTCGCCACCGCTTCCCACCTGTTGAATGGCATCCAATGCTAAATATGCCTCATTACTCAAATCCAAACCTTTGTGCACATGGGCAACCATGGCCATGATTTCCGTATCCACCATAAACTTTTCATAGGACATGGCGGCAAAGGTGTCCAAGATTCCTGCACTGTGCAGAATAAAGTTGATACCAGATTGCACGCTGGTCATCAGCATCATCATGCTTTCATACCCGCTTTGCACATCCACGGCTTTTGCATCGTTTTTAATGCCGCCGCTGCGGCTGGGCAAACCATAATACCGTGCCAATTTACCGCAGTAGGAAACAATGAGGACGCTGTCTGGGGAACCGGCACAAGAACAGGCCGTGCGCATATGGGCGTTGCTCCCTTGAACCCCATAAATCACCGGGGTGCCTTCCCGCAGCATTTGGGTGATGATGATGCCGGCCAAGGCTTCACAGTTGGCTAAAACCAAGTGGCCGGGGATGGTCACAGGGCCGGTCATTCCTGCCATGGGGCCGGGGGTTATGATGAGGGGCTGCCCGTAATCTGCAAAGGCTTGCATGGTTTCCAGAGACTTTTGGCTTATGGCCAACGGAGAGGACGTACTGATTAAGCCCAAAATGCGGGGCTTTTCACGCAGTTCTTCCCTGCCCCCGAACACAATGGACAACATATCCAACACTTGCCTACATTCTTCACGCCCCCCTGCCCCACCTATCAGGCATTTGTCCGTATGGGTCAGCGCCTCGTAAAACATATGCAGAAACGCTTCGTCTGGCGCTAAGTCCGTGGGCTGCACCAAAATGCCTCCGTTACAGTGAAAGAGCGCACACTGGTGCACCAGTTTTAAAAAGGTGATATAGTCCTCAAAAACTGCCGGACGTTTATGGCCGTCAAAATCCATGATAGCAGGTGCGCCGTATCCTGGTGCATAGTTGTAGCCTGCGCCCCCAATGACCATGTTGTGCATGGGGTTTCTGGCGTACACCTTAAAGGATGCTGGGGCCTTTTGAACCCAATGCCACACTTGTTCTTCTGTGAAATAAGCGATTTTTCCTTCAATACGCACCCCGTGTTTCGCCAGCAGCCTAATAATGCTAGCATCCTCCAGCCGAACGCCTGTTTTTTCTAAAATCTGCATGGAACCGTTGTGAATGGCTTTGCAATGTGCATGAGTGTCCATGGTATTCCCCCCCTATAAAAAAGCGCTTATTTTCAGTATTGCTTGAAGATAAGCGCTTTTAACATGAATTTTTATGATGAAATAGAAGTTGTCTTCCCTTGGGCACCCGCCTTAAACTGCGGCTTGTGCCAGAAGAGCACCCGCATGGCTACCAACAACCCGATGGCTGCCAACACAAAGACAATGGTGGTGGGCAACCCAAACGTACAGTAGAACACCGGCCCCAACGCCACAATGAATATTTCTATGGGCGCAATGACAATGTAGGCCAACCCGTAGTTAGACAGTGTTTCGCTGATAAAATCTGGGTCTACAATGCGTAGGAGCACCACACCGAAAGCCACAGCACCGGTAGACCAGCCGTATGTAAAAATGCCGTTTTCAAACCAGTAGTCTTTGAATACCCGGGGTGCAATGACAAACAGGTTAAAGACCACCCATGCCAACCCAATAACCACTAAAAACAAAATAGGCTGCCAGTATGTGACCACAACGGAAATGTTGATGGAGGCAATGCCGAAACCCACCAAATAGTCCGAGGCACTGCTGCCAATACGGGTCATCACATCTTTGTCAATGTAGGCATCCAGCTTAAACAGCCGCAGCAAACGGTTAATGACAATACCTGCAATCATGGCGGTGGACATTTCCGGCATATACAAAGATTTGCCGCCGATGTACAGCCATTCTTGCGCACCAATCACTTTGGTCATGTAAAACCCGCCCCACACAGCTGCCATAGTCAGCGCCAAATGCCAGCACAAGGGGTCAATGGAAATGGAGGATACGGTTTGCTTGCCCATGATGGGCCGATCTTCCGTAGGCACCAAACCGGTGCGCATGGCCATAGGCAGTTGACTGGTTTCTTTAATGATTCTGGTATAGCCTTTTCGTGTGGCAAAGTTGATGAGCAACACACCGCCAAAAACCGCAGACAAAAGCCCAATGGTAGCCATTGTCATGCCTACGGTCACTGCATTTTCAAAGTCGAACTGGCTTAATGTGGTGCCAATGGCTGTGGCATAACCATGGCCCCCGGCAAAACCAGCCGGCAGCGTCCATGCAAAGCCCACATGCACCGGCCAAATCTTAGACAGGATAAACAGCCCAATAACAGAAGCCAGTGCAAACTGGGACACTTCCGCCCACAAGTTATAAAAGAAGGAAGCCCCACTTTTTTGAATGATGTTTTGAACAGATTCCGATTTTTTAGGGCCAAAGGGGAATGTGGCAAACAGGGTAACAATTAATATCCAAGGGTACTTGCCAATAAACGTGGAAAAAGGAATGAGCTTTAATACCTGAGGCCCTAATATAAGCCCCAACAAACCGGCGATAACCGAAACGGGAATGAAAAAGTTTTGAAAGAACTTCACTTTAATGCGTATCATCTTTGCCAAAATAAACAGAATGGACATGAGGCAAATGTCTTTCACAACGCCCATGGGCGCACCCGCCATAATGGCATTAATGACTTCCGGGGTCTTAATCGCTTCTTGGATCAATTCAGGTGTCATCTTTTTTCCTCCTTTTTAATCTAATTGCCCAGTGTTTAAGGAGTTATATCTTGCTGGTTTGAAACAACCGTACTGCTTTTACCTTCTGTGACTTCCTGGCACCTTCCTTCAATGATGTTGAACCGCTGGTGGTTTTTAATCAGAATAAGCAAGCTGGCTAACGCACCGGCTTGTATAATGACAGCCACCACCCCGCCAAAATTGGCTACCACCTTCACACCGTTTAAGCCGATTAAGGAAATCATAATGTAAGCAATGGCCGGCACCACAAGAGCCCAAATGATCTTTAAAAACTTGGGCGGTTCAGGTGCATCGGGGGATACGCCAAAAGTGGAAAGCCCCGCCATAGCGGAAGTGTTGCCATTTGCAGCGGTGACAATGGTTAAGAAAATGAGGATAAGGAACAACGGAATGGTTAATTGAGATAATGGCAAGTTCCCTAAAATAAGATAAGGGATATTTTCTGCGCCAGATTCCGCATAAGAAGCCACCAGGTCTGCCTTGCCCATCACTTGGAAATTGATGGCGGTACCGCTCATAATGGTCATCCACAATGCGCCCACTGCGGCATTTAAAAACAAGTTAATGGCCAAGCAAGACCGGATGGTTCTGCCATAGGAAATACGGCCCAGGAAAATGGCTGTGGTAGGTGCCCAGGCCATCCAGCTTGCCCAATAAAACACCGTCCACCATTGGGACCAAACACTTTGGGCGGCAGCACCTGTAACCAGCGCTTTGTCAAAAAGCCCAGTTAAAAAGCCACCCATGGCTTCCGTACCCAGGTTGAAAAAATAAGCGCTGGGCCCGAACAAAAACAAGAAGGCTAACAAAATGATATAGCCCCAAATGTTAATGTTGGCAAACAGCTTCATGCCTTTTAACAAGCCGGATACAGCCGTTAAAATAACTGTGGCCGCAATAACCACCGTCACCACCAGCCACACAAACTTGCTGGAAGGCATCCCGGTAAAAAAGTTCACACCGCCGGAAATGTTCATAACAACCTGGCCCATGGAACCCGCCATACCGGCACAAATGCAAAACAGGGTCATGGCATCAATGACCTGGAAAGTTTTTTCATTAATGGCTCTTTTGCCGAAAATAGGCGAAACCATAGAACTGATGGAGAAAGGTTTTTTAGCATTGTAATACATGAAAGCAAAAACAACGGTGGGTACTGCATAGATGGCGTATGGAATAATGGTCCAGTGCAAATACATGGTTTCCATGGCAAACTTAACCGCTTCCGGGGTGTTGGGCATTATGCCGTTAATTTCCGTCGGTGGCCAGCCAATGTGGCTGATGGGTTCCGCCGGCCCCCAGAACAGGATGCCGCTGGCACAGGTGGTGGTTAAAGAAAGGGCAAACCAAGAGAATGTAGAAATCATAGGCTTGGCGTCTGACCCGCCTATTTTAATTTTGCCAAAGTCTGAAAAATAGGCTGCAATACAAGCCAGCAGGCACAGCACCGCAATGACGCTGAAAAACCAGCCCACATTGGCTAATATCCAGTCATTAGCGGCCGTAAGCACATTATAGAACGCTTCCTGGCTGGTGAAGTTAAAAATGATGACAGCCATCATTAAAACCAATGGCGGCCAAAAGGCAAGTTTTCTAATCTGATTCATAATAACCCCCTTATGTATAAGATTGCTTGCTTTTACAACCTCTAAAACGTTTGAAGGGTGTCCATTGATGATAGTATTCCATAATCCTGGGGATGCCTGTCTCGAAGCACGGTATTAAATGCACGTTCCTTTTCCACCTGGTCGAAGTCAATGGTTTGGTATAGAATCCGCTCTTCGTCTACGCTGCATGTGGCCAGCACTTCTCCCAAGGGGTTCACCACCTGGCTGCAACCTGCAAACTTTTCGCTGCCGCTTGGCCCGCAACGGTTGACGGCAGCCACAAAATACAAGCTATCCAGGGCACGACAAGCCAGGTTTAAGTTCCACCAATGCACAAAGTAATAACTGGCCCGCCAGGCAGAAGGCACTATAACCAACTCTGCCCCTTTTAAAGCCAGCAACCGTGCGGCTTCTGGAAAACATGCATCATAGCAAATGAGCATCCCCACTTTGCCAAACTTTGTCTCCCACACAGGGTAGTCTTCCCCCCGCTTAAAATGGTTAGGTTCATCCCCTACTGGATGGGTTTTGGCGTATGTTCCTAAAACCTCCCCCCTGTTGTTAATGAGCGCAGCGGCATTTTGGCAACAACCGGGTGCCACTTCATGTATAAAGGGCACCACTAGATGCACCTGCTTAGACAGGGCCATTTCCTGAAACCCTGTGACGGTAGGGCCGTCAATGGGTTCCGCCAATGCAACCACCCCGGCTATGTTTCCGCTGTAATAGCCTGTGTTAAAAGCTTCCGGCAAGCAAATGAACTCCGCCCCTTCCCGGCAAGCTTCTTCCACCAGTTTGGTGGCTTTCGCCACGTTCTTTTCCTTCGCCAGCAGTTCACAATCCATTTGAATCAATGCCAGCTTGCATTGCCCCATGAACCTGCCCCCTTAACTGTATTTTATGGTATACTCAAAAAGTAAGCAACACTTTTTGAGTATACCATATGATTTTTTAGCTTATTAAGACCTTATTTTGTTATTAATTCAGGAATTTCTTCCTCCAGCTTTTGCACAACGGCCTGGTCAATGGGCAGCGGGGTATGGTCTGCCAAGATGCGTTTGGCAATGCCATTGGCTTTTGTGCGGCCGTCTTGTGCGCCTAACGCTTGCCAGCTGTCGTGCATGTTGCGGTCGGCCACTTGGGGCAGGTAATTTTCCGTACGCATGTATTGAATGGTATGGGGCTGGGTTAAATAATCTCCGCCTGGGCCAACTTCTTTAATCACATCTACGGCCAACGTATCTTCATCCACTTCAATGCCCCGGACAGCACGCATAATCATGCCGTTAATTTCATCATCAATCACGTATTGTTCATAAGCCACGCTCATACCCGCTTCAATAAGCCCGGCAGCATCGTGGATGTAGTTGCATCCGGCCAAAGCAGCCATCATGGAGGTAGACATTTTTTCGTAGCCTGCTTGCACGTCCGGCAGCTTAGAATCGCTTAATCCGGCGGTGGCATACATAGGCAAGTCATAGAAATGGGCCATTTGCGCACCGGCGGCGTTCATCATACCGTTTTCTACAGCGCTGAATGTAAAGGCCATTGTCCGAATGTCTGCGGTGGTAGGCACATAGCTTAAAAGCACAGGGGTTCCTGGGCTGACGCACTGGGTCATGATGATGCCGCTTAACGCTTCTACATTCACTTGCACCAGCGTTCCGGCCAATGTCATGGGGGATGTCATGCCTGCAATAGGGGCAGCTGGGGTGGCCACTGGCACACCGGCTTCAATGGCGGTGAGCATCAGTTCCGTATATTTAGCGTCCAGTTTCAGCGGGCTCATAATACAAGTAATCATGGAAAAAATGGGGCGTTTGCGCAACGCTTCCTTACTGCCCATGATTTCCTGGCCAATTTTAACCACTTTTTTAATGCCCTCGGAGGAATAAACCCCGCCCATTACGTGTTTGGAAGTGTTGCTCATCCCTGCAAAGAAACGGTTCACGTCCACATTTTCTTGGGAAAGTTCGCTGGGGTATACCGGCAGTACAAAAAAGTGAATGTGGTCCAGGGCATCCACCAGCTTGGCAGTGTTGCGTACATCTTGCAACACTGTGGGCCGTTTGATGCCTGTTTCAATATCCAGCACGTTCAGGGCTGTTCCCCCTGTTCCCAGATAAACGTTTTTGCCCCCCAAAATCAAGTCATGCTTTGGGTCACGACCGCACAACGTGACTTGGGACGGCGCTTTTTTCACTTTGTCCATAACAAACGCTTCGGAAGCATAAAACTTTTTGCGTTTCATGTCCACTTCAGCCCCGGCTTCTTTCAGGAATTTCAGCGCCAGGTCGTCGTGTACTTCCACCCCTGTTTCCTCAAAAACACGCATGGACGCCTTGTGAATTTGCAGAACCTCTTGCTCGGTCAGCGGTTTATACTTGCCGCTAGGTAAACCTCTTAATGCCATAACACACGCACCCCTTTTAATTATTATAGGTCTATCCCTTTAATTCCCGGGAATTTCTTGCGAATTTCTGCTTGAATTTTAGCGTCGATGGGTGTTGCCCGATGGTTGGCCAAAATGTCCCCGGCCATTTGGTGTGCCCGGGCATGGGCATCCAGCTTGCCTCTTTCTTCCCATGTGACACGGCTGTAACGGTCGGACACTTTCGGGAAGAAAAATTCATTTCTGAAATGCTCCACCGTATGTTCGTTAATGAGGAAGTTGCCGGCCGGGCCCACTTCACGAATGACGTCAATGGCCAGCGTTTCTTCGGTGACGTCTACGCCCCGCAACACCCGGTACACATTACCGATGATTTCGTTGTCAATGATGGTTTTCTCATAAGACACGGTGGTGCAGTTTTCCAGAAGCCCGGCAGAATCGTGAATCCAGTTGGCCCCGGAAAGCCCTAAGGTCATGGCTTGGCAAGCACTTTCGTACCCTGCCTGTGAATCGTTTAATTTCGAGTCGGACTGGCCGCCTGTAGCATAAAGCGGCAAGTCATAGTATTGGGCCATTTGGGCAATTCCCGCATTGATTAAAGAGGATTCAATGGCCCCGCCGGAATACGTGCCCGTGCTCACGTCCATAATGCTGGAGGTTGTACCGATAAAGGCTGGGCAGCCGGGGGTAATGAGTTGTGCCAATGTAAGCCCTGCCAATGTTTCTGCCAGGTTAATGGTGATGGTACCGGCCAAAGTAACCGGGGCTGTAGCACCGGCCAAAGGTTCGGAAGGCACGGCGATGGGCAACCCTTTTTTGGCCACCTCAATTAAAAAATCTGTGTAATGCCAATCCATCACCAGAGGGCTAACCATTAAGGTGATGAAAGACACAAAAGGCCGCTCACGCAATTTATCTGCCCCGCCAGCCACCATTTCAGCAATTTCAATGGCTTCCTTTAGCCCTTTCATGGTGTACATGCCACCCATGATGGGCTTTGTGGTGTTGGTAATGGCCCAGTAAAAGCGGTTGGCATCCACATCTTCTTCCGGCACATCATCGGGATATGTATGAATCACATAAAAGGCCAGGTTTTCCAAAACATCCACCATACGGGCAAAGTCCCGTAAATCGTGGGTGATGGCGGTGCGCTTTTGGCCTGTTTCAAAGTCGTTAACAAACATTACGGTGCCGCCGGTACCGTAATGCACCCGGTTTTTTTCCAGCAACACGTCGTTTTTTTCATCCCGCCCGTGCAGAATGATTTTGGATGGGGCGGTTTTAATGGCTTTTTCCAGCATGGCCCTTGGAATTTTCACAATTTCCGTAACCGGGTCGCAAATGGCGCCGTTTCTTTGGAAAATTTCAAAAGCTTGCTTGCTCTTTACTTGCATACCCACTTCTTCTAAAAGCTTGACTACGCCTTCGTGAATGGCGTTTACTTGGCCGTCGTTAAACAAACGTAACTGACCGCCTTTTAATGCAGGGTACATGAAAATCACTCCTAATAAAATATATATAAAGCCTTAAACATCAAAGCCTTTATATTAAATTAATAACTTGGTGCCATCAATGCTGCCAAGGGTACAATAGAGGTTAGCTTATCCAATGCCTGAACAGCTTCCACCACTTGCTTACATTTTTCTGGGCCTATCACCGGCTCTGCCAGCCAGTTGAACTTGGTTATGATGTCTTCCCAGCTTAAGGGCTGTTCCGGGTCACCTTTTAACACATGCACTTCCTCGGCCAAGCGTTGGCCATCTTTTAACTGAATAACCACCCGAGCAGGACGTTTGCTTGGGAAAAGAGGCTCCAAGTCCGGGGCGTGCACCAGCTTCACTTTAGCAGCCAAATCAAGGACAGCTGGGCTATTTAAATGTTCTTCCTGTAACTGCCTTGGCCCCATTTCCCCAGACAAAATGGAACAAGCCACCGTGAAAGGTACGCTATACTGAGCCGCTTCTGCACTATGGGGTTTGGTATGGCACAAGGTGAGCGCTTTTTCAAAAGTTTCAACGTATACAGCCTCTACGTCCTCCGGGGCAAAAGCATGGGCCTCCTTAATCTTTAGCGTGGCGGCAATGGGGGCATGAGACCATCTGCAGGAGGCGTATTGCTTGAAATACAAGTTTTCAATTTCAAAGGACTTGCCAAAGGTTTCAAAAACGGCTAAACTTTCTGGCTGATAATCTTTTTCATCCATTAAAATGTGCTTAGGGGCCGTAAAGCCTTCTGCCGCTAAAAACGCACCAAAAAGCGCCGTCATTGCACCCCAGCCAATGCTTTCTTTGGTCATTGCACCAAAATCTATGGATTTGCCGCATTGGGCGGTGGGGCCGTACACTTCCCCCACAGCCATGGCGTTTGCATAGGTTTCACCTTCCAAACCCAAAATGGTGGCGGCCGCCGCAGATGCACCATGCACCGCCCAGCCTCCAGAACCGTAAAACCTTTTGGCGTGCATAGAGTTCATCACCACGCCACAGCGAATGGCCAGTTCATAACCAATGACCACTGCTTGCAGAAAGTCTTGTCCAGTGTTGCGCTGTGCCACTTCTGCCGCAGCCAACGCCACGGGAATGACCATCACCCCTGGATGCCCCACGGCACCCCGGTGGCCGTCGTCAATGTCCAGTGCGCTGCCAAGAGTGGCGTTGGTGAACACAGCGGCCAAGGGGGATATTTTTTCAAAGTGGCCCATGGAAGTGGCTCTTGCTTCCGTGCCTAGCCATTTGGCTGCCTGCACAACACATTTGGCCGCCATTAACCGGCTGCCTCCAAATGCACAGCCCAAATAATCCAGCACACATTTTTTGGCTGCATCATAGACAGAAGGGGGTAATGCTCGGTTTTCCATTGACTTGCAAATGTTGGTCAGTTGTTGAGTATCCATAAAGTCCTCCAAGAAATGTGGTTGCCATGCATTTGTTAAAAACTAAACATGCAAACACCGTGCCAATTTTAAATTTTTTTATGTAAAATTAAAAATGGCGCATTTGCGCCTTTTTCATTTTTTAAACTCTGGAAATTTGATTGTAATTAAAAAGACGTGTATAGAATTGAACATGATAATTTTCAAAATGAAAATAATGTTAAAGAAATTGTATTTTCATAATGAAAATAATTTTCAATATGAAAATTAATCAAAAGAAGGCACCTGATATTTTTTTCCTTTGCGGTATAAAGTGGTTAGGCCAATGCCCAAAGCCTCTGCCGCTTGTTTTTTCCCCTCTAACGTAGTACCAAACCGGCTTAACGCTTCGGTGATGAGCATTTTTTCCATGGCCGCAAAAGTTTTAGGCATGGGCACGCTTGTATTGCCTTGGGTACCCTGGAACAGCCGTTGGGGTAAATGGCTAAGCTGAATGTCATCACCTTCCGCCATATGCATACAATATTCCACCGTGTTTTGCAGCTCCCGGATGTTGCCTGGCCATGCATACTGCATCAACACTGCTTTGGCTTCATTGGAAAAAGCCAGCCCTTCCTTTTTCAGCATGGTGCTGTAATACTGCAAAAAGTGGGTCAACAGCAACTCAATGTCTTCCGGCCGCTCCCTTAAAGGTGGAGCGTAAAAAGGGATAACGTTAATGCGGTAATATAGATCCTCCCGAAATTCCCCCTTGGCCAGCATGTCCTCCAAATTGCGATTGGTGGCGGTAATCAGCCTGGCTTCCAACTTGATGGACGTGTTGCCCCCTATACGCTCGAACTTTTTCTCCTCCAGCACACGCAGCAGCTTGCTTTGTAAATGCAACGGCATATCCCCAATTTCATCTAAAAATAGGGTGCCTTGCTGGGCAAATTCAAACTTCCCCACTTTGCCGCCCTTTTTTGCACCGGTGAAAGAACCGTCCTCGTACCCGAACAGTTCGCTTTCTAGAAGGGTTTCTGGAATGGCGCTGCAATTGATGGCAATAAAGGGGGCGTACTGCCTTTGGCTTTCCATATGTATAGCCCGGGCAACCAGTTCTTTACCTGTGCCGCTTTCCCCGCGGATAAGCACAGAGGTGCTGCTTCCGGCAATGCGTTTAATCTGCGCCTTCATGTGTAAAACCGTTTGGCTTTTGCCCAAAATATTTTCCAGCCCAGAGCCTGTGCCGCCAGACAAGGAGTGAATCAACTTGCCCACACTTTCAATATCTTGAATAACCGACACTGCCCCAATCAGCTTACCGTCTGCAAAAATGGGCTGGGCACTGGATAAGAGACGCACCGAATAGCCGCTCTTGTTTTTAAACAACATTTCTCTTTTAGCGTACCCTTTTCCCGTTTTGGCCACACGAACCAACGCAGCGCCCAGGTTCATGTCTTCAAAGCTTTGCCCCACCATTTCCCTGGCAGACAAGCGCAACAGCTTTTCCGCCGGTACATTCATATGGGTCACCCTGCCCTGTGTATCCACCGCCACAATCCCCTGCTCCACGGCATTAATCACCGCCTGAAGCTCCGACGATGCCACAATTACCCGTTCATACAAATGCTGCTCTGCCATTTTGCTGGCCATCAAGTCTGCCATACGGCTTAAAAAATCCATCAACCGTTCCCGGTTTTCCAACAGCGCTTTCTCCTGCACTTCATTAAAAGTGATTAAGCTAATGGAGCCCACGCTTTGGCCATGGTATATAATGGGGTAAATAATCTGCGCCCGGTAAAAGCAACGGCCAAACAAGGCACATCCGGCGCAGTATGGGTGCTGGCCGGGTTTAGCCACTAGAATGGCTTCTTTTTTGTGGTGAACAACATTTGTAATCACCCCGTAAGCCGCCCGCAAGCCAATTTTGTCCCTGGCGTCCCCTGTACCCGCCACACGCACCAAGTCTGTGCCTACAATTTCCACTTCCATGTTTAATACCGCTGCCATAGCGTCTGCCACTTGCTGTACCGTTTCGGATATATCTTTCAGAACCACCATACAGACACTCCTTCTACAATCACAGCTGTGCTTTTTCGTGATTTAAAAGCCATTCCTTGCGCCACATGCCGCCGCCGTAGCCGGTGAGGCTGCCATCTGCCCCCACCACCCGGTGGCAAGGCACAATGATGCTCACGGGGTTGTGATGGTTGGCTCCCCCAACCGCCCGCATGGCCAATGGTTGGTCAATGGCCAGCGCCACGTCTTTATAGGATTGTGTTGCACCATAAGGAATGTGCTGTAACGCCTGCCATACCTTTTGGCGAAAAGGTGTGCCTTCCAGCCGTAGAGGAAGGGTAAAAACTTTTAAACGTCCTGCAAAATAAGCGTCCAGCTGTGCTTTGCACAGGCTAAAAACCTCTGCTTTCTCATTATCTGGAAGAATCCCGTGGCCTTCCTCTAAAAAATACAAGCCTGTTAAATGCTGACCGTCGCTTTCCAGTAACAGTTCTCCCACCGGTGAAACATAGATGTCCTGCATCACAAATACCCCCCCTGCTTTCGCCGTGTTTTTTTAATTATAAAAGAATGTCTGTCAAAAGGCAACGCTGTGTAATGGTCGGCGGCAAACAAAAAAAGCCGCCGTTAGTTGGCAGCTTTCTAGAATCTGTATTTATAATAAGGAATGCTGGATTTTCGAGCGAATTTTTTGCCAGGCAAGGCAAATTTTCGCAGGAATACCCTTGAGGTATTTCAAGAAAATTTAACGCAGTATGGCGTAAAATTAGCCGAAAAGGCGGCGTTTCGTTTATGAATACAGGTTCTTAGTGCATAATTTATGCACATGCGTTAAATGATAAAACAAAAAGGAGTTTATGATGGATAGAAATTTAGTGAATGGTGTAGATATTCCCATCGGGCTTGGCATGGCCCTGGCGATGAACCCAGAAGCCATGACCTATTTCGCCAACTTGCCGGATGCTCAAAAGCAGGTCGTCATCAACGGCACCCACCAGATTCGTTCAAAAGGCGAAATGCAATTATATGTTGCCAATTTAATCAAGTAATAATATAGCCACTTCGGCACATAATAACAAGGCAGGGTCCATACGCTTTTTATTTAAAAACGCACTTTATGTGTGAGTATGCGCCCTGTAAGGACGGCTTACCTAGCCGTCCCGTTTTATTTTACTGAATTATTAGTTAACGCTATAGAAAATTTCAGAATAATTCGGCAGTGCCCAATGTTTTTTGGCAATGCTGGTTTCCATGGCATCCACAATCAACCGAATTTCAGACATTTGGTTAAAAATGGTGTCTCTATAAAACTGCGCCAATGGCAACGTTTCGGAGTAAGATTTCGCTTCCACCAAAGCACTTTCCAGCACTTCCAGCTTTTTAAACAGACAAGCCGATTGCTTTGAAAGCTTTTCAAGCAAATGTTCTTCTAATGTGCAATCGAAAGAAACACCGCACGCCTTTTTGCTAATCATCAATTGTGCCAATTCATTTTGGTAGCTGATGCTGGAAGGCAAAATTTCTTTTTTCACCATATCCACCATGGTTAACGCTTCAATATGAATGGCTTTGCAGTACCCTTCCAACAGAATTTCGTACCGGGAATAAATTTCACTTTCCGTAAACACTTGATGCTTCGTAAAAACATCAATATTTTTTTGGTGAATAAACGCAGGCAAGGCTTCCACAGAGGTTTTTAAGTTGGACAAACCTCTTTTTTCCGCTTCAACCACCCATTCCTCGGAATAGTTGTTGCCGTTGAAAATAATGCGTTTGTGCTGTTGAATGGTTTGCTTAATCAGCTTGGCCAATTCAGCTTGAAAATCTTTGGCGTTTTCCAAAATGTCTGCAAATTCTTGCAATACTTCGGCCACAATGGTGTTCAGCACAATGCATGGGCCCGCCACAGAAAAGCTGGAACCCAGCATACGGAATTCAAATTTATTGCCGGTGAAAGCAAAGGGTGACGTCCGGTTACGGTCGGTTGTATCTTTTGGGAAATGGGGCAACATGGCCACACCAATTTGCATTTGCAGCTTTTCTTTACCGTGGTATTCTGCCCCGGTTTCAATGGCTTCTAATATTTCCGTCAGTTCATCCCCTAAAAACATAGATACAATGGCAGGTGGGGCTTCATGGGCGCCCAGTCTGTGGTCATTGCCAGCTCCTGCTACAGACACCCGAAGCATGTCTTGGTAAAGGTCTACTGCCCGGATAACAGCTACCAAAAACAAAAGGAACTGCGCATTTTCATAGGGGGTATCGCCGGGTTCTAACAAGTTCACCCCTGTATCGGTGGAAAGAGACCAGTTCACATGCTTTCCGCTGCCATTCACCCCTGCAAAAGGCTTTTCATGGAGTAAGCAGGCCAAACCATGTTTGTTTGCGATGCTTTTCATTAAATCCATGGTTAGCTGGTTGTGGTCTGTGGCAATGTTGGTGGTGGTAAAGATAGGAGCCAGTTCGTGTTGCGCAGGCGCTGCTTCATTGTGTTTGGTTTTAGCCAAAACACCCAGCTTCCACAACTCCTCTTCCAGCTCTTTCATAAAGGCAGACACCTTGGATTTAATGCTGCCAAAATAATGGTCGTCCAGCTCTTGGCCTTTTGGTGGCCTTGCGCCAAAAAGTGTTCTGCCGGCATACATCAAGTCTGGCCGTTTTAAGTACACGTCTTTGTCAATTAAAAAGTATTCCTGCTCTGCCCCAACCGTGGTGTTCACCCGTTGCACAGACGTATTGCCAAATAGCTTAACAATGCGCAACGCTTGCTGGTTAATGGTTTGCATAGACCGCAGCAACGGCGTTTTTTTGTCCAGCGCTTCTCCGCTATAGGAGCAAAAGGCTGTGGGAATATACAGGGTGCCATCTTTCACAAAGGCATAGGACGTGGCATCCCACACCGTATAGCCTCTGGCTTCAAAAGTTACACGCAAACCGCCTGAAGGAAAACTGGAAGCATCCGGTTCACCTCGCACCAACTCTTTGCCAGAAAATTCCATAATCACTTTGCCGTCACCCGCAGGGGAAATAAAGCTATCGTGCTTTTCTGCGGTAATGCCTGTCATGGGCTGGAACCAGTGGGTGAAATGGGTAGCCCCTTTTTCAATGGCCCAATCTTTCATGGCATTGGCCACTACATGGGCCATATCCCGGTCTAATCTAGCCCCATGGGCAATGGTCTTTTTAAGGGCCTTGTACGTATCTTTTGGTAACCTGGCCTGCATAGCGGCATCGTTAAATACCATGCTTCCAAACATTTGAGGAATATCGTTCATCGTAAAACCTCCTGTACGCATCTGGATAATTTTATAAAAAAATAAAGGCGCTAAGGACAAATGTCCAGCGCCTTTGCTGTTTTCACAGAAAGGTTACCATATACATTCTGCTTTGTCAACCAGAAAATTTTAATAACTTTTACGGCAAGTATGTGGTGAAAAACATTTTTGGTCGGTTGACAAAATTATTAACTATAGGTATAATATTTGCTTGTGAACAAAGGCGTTCATCAGATTGTGCATAACTTCGTTTAAGCTGGTTGAACCGTTTCTTAAACTTACAATGCATCATGTGATGGGCGTCTTTTTGCGTGATACAAAAAGCTGAGGCAAGCTTGCGTAAGTATCATAAAGGGGGATTTTCCATGTGCGGCATCATTGGCTATGTGGGATGCGAAAACGCAGTACCCATCATTCTGGACGGATTAAAAAAGCTGGAATACAGAGGATACGATTCGGCAGGCCTGGCCGTTTACGCTAACGAAGGCTTTGAAGTGGTCAAGCGTAAAGGGCGGCTGTCTGTTCTAGAGGACGCATTGGCCACAGCCCCCATTCAAGGTTTTATGGGCATTGGCCATACACGCTGGGCCACCCATGGGGAACCTTCCAACATCAATTCCCACCCCCATTTGGGGCATCAGAACAAAATTGCCATTGTGCACAACGGCATCATTGAAAACTACAAACAATTACGCCGTCAATTAGAAAAAAAGGGCATCTCTTTCACCTCTGAAACCGACAGCGAAGTGGTGGCACAGCTGGCGGAATATTATTATAAGGGCGACATTATGGATACCCTTATTCAAGTGGTGAATACTTTAGAAGGTTCCTACGCCTTGGGCATCATGTGTTTAGACGAACCGGATAAGCTTTTGGCGGTGAAAAAGGATAACCCCTTGATTATCGGCGTATCCGAACATGGGCATTTTATTGCCTCCGACGTACCCGCCGTATTAAAACACACATCAAAAGTATACTATCTGGAAGACAAAGAAATTGCGGTGCTGCAAAAAGGCAGCGTTCAGTTTTATAACAGAGACAAGGACATCGTAGACAAACCCCTGGAAACCATCACCTGGACGTTTGACAGTGCGGAAAAAGGCGGCTACCCCCACTTTATGCTGAAAGAAATTATGGAGCAGCCCAAGGTGTTGCAGAATACCATCCATTCCGCCCTGTGCACCGGCGATAATTTCAGCGTTATTCAACAATTAAACGTGGATGCTTTTGATAAAATCGTCATCACCGCCTGTGGCTCTGCTTACAACGCAGGTTTTGTGGCCAAATACGTATTTGAGCGGTTGTGCCGGGTGTCTGTGGAAGTGGAACTGGCCAGCGAATTTCGGTATAAAGACCCAATCATTAATGCCAAAACGCTGGTTATCCTCATTAGCCAGTCCGGCGAAACAGCCGACACCATTGCAGCCATGCGGGAAGCCAAAACCAGAGGTGCCACCACCCTTTCCATTGTAAACGTCATTGGCAGCACCATTGCAAAAGAAACAGACCACACCATTTATACCCTGGCAGGGCCAGAAATTGCAGTGGCCACCACAAAAGCATTTTCTGCACAGTTGGCGTTGCTTTATATATTGGCTGTTAAATTTGCAAGAAAACTGGGCCAGGTATCTGAACATACCGCACAGGATTTATTAAAAGACATTCAAACACTGCCCCAAAAAGTGACGGAACTGTTTAAACAGTTGGACCATATTCAACACTACGCCACCAACTGCATCGGCTACAAAAGCATCTTTTTCATTGGCCGCAACATTGACTATGCCATAGCCATGGAAGGCTCTTTGAAGCTGAAGGAAATTTCTTATATCCATTCGGAAGCCTACGCCGGCGGAGAGCTGAAGCACGGCACCATTTCCTTAGTGGAAGAGGACACCCTGGTGGTGGCCATTTCCTGCTGTGAAGGGCTTGCTACAAAAATAGCCAGCAACGTGGAACAGGTGGTGAGCCGAGGGGCGAAGGTGCTGCTTATTGGAACTTTTGGCCATGGCCAGGATGTGTATGACCAAAAGCTGTCCACCATCCATTTGCCGCCTGTGCATGAGCTGTTTTCGCCATCACTGTCAGTGATTATTTTGCAGCTGTTCAGCTATTATGTAGCGGCTAACAAAGGCTTGGATATTGATAAGCCACGGAATTTAGCCAAAAGTGTTACTGTAGAATAATCAAATTTGACCAACACGTTTTAAAGAAGGTGTCGGACATTTGGAAAGTGCATTAGTTGTTTCCTATTCAAAAAAAAGTACAGACTTTTTCACCCACATGCTGCAAACCGTTTCCTGCCACCAGGTGGATAGTGTTCCATCTGGCACGGCAGCCCGGCAGTGCATTGGGGAACGTTCTTTTGATGTGGTCATCATCAACGCTCCCCTTCCAGATGAGCCAGGGGAAGCTTTGGCCCGGTACATTGCATCACAAGGGATTCATCAGGTTATTCTGGTGGTGCAGAAAGACAGCTATGAAGAAGTTTCTGAAAAGCTAGAGGACGAGGGCATCATCACTTTGCCTAAACCGCTGAATACCAACCTGTTTAAAATGGCACTCAAGCTGGCCAAAGCATCCCAAAACAAGCTGAAACGTATGCAGGACCAGAATGTGAAACTGATTCAAAAGATTGAAGACATACACATGATTGACCGTGCAAAGTGCATTCTTATCTCTTATTTAAACATGACCGAGCAAGAAGCCCATAAACATATTGAGCGGCAAGCCATGGATATGCGCATGACAAAAAAAGCGGTTGCAGAAGGGATACTAAAGACTTATGAGAATTAACCACAAGCTGCGGGAAGAATGTGCCGTCTTCGGGGTAAGCATCACCACCCAGGAGGCCGCCGGCATACTATACAACGGGCTGTTGTCTTTGCAGCACCGTGGGCAGGAAGGGGCAGGCATTGCGGTCATATCGGGCAATAAAATCCTTTACCATAAAGACGTGGGGCTTGTGAGTGAAGTGTTTACCAACCCGGTGATTCAAAAGCTGCCATTAAGCACAGTAGGTGTGGGGCACAACCGTTATTCCACCACAGGGACCAATGTGAAAGAAAACGTAGGCCCTTTTATCACCGAGTATTTAACTGGCCGTATTGCCACCGCCCATAACGGCAACATCACCAATGCCAAAGAAATTAAGGAAAAGCTGAAACAGCAAGGTTTGAATTTTAATGCCACCAGCGACAGCGAAGTGGTATCTTCTCTCATCGCCTATTGCATGATGAAGGAAGATACTTCCTTGCAAGGGGTCATTCGGGCAGCCAGAGAATTACGAGGCGCTTTTTCCCTTGTCATTTTATGCAGCGACAACAAGCTGATTGCCCTGCGGGACCCTCACGGCTACCGCCCCCTGTGCATTGGCAAGAATGCAAACGGCATTGCCATTGCTTCTGAAAGCTGTGCCCTAGACAGCTGTGGCTTTGAATTTTTAAGAGACGTGAAGCCGGGTGAAGTGGTGGTGGTGGAAGAAGGCCGCATAACCCATGAAAGCGTTGTTCTTGAACCCAACCAAGAAAACGGCGGGCTGTGCATTTTTGAATACATTTATTTTGCCCGCCCAGACTCGCTGATTGATAACTTAAGCGTATACCAAGCCCGGTACAACATGGGCATGGTTTTGGCAGAAGAGTACCCGGTGGATGCAGATGTGGTCTGCGGCGTGCCAGATTCCGGGCTGGAAGCGGCCATTGGTTACAGCGCCAAAAGCGGCATACCTTTGGTTTCTGGCTTTGTGAAAAACAGATACATTGGCAGAAGTTTCATTTACCCCACCCAGTCCCAAAGGGAAAGTGCTGTGCGCCTTAAATTAAACCCACTAAGCGCCAACATTAAAGGCAAACGCATTGTGCTCATCGACGACTCCATCGTTCGGGGCACCACCAGCGAAAAAATTGTACGCAGCCTTAAAAACGCCGGGGCCAAAGAGGTACATATGCGCGTCTCCTCTCCCCCATTCCGCTATACCTGCCATTATGGCACAGACATTGACAACGAAGAAAACTTAATTGCAAACCAGATGACAATAGACGAAATTTGCCGTACAATAGGGGCAGACAGTCTGGGCTACATCAGTGTAGATGGGGTGAAAAAAGCCTGCGACAAATGCACATTGTCCTTCTGCACAAACTGTTTCACCGGTAACAACGGCTGCCAGCAAGTGAACAAAAAAATGCTGGAGTAGTTTTTATTCTAAGAACCTTTATTCATAATAAGGAATGCTGGATTTTCGAGCGAATTTTTTGCCAGGCAAGGCAAATTTTCGCAGGAATACCCTTGAGGTATTTCAAGAAAATTTAACGCAGTATGGCATAAAATTTGCCGAAAAGTCGGCGTTTCGTTTATGAATACAGGTTCTAAGCTGGTTGAGGAGTGAGGTTATGGAATTAAAGTTTACTAAAATGCATGGTTGTGGGAATGATTATATTTACATGGACGGCTTTAATCAAAAAATTGAAGCCCCCGAAGCATTGGCATTGCGGTTATCCGACAGGCACTTCGGCATTGGCGGTGATGGCCTTATCCTTATTTTGCCCTCGGACGTTGCAGATGCACGGATGCGCATGTTTAACAGTGACGGCAGTGAAGGCAAGATGTGTGGCAACGCCACCCGTTGTGTGGCCAAGTTTTTATACGAATATAACCTTGTGCGCAAAACCGAAATGACCATTGAAACACTGGGCGGCATTAAAAAGCCCTCTTTAACGGTGGAAAATGGCCTGGTTACTTCTGTGAAGGTGCACATGGGGCCGGCGCTGTTGGAAGCCCATCAAATACCCGTTCTTGTGCCGGGAGATTGCGCCATTAACACGCCGGTTCAAATCGGCGGCAAGGAATACCACATTACCTGCGTGTCCTTTGGCAACCCACACGCTGTAGTTTTTTGTGATGATGTAGACAGTCTAAACCTACCCAAAATCGGGCCCCTGTTTGAACACAGCCCCATTTTCCCGGAAGGGGTTAACACAGAGTTTGTGCAAATCTTAGGCAGAAACCATTTAAAAATGCGTGTGTGGGAACGGGGCAGCGGTGAAACCCTGGCCTGCGGCAGCGGTGCTTGCGCAGCTGCTGTGGCGGCGGTGCTTGCCGGTGCCTGTGACAAAAACCATGACATAACCGTGGATTTAATCGGCGGTGCATTGACCATTAACTATACGGATGAAGCGGTCTATATGACCGGCCCGTGTCAGAAAGTATTTGAGGGAGTTGTAGAAGTATGAGCCAGCTTGTACTCGTGCTGGATTTTGGCGGTCAGTACAAAGAACTGATTGCAAGAACCGTTCGTGGACTAAATGTTTATTCAGAAGTAAAACCGGGTTCCTTATCTGCCCAGCAAGTGAAAGCTTTGAACCCTATGGGCATTATTTTAACAGGCGGGCCAAACAGCGTCTATGCAAAAGGTGCCCCCCATTGCGACCCAGAAATTTTCAACTTAGGCATTCCTGTGTTAGGCATCTGTTATGGGATGCAGCTGATGTGCCATTTGTTAGGGGGCAAAGTTTCCCCTTGCGATAGCAGTGAATACGGTAAAATTAAAGCAAACCTGAACACCCAAAAGCAACTGTTTAGCGACACCAATGCTGAAGCCTCTGTGCTGATGAGCCATACAGATTTTGTCAGCCAGTTGCCGGAAGGTTTTATGGCCACTGCTTCCACCGATAACTGTGCCAACGCCGCATGTGAAAACCCAGCGCAAAAGCTTTACGGTGTGCAGTTTCACCCGGAAGTGGAGCATACGGAAGGCGGCCGCCAAATCATTCAAAACTTTTTGTTTAACATTTGCGGTGCAACGGCGGACTATCGGCTGGATGACTATTTAGAGAAACAAATTCAGCAAGTGCGGGAAACTGTTGGGGATGAAAAGGTGCTGCTGGCATTATCCGGCGGCGTAGACTCATCGGTTTGCGCAAGCTTGTTGTCCCAGGCCATCCCCGGACAGCTGATTTGTATTTTTGTAGACCACGGCTTTATGCGGCTAAACGAAGGGGACGACATTGAGCGCATCTTTTCCAAGCGAAACCTGCATTTTATCCGTGTTAATGCCCAAGATAGATTCCTTGCTAAAATGAAAGGCGTGACAGACCCTGAACAAAAACGCAAAATCATTGGCGAAGAGTTTGTACGGGTATTTGAAGACGAAGCCAGCAAGCTGGGCAACATTAAGTTTTTGGCTCAGGGCACCATTTACCCAGACGTCATTGAGTCCGGCGGCGAAATGGGCGCTACCATTAAAAGCCACCACAACGTGGGCGGTCTGCCAGAAAACCTGGCATTTGCTAAAATCATCGAGCCATTGTCTGGGCTTTTCAAAGATGAAGTGCGCATCATTGGCCGAAAACTAGGCTTGCCCAAAGCATTGGTAGAACGGCAACCATTCCCAGGTCCAGGGCTTAGCGTGCGGGTTATGGGCGAAGTGACTTTGGAAAAGCTTGACATTTTGCGCCAGGCAGACCACATTTTCTGCACAGAACTAGATAAAATAAAAAATAAACCGCAGCAGTATTTTGCTGTTTTTACTGATGTGCGTTCCGTGGGGGTTAAAGGCGATAGCCGCACCTACGATTACGTGATTGCACTGCGGGCTGTAATGACCAGCGACTTTATGACCTGTGACTACGCTCCCCTTTCCCATAAAGTCTTGGGGCGTGCCTCTTCCCGGATTGCCAACGAAGTGAAAGGCGTCAGCCGGGTGGTTTACGACATTACTAGTAAGCCTCCTGCTACGGTGGAGTGGGAGTAGTTTACGGAGAGCCAAAAAGCCTGTATTCATGGGGTTTTTGGCTCTTTCTCTTTGAAAAATTGCATTTCCATTGCATTTTTCTTTTCATCCTCTGATTCAGTACGAAACTGTGAACTGATTCTTTGGTAGGTCGGCTTTGTTCTCTGCCGATGTTTGATACTGGAGAACGCCTTTTAATTTGTGAGCAACATCGAAATTGCTGTTGGGATAAAGGTGTCCATACGTCCCAAGGGTGGTCTCAATGTCTTCGTGCCCTAAACGCTCCTTTATAATCAGAGGATTTTCTCCCATGCTGATAAGCAAGGAGGCATGAGAATGTCTCAAAGCATGAATCCGTATCCGATGTACTCCCGCTAATCCGGAATATCTTGTTATTGCATGTGACAAAGTGTGCTTCTGCGTGGGATGTCCGTTATAGCTCATCACAAATCCCGTTTTCACGACCGCCTGCTGAATCTCTTTCCAGTCCCGTAGAAGAGCAAGTGTATCGGAATCTATAACAATACGACGTTCGCTTGCTTTGGTTTTGGTTTCCACAAACCGGTAATTTTCAAGATTCTTGTAGTAGAGGTTCTTATCTACTTTCAGAATACCTGAATCAAAATCAATATCGCTCCACTGTATTGCTGTTGCTTCACCAATTCGCATCCCCGTCATAAACAAAAACATGAGAGAGATGAAAATAAAGTGCTGGTAGTAGTCATCCTTGTAAATTAGCGAAAGAACCTTTTCAAACTCCTCTTTTGTCCAAAAATCAATTTTGGTCTTTTGCTTCTTGACATTTCCGATAATTTTAGATGGATTGCTACCGGAAAGCCCTAAAACCACAGCTCTATCCATTGCCATTGAGAACAATCCTTGTATCCCTCTTACATAAGAGGGTGTCAATGTTTTGCTAAGCTTGATTTGCCACTTTTGCACATGCATGGGTTCTATACTGCGAAGCTTCAACGGATAGAAATATGCAAGATGCTTGTTGATTGTAGGAAGTCTGTTTTCATAAGTTCTTTCCTTAACTTGGCTTTTGTACCATGGCAGGAAAACATCTTGTATAAACTCCTTAAAAGTGATTTCGTTTTCCTGCTCTTGTTCTGCAAATTCCTCCGGTTTCGTGAGCATCAGCTTTGAATAAGCTTCTCTTGCCTCGCGTTTGCTTTTGAAACCACTCTGGTATTTCTGAATTTGCTTTTTTGTTATAGGATGAAATCCTAAATTTGCACGGAAATAGTATGTTCCGTTATCTGCTTTCTTGATTGGATCTTTTGACATGATTTTCACTCCTTAATATGCTAAGAAATAAAAATCAGTTTTCTTGTGTAAGGGTGACACCTAACAGTTCCTCGACCGCTTCTTTAGGCACACGGTCGAGCTTTTTTGACTCATAGTAGATGTGCCCCTTTTTAATCATCAACTTCTTACTTTCTCTGATAATATCGGCTGCAAACGAAGGCCCATACCCCAACGAGACAAGGTCTTTTTTAGTAATTGTAATCATACTACTCCTTTCCAAGCGTATTGTTTGCAGCGGTTTTGCAATGCTTACTCTTAAAGTATAGCGCGCCAAACCGCAGAAATCAATGCTTTAAAGCGGCAAATTATTTGCCGTAAATTTGTAATACTACTGGATTTCATTTCTTAATAGAACCAGAATAAGCAAAGATAAACCAATAAGCCCGTGTCGTTCGCACTTACAGGTGAAACTTATAGAGTAATCGCGTCACATGCCTTTTGGGGATGTCATACTAATAAGATTGGCAGCAAGTTTTTTGCAATAATCGTCGTAAGCACCGTTATCAGCAGCGATTTCCTTGTAGTGTTCAGGTAAGTCACGGTGATACAGTTTGCAATAGTGAATTAATCCGACATGTATAGCCAATTCTTTGTGTTCCCTGCAGCATTGTACCAGCATTTCAATGATGCTGATAACGTCTAAGTCGTCTTGTTCAAAACAGAAGAGAAAGTGTTTTGACGATTGTTGAGCTATTTCTGTAATCTGCTCATTCGTCATCATTTTGTTGTTGATCCAGAGTTCCATTTATAAAAACCTCTTTTCGATGATTTTAAGTTTCTGTGAATATAAAAAGGAACGGCAAAATGCCATTCCTTTGGAAGAAATATTTTGTTTCATGTACGGTGTCTTATTGAGAGTATACACCGATAAGGACATGTATTCAAACCACACCGACAAACCTGTAAACAATCCGTACATCTTGCGTTTTAACGCTGTTTTCTATCTCACTCTCACCAACCTCCACTCGCTCAATCAGCGTTTCGATAAAATCTCTGTCCACATCAGTTATTACTGAGTATTCTTTCACAAGGCTAACCCAACGCTGAATGTCATGCAGCTTTGCTTTGGCTTCTTTCTCGCCTTGTTCCAATACGGATATGCACTCTGAGATTTCGTTACGCTCGGCTTCCGTTTTGCTTGCCAAGCGTGAGAACGTGCCGGAGGAGATAGTGCCTGTGATTTTGTCCTCATAATACTGCTCCAGCCGAACATCGAGCGTGTGAAGCTCTTGCTTTAGTTTCTGTAACTGCCTTTGTGTAGCGGCCTTATCGTCTGCCATACCACATTTCAGCTTTTCACGCAGAGTGCGAACCAACGCTTCCTCGTCAAGCTGTATGAGTTTTGCCTGTGCCTTAATGTTTGTAAGCACCAACGCTTTCAGCACATCCTCATTCATACCGTGTCGTGAACAGCTCTGCCGTCCGGTAACGGTGTAGGTTTTACAAGCGTAGGTGTTTAGCCGTTTGGCATTCTCCTTGCTCCGCTTTTGTGAATAAGGTGTCATGTTCACCATACAATCCGCACAGAATATCTTACCCGAAAACAGGCTTGGGCGAGGTTGCCGTCTGTTCTCTACCCATTTTGAAAGCCGCTCGTTCACTTCCTGTGCCATTTCCCATGTCTGCTCGTCAATGATGGGTTCATGGGTGTTTGCAACCTTAATCCACTGGCTTTCCGGCTTACTTTTGCCTTTGCCATCACGGTATGACCGCCCATACTTACAAG
>CAZCQP010000021.1:0-41804 GCA_964500895.1 uncultured Eubacteriales bacterium | reverse complement strand
CAATGAATAAAATTGTGGAGCAAATTAAAGGGAAACTCATTGTATCTTGCCAAGCGCTGAAAGACGAACCGCTGCATTCCTCGTACATTATGTCTAAAATGGCTATAGCCGCCAAAGAAGGCGGGGCGGCGGGCATTCGTGCCAATTCTGTGGTGGATATTGTAGAAATAAAAAAATGCGTCAGCCTGCCGGTTATTGGCATTATCAAGGAAGTGTACCCGGATAGCGATGTATACATCACCCCCACGTTGCAGGAAGTGGAGGCACTTGTGGGCTGTGGTTGTGAAATTATTGCCATGGACGCAACCAACAGGCCACGCCCCGGCGGCCAAAGCTTGGATGCGGTGTTTGCCCAAGCAAGGGAAAAGTACCCTAGCCAGCTGTTTATGGCCGATTGCTCCAATTACCAGGAAGGTATGCACGCCGCCGACATAGGGTTTGATTTCATTGGCACCACCATGTGCAGCTACACCCCATACACCAAAGGAACCCCCCTGCCTAACTATGACCTGCTTAAAAGGCTGGTGGCCGATTGCAAGAAGCCCGTAATCGCCGAGGGAGGCATTTGGGAGCGGGACCAGCTGCGTAAGGTGATGGATTGCGGGGTATTGTGTGCCGTGGTGGGAACGGCAGTGTCCCGCCCCAGGGATATTACACGGCGGTTTGTGGAAGCTATTCAGTAGTTGGTTGGTAACTTCATCATGTATTATACGGCTATGAAGCCGTTTAATAAGAACCTGTATACAATGGGTTCTAAACTATTGAGGAGGTATAGGAGAATGAAAAAAACATTGGCAATCTTACTGGTTCTTGCCATGGCGGTAGGGGTGCTTGCCGGTTGCGGCGGAAGCAGCACAGCAACCCCCGCCCCAGCCCCGGAAGGCGAAGCACAGCCAGCCGCAGAAGGCGACGCATCTGCCGAAACCGACAAGCCCTATGCAGGCCAAACGCTGACCGTGCTGTACATGTCCAGCGTTTACGCCGATGCAGCCCGGGCCATTGCGCCAGAATTTGAAGCACAGACCGGGGCCAAAGTGGACGTGGTGGACTTCCCCTACGTTACCCTGCACGAAAAGGCATTGTTAGACTTAACATCCGGCGGCACCTCGGCCTACGATGTAATTGACGTGGCCAGCCAATGGGACGGCGAATTTGCCCCCTTCTTAACCGACCTTGGCCCGTACATAACCAAAGACAGCTACGACATGAACGTATGGATTGACAACGTGTTGGCCAACTGCGGCAAATGGCAAGACACCATCATCGGCATTCCCAACGCCAGCACCCCACAGGTTTTTGCTTACAGAACAGACCTTTTGCCAGACGGCCTTCCACAAACATGGGAAGAATACCGTAAGGTGGCAGCAGACTTAACCAAAGACGGCATGTACGGTGTAACGGTAGCCGAAGCACCCGGCCAGCTGGGCGGCGTGTTTGACTACGTGCTGTGGTCTATGGGCGGCGCTTGGGCAGACGAAAACTGGAACGTGACCATTGATTCCCCTGAAACCAGAGCCGCTTTGGAACACTTGAAAGAACTGCAAGCTTCTATGGACCCTGCCAGCCTTTCCTGGGGCGTGGAAGAATCCATCAAAGCTTTCTTGGACGGCAAAGCTGCTGTCTGCGAAACTTGGCCTTCTCTGGGCATCACCTTAAACGGCGACAATCCAGATAAATCCCAAGTGGTAGGCAAGTGGGCACTGGCCACACTGCCTAAAGAAAAAACCGGCATCACCCTGCTTTCCGCATGGGACTTGGCCATTCCCGCCGGCTCTGAAAACAAAGATTTAGCCTGGGAATGGATTAAAATGTACACCAGCGCCGAAAACCAACAAAGATTCTTTGATGAATTTGCCATTTTCTCCCCTAGAAAAGATTTCTGGGAACAACAATCCATTAAAGACGCTGGCTTGTACCCGGTAAGAGAAGCTTTAGACACTGCCAACATGTGGTGGAGAATTGCGGCTTCTGTTGAAGTGGATACCATGTTAAACACCGTCATTAGCGGTTATCTGGCCGACCAAATTTCCTTGGAGGATGCGGTGAAGCAAATGGATGCAGGCATCAAACAGGCGCTGAAGAACTCTCCGCCAGAAGCTGGTATTTTGAACTATAATCATTAATTAAACAGGAGTACTAGGGGAGTGTTGCCACTCGTCTGGTACTCCCGTTCTTTAAGCTTTAGGAGGAAATCCATGAAAACGGATAAATTAAGCGATACCGTATCGTCATGGCTGTTTCTTTTGCCAACCTTGATTTTTCTAGGCATAACAGCCCTGTTCCCTTTGGCCTATTCCTTATATTTGAGCTTTTTCCGCTACAAGCTCAACCTGCCCAATGCGGTGCCCACCTTTGTGGGGCTGGAAAACTACATGCGCATTTTTACAGACAGCACCCTACATATCAGCACGTGGAACACCCTAGTGTTTGCCTTGGTGTCGGTAGGTTTGGAACTGGTGCTGGGCATGATGCTTGCCATGATTATATGTTCAGACAAGGGCTGGGCCAGGATTGTGACATCCATTTTCATGATACCAATGATTATGGCGCCGGTGGCCATTGGTACCCTGTGGCGCATGATGCTGGATTCTTCCACGGGCATCATCAACTATTTGCTCAGCTTTCTGGGTGTTCCCAGCATCACATGGTTGAGCAAGCCCACAACGGCCATGTTGTCTGTCATTTTGGTGAACGTTTGGCAGCTGACCCCTTGGGTGACGGTGATTTGTGCCGCCGGGTTAAAAGCCTTGCCCGGAGATTGCGTGCAGGCGGCATTGGTAGATGGCGCAAGCCCCCAGCAGATTTTCCGAAACATTGTTTTGCCGTTGATGAAGCCGCTGCTTATCATTGTGCTGATGATACGCTTTATAGATGCTTTCAAAGTGTTCGACACGGTTTACGTCATGACCAACGGCGGCCCGGGCACCGCAACGGAAATGCTGCCCAACTACATATATAAGCAAGGGCTGCGTTTCTTTGATGCAGGATATGCCGCAGCTCTGGCCATTTTGTTTGTAGTGGTGATGACTTTGTGCAGTATGCTTTTCTTACGCTGGAGGAAGAAGGAGGAGAACGACTTATGGTAGGGCTTGGACAAAAAAAGAAAGTGAAGGATGTTACCTCCATTGATGCCGTCATCAGCAATTTTGCTGGTGTGCCGGTGAAAATATTCCTGTTAATCAGCAGCGTGACCATGGTTGTGTTCCCCCTGTATTGGCTCGTCACCAGTTCCTTTAAGCAGTCCCAGGACTATTTGGCCTATCCGCCAGTGATTATCCCTAAATCTTTCACCCTGGACAGCTATGTGGAAGTGTTCACCCGGGACAAAATTTGGATGTACTTAACCAACACCTTTGCAATTACGTTGGCCACCACCATCATCACCCTTGTCATTGGCAGCATGGCGGCTTATGCCGTGGTGCGGGGGCCCATTGGTAAGCGGGCCAGAGCTCTGTTTGGCCTATGGTTTCTGGTGCAAAAAATGTACCCAGCCATTGCCACCGCCATTCCGGTTTACCTGGTGATGCGCACATTACGGCTGATGGATACCAAGACGGCACTGGTCATTATGAACACCAGCTTTAACTTGCCTCTGGTCATTTGGCTGATGATGGGATTTTTCGAGCAAATTCCCTTTGTGATAGAAGAATCCGCCGTGTTGGACGGCTGCGGGTTCACCCGCCGTTTCTTTAGCATTGTCATGCCCATTACCAAGCCCGGCCTTATTGCGTCTGCCATCCTAACCTTTGTGGCCACTTGGAATGAATTTTTATTTGCCGTTATTTTGAGCATTAAAAGCGCCAAAACTTTGCCGGTGGTGATTGCAGGCTTTATTACTGACAGAGGGCTTGCTTGGGGGCCAATGGCTGCCACTGCCCTTATTACGCTGTTGCCGGTGGTTGTGCTGGTTTGGATGGTTCAAAAAGACTTTGTACAAGGGCTTGCCATGGGTGCGGTGAAAGGATAATGGATATGCAAAAAGTAGAACGGGTTTTGAACGCGCTTGCCTTTAAAGCAGTGGACAGGGTGCCGGTGGTGCCGCTGATTATCCAACATGCCATTGAGCTGTCTGGCAACAAGCATGGGGCATATTCCACCAGGCCAGATGTGATGGCAGAAACCGTGATGGCCTGCCAGCGCCATTACGACTTTGACAGCGTGTACATCAGCACCGACAACTACGTGCTTTGCGAAGCTTTCGGCGCAAAGGTGAACTTTCCCGAGGACCAGCCACCCCAGCTTCTGTGCCATCCGCTGAAAAAGGATGACATAAGCTTGCTGCCAAAGTTTACGCTGGAAAAGGGCAGAATGCACGTCATTTTAAAGGCCACGGCTCTGTGCCGGAAACAACTGAAAGACAGTGTTTTTATAAAGACCAACATCGATTCTGCCCCCTTTTCGGCGGCTGCGGCCATCCGGGGGCCGGAACAATTTTTAATGGATTTGTATGAGAATGAAACCTTTGCCCAAGCGCTGCTGGAAGTGGCCACAGAGGCTGTGGTTGCATACGGAAAGGCGGCAGCACAAGCGGGGGCCCACGGGCTGGCCTTTGGGGATTCAGTTTCCGGGCTTATGAGCCGGGAGATGTACGCCAAATTTGCACTGCCATACGCCCAGGCCGCCATCAGTCGCCTAAAAGAAACCGGATTGCCTGTTTTTTACCATGTGTGCGGCAACACCAACCATATGGTGGATTTAATGGCACAAAGCGGCGCAGATTGCATTGAAATAGACAGCGTGACAAACATGCAAAAGGCGGCGGACATCTGCCGTAACCAATGCGCCATAGAGGGAAACATTGCCACGGTGGAAACCCTTTTAAACGGCACCCCGGAAGAAGTGACGAGGGAGGCCAATGCCATCATCAGTTTATTCGGCAATAAGGGCGGCTTGCTGCTCAGTTCTGCCTGTGAAATCCCCCGTTTTTCCCCGGAAGCCAACATAGCGGCCATGGTAACGGCCAGCAAGGCATACCCTTACGGGAATGCATAAGGGGGATACAATGACTGGAAAACAACGGGCCTTAAACACCATTTGGGGAAAGCCCACAGACCGCACCAGCGTGTTGCCCTCCATTGATGTGTGTTATGCATCGGGGCTGTTGGGAGAGGGAGTAGGAGAATGCTTTTGCGATACAACGTTACACGCCAAGGCACTGGAAAAGGCGCTGGAGGTACACCCCAGCATTGACGGCCTGTATGTGAACCTATGCTTGTCCCAAAAGCATGTGCGGAAAACTGCGGAACACTTTTATGTGGATTCGGGAGGCATCACTTGGCGGGTGCCGGAAAACGATGTGGGCACGGCTTTTCATCACCACATTCAAACCTTGGATGACCCCAGGCTTTGGCAGGAAAACCCTTTAATACACGGTGTCTATGAGACGTTCATGCAAATATCCGGCCATTTCAAAGAAAATTATTTAATTATTCCGGGCATCACCGGCCCTTATTCCCAAGTGGTTTTTATGATGGGGCTACAAAATGTACTGATGCTTCTTTATGACGAACCAGAAGAACTTAAAAAGGTATTGCAACAACGGGTGAACTTGACGTTTGACTGGGTTGATCAGTTGGTAGAGGCTGGGGCACAATGTGTCTGGCTTGGGGAAGGTGCCGCTTCCTCCAGCGTCATTTCGCCGGGCGCATACCGAGAATTTGTTTACCCGTACGCCAAGCAAGTGGTGGATTATCTAAAAAGGAAGTCCGTGCCCTGCATCATGCATGTGTGCGGGGACATTCGCCCTTCCATTGACTTCATCGCAGACACAGGCTGCCAAGTGCTGGACGTGGATTATTGGGTTCCTGCGGATTACGCCAGAAGCCGGATGCAAAAGGGCCAATGCTTGAAAGGCAACATCAACCCGGTGGATTTGGAGCGGATGAACACAAAGGAAGTCCGGCAGCTATGCAAACATTTGGTTACTGAAAAAGGGCTTCGCCCATTCATTTTAAGCACCGGCTGTCTGGTGACCAGAGACACACCTAGCCGGAATATAGATGCCATGGTACAGGCGGCAGAAGTTTAAAAAGCGTTCCATTTATGATGGAAGCGCTTTTTTTATTGGTTAGATAAAAAAATCCATATTCATTATAAAATTTTACAAATGAAAGCCAATTACGCAAAATATAAACAGTGCTATAATATCATTATTCAGTTTAAAAATGTAATAAGGGGGGTGCTCCTGTATGCTTTTGTTAACAGTGGCCGAACTAACCAATCCGGGTTCACGACCGGTTAATGAGGATAGCATTGGCCATGGCGTGCATGATGGCCAGTGGCTGTTTGTGGTGGCGGATGGGCTTGGCGGCCATGGACACGGGGAAGTGGCTTCCGGCCTGGCGGTGGCCCAGTCTTTGCAAGTGTTAGAGGAAGGGCATGAAGGTGATTTGCTGCCCCTTGCCTTTGCAAACAGCCAAACCGCCATTTTAGAGGCCCAGCGCAACGCCGGGGCCAAAAGCGACTTTAAAACCACCCTGGTGTGCCTTTCCATAAGAGAAAACAAGGCCCAGTGGGCCCATGTGGGGGATTCCCGTTTATACGCCTTTCAAAAAGACAAACTGCAAGCCCGCACGTTGGACCACAGTGTGCCCCAAATGCTGGTGGCCTCCGGTGAAATAAAGGAAAAAGACATCCGCTTCCACGAAGACCGCAACCGTTTAATTCGGGTGATGGGCATGGAGGAAAAAGTTCCCCGGTTCACCCTGTCCGAACCCATGGTACTGACGGCAACCACCAGCTTTCTGTTGTGCACCGACGGCTTTTGGGAGCTGATTGACGAAAAAGACATGGCCAAATGCCTGAAAAAAGCAGACACCCCCCAGCAGTGGCTGGCTTCAATGGAAGCCAAAGTGACGCAAGCTGGAAAGCATATACATATGGACAATTATTCCGCAATCGCCGTGTTTATCCGATAAACTCGACTTCTTGCATGTGCAAGAAGTCTATTGAGAGGGGTTAACCATATGTCTGTTATACAGTGCCCCCAAGGACACTACTACGATAACGGAAAATACCAAGCTTGCCCCCATTGCGCAGCCGGGGGTTTGCCCGGGGGAAGGAAGCTGGATGGGCACACCGTGTTTAAGCCCAGGGACCACCAACAAGACTACCCCACCACCCCCGAACCGCCGCAACGGAAGGTGCTGGCCTTTCAAGGCGTTCAAAACAAAGACGAAAAAACCGTTGGGCTGTTCCTAAAAAAGAAAGGGTACGACCCAGTTTCCGGTTGGCTGGTGTGCATAGACGGCCCGGAAAAAGGGCGGGACTACCGGCTGCATATGGGCCGCAACTTTATTGGCCGCAGCCCCACCATGGACGTGTCTGTGGCGGATGACCCGCTGATTAGCCGGGAAAACCACGCCTCCCTTGTATACGAACCCATGAAGTCTACCTATGCCCTTGTGCCTGGGGATGGCACAGAAGTGGCCGTGAATGGCCAGAAGCAAACCCAGTCCTGTGTCCTTCAGGATGGAGACACTGTGGTGATGGGCAGTTCCACCTTTGTTTTCATTCCCTTTTGCAAGGGGGAATTTAAATGGTAAAACCATCTTTCTTGGCAATTTTACTCATCGTGACACTCTCGTTGACATCCATTGTTTCTGCCAATTCAGACCAAAACCCATTAGACATACATATTGAACAAATACAAGCCAACTTACCCGTGTTAAACGCCTACATCACTGGCAGCAATGATACCACCCAGCCGGATGCCGTTGAAGCCTTCTGGGGGAAAGAAAAGCTGACCGTAACAGAAGTGCGGCCTTATAATCGTGACAATGACGGGTTGTGGCTGTTGTTTCTGGTGGACTGCTCCACCTCTGTGAACCAGAAGCAAATGAACGCCGTGCAAACCGCCATCACCAGTTATATTCAAGCCATGGGGCCCAAAGATACCGCCACCCTGATTACGTTTGGTGAAACGGTGGAGGTGCCCTTTAACAAAGCTAGCCGGGAAAACGAGCAGGGCATGATGGAAGCTGTTGGCGCACTGGAACGCAACCAAGAGGGCACGTTGTTTTACGATGCCTTCATGCAAGCCATGGCCTTGGCAGAGGGAGACACCAGCCCAAACCCTGGCCGGAAAGCGGCACTGGTGTTTTCAGATTCGGTGGACGTGAACGTGGGAGGGTATACGCCGGAAGAAATCAACCGCAGGCTGTCTGCTGCCCCGCTGCCCTTTTATGCCATGGGCTTTGATACCGGGGACAAAAGCAGTTTAGACCAGTTCGGTGCCATGGCTCGGCAAAGTGGGGGAACCATTACTCTTATAAACCCGGAAACTTTGCGGGAAGCTTTTGCAGAGTGCATTCAAAACCTAAACAGCGGGCTGCTGGTTCAAACGTTAGCGGCCAGCAATAAACTGCCTGAAGGGGAGCAACTGTTCCGGCTTTCCATGAATGTGGGCGGGGAAAGGATACAGATGGAACGCCCGGTTAAGGCCAAAAACTGGCAGGCAGACAACCGCCCCCCAAGCCTTGTATCGGTGGAGCAGGTTGGGGAAGAAACTCTGCGCCTTACCTTTGACAAAACGTTACTGGGGGCGGAAAACCCCGCCAATTACTTGGTGATGGAAGCGGAAACAGCCAAAGGGCTTGCCATTCAATCTGCCGTGTATGCCCCCACGGACAAAACAGTGCTGCTAACCTTTGCCCAGGCTTTTGCCTCCGGCAGCCTGCACATTGCCTTTGAAAACATTACAGACACCGCCATGGAACAAAACAAATTGGTAAGCCAAAGCACCATAGAAGTCATCGGCCCAGAAGTGGCAGCCCAGTCCACAGAAGAAGCCCCCAGCAAAGGGGCGCAGGCAGGGGCATGGTTCATCCTTACCCTTGTGGTGGTGGCCATTGCAGCTGCCGTGATTGTGGGGAAAAGAAAGAAAAATAGCACCCAAGCCACGGAAATGGGGCGGTTGAATAAAGACGTGCAGTTACAGCAACAGGCAGCACAGGATACAGACAAAGTGGATGTGATGATAACGCCCGGGGTGCTGCCCGTGCTGGTTTTGAAAGTGATTCCCCCTTCCGGCCAGGCCCAGCGGCTGACGTTAAACATCAACAAAAGCGCCATTTTTGGCCGTGCAGAACTGTGCGACGTCACCTTTAACGACCAAGAAATGTCTCGCCAGCATTTTGCCATAGAAGAAGAACAGGGTATTTTCAGCCTAGCCAATTTAAGCGAAACCAACGGCACCTTCTTAAACGGGGTGAAAGTGAACCGCAAAAGGCGGCTAAACCCTGGGGACACCATTGCCGCCGGGCAAATGCGGCTGGTTGTTGAAAGATAGGGGGCAGATGATGGAAAACGTGCATGTTTGCCCCAACTGTTTTAAAGAAGGGTTCCAGACCCGCTGCGACCATTGCGGTTATGTGGGCATTGGCCAAGGGGAAAACCACCTGCTGCTGCCACCGGGAACCCAGCTGAACAACCGGTACACCATCGGCCGGGTGCTGGGTGCTGGGGGGTTCGGCATCACTTATTTGGCCAAAGACAACCAAACCGGTGGGTTATGTGCCGTAAAGGAATATTTGCCCGCCACCTTGGCCGTGCGGGACAGTACCACCAAGCTGGTATACCCCTCTAGCCAGGACAATGCAGAGGTGTTCCGCCACGGATTGAGCCAGTTTGAGAAGGAATCTGAAATTTTGCGGAAGTTTTACGGCAACCCCGCCATCGTTCAAGTGATGGACCGTTTCAAGCAAAACGGTACTGCCTATTTCGTGATGGAGTTTCTGGACGGGGTGCCTTTAAAAGCATTGGTACACAGTATGCAAGGGAAGTTGCCTTTTGCCCTGGCGCTGGAAGTGCTCATAAGAACTGGGGAAACGTTAGCGGCTGTCCACGCCCAAGGGCTGTTGCACAGGGATGTAAGCCCAGACAACATTTTCATTACAAAGGAAGGGCACATCAAGCTGATAGACTTTGGGGCCACCCGCTATTTTCTGGGGGAACAAAGCCGAAGTCTTTCGGTGATTTTAAAGCCTGGGTTTGCCCCGCCGGAACAGTATTCTTCCAAAGGTAACCAAGGGGCATGGACAGACGTTTATGCCCTGTGCGCCACCTTCTATTTTACGGTTACCGGCAGCAGACTGCCCGATGCCCCAGACAGACTGGCAGGGGTGGAAGCGCTTCCTTTGGCGCAAGCAGAACCAGGCATTGCACCGGGGCTGGAAGCGGCCATGGAAAAAGGGTTGCGGCTTAATTACCGAGAGCGGTTTCCTTCTGTGGAGGCGTTGTTACAGGCGGTTCAGGCATCATCCAAGGCCACGGAAACCCCAACAGCGGGCTACAAACCGGACGCACAGGTGTTAAACGGCACACCTTTCATCCAACTGTTTTTGCAGGGCAAACCCAGGGACAAATGGATATTGCCCAAAAACATGCCCATGGTCATTGGACGGGCCAGCGACAAGTGCAACATCGTCTTTGATGCCGCCAATGTAAGCCGTATGCACTGCACCATTGCCTATGACGACAAAAACAACTGCTTCTACCTAACAGATGTTTCTTCCAACGGCACGTTGCTGCTTTCCGGCACCCGGCTAACCAAAGACAAAGCATATACGCTAAAGCCCGAAGACGGCTTTTGCATTATTGATCGAAACACCATTTTTATGACAGGGGTGGAATAAAGGTGTTTAAGCTAAACCCAAAAAAAAGACCGGGCAACCAGGGGCCCACGTTGGAATTGTCTCCGCCTTTGTCTCATATGGCAATTCCCAAGGCCAGCCACTATGTTTTAACAGCCGCCGCCACCCATATCGGTACACGGCCTTACCAGGAAGATGCCGTTTATGTGACGGAAAGCATCCGCTGCGGGCCGGATGAAAAGGCGGTTTCCTTCGGCATTTTGTGTGACGGCATGGGGGGCATGGCAAACGGAGATGTGGCCAGCAGCGAAACGGTAACGTATTTGGCTAACCGGCTGGCCAATTTGGAAGTACAGGCAGATGTTCCCCGCTTTTTGGAAGCCCAGGTGCAAAATATTAACCGGCTGGTGTATGCCATGGGGGCGGAAGGCAAAACCCAGGGGGCAGCCGGAACCACCCTGACCGCTGCTGTCATTGTGTCAAACAGGCTGTACTGGGTGTCAGTAGGGGACAGCCGCATGTACATCATTCGGCAAGGGGAAATGGTGCAGGTAACCCAAGAGCACAACTATAGCCTCACCCTGCAAGCACAGGTGGAAAAGGGCATCATCAGCCTGGAAGCGGCTATCAAAGACCCGCAAAAGGATGCACTGATTAGCTTCATCGGCTTGCCCGTGCTGGAATTGATGGACTTAAACCGCAACCCCTTTTTGCTGGAACCTGGAGATATGGTGCTGTTGTGTAGCGACGGCCTGAACAAAGCCCTTACTGATGAAGAAATTCTAGCCACCATTTTGGCTTGTGCCGACGACATCACCGAAGCGGCCCGATGTTTGCCTTTAACCGCTTTCGATAAAAATTTTGCCAACCAAGACAACACCTCTGTGGTGTTGATGCAATACCAAATGCAACAGGAAAATGACAACATGTAACAGCATATATCATTAAAGAAAGAATGGAGTGATTGTATGAACCTTGTGAAGTGCAGTAACGGCCATTTCTACGACCAAAGCCGTTATGAGAAATGCCCCCATTGCAACGCCTCTATGGCCCGAAACGACAACCTGACTGTGCCGGTGGTACACAGCCCGGGCAACGATGCTGTCACCACGGATATGAGCGCCATGGCCAGCGCCACCAGCAACAATGTGGCACCGTCCTCCGGCTCTTTGCAGGAGGCGGTAAAAGCAGCCACCAGCAACATGGGCAGTCAACCTTCTGTGCAGCCCATGAACGATGAAGTGACCGTCAGCTTTTACAAAAAAGCCATGGGTGCAGAGCCGGTGGTGGGCTGGCTGGTGTGTACCTCCCCCAGCCATTTTGGGCAGGATTTCAAGCTGAAATCCGGCAGAAATTTCATTGGCCGTTCCCCTGCCATGGACGTGGCCATCATCAACGATGCCACAGTTTCCAGGGAAAAACACGCCATAGTGGTGTATGAGCCTAAAAACCATGTGTTCATGGTGGCCCCTGGGGAATCCAAGGAACTGTGCTATTTAAACGACCAAGTGGTGCTTTCTGCCAAGGAACTGCATTTGCATGATGTTTTAACAGTGGGAGAAACCAATTTGCGCTTTATTCCCTGCTGCGACAGCCAATTCAACTGGAGTTCAGTTAAACAAGGAGAGGTGAAATAACATGAGAGGCTTAATGGATTTAGCAAGTGCCTTAGATAGCGGCGACATATTTGGCAACAGCAAATTAATTCAAGATTTAATTGATACCACAGGTTTTAACTTTACCATTAGCATCGTTTACCTGGTGATTCTTATAGGGGCTTTTTATGCTTTTTATGGTTTTGTGGTGATGTATACCGGCAGAAAAGCTGGGCTGGAAAAAGATTGGATGGCCTTTGTGCCTTTAGCCCGCACCGTGTACCGTTTAAAAATTGTGGAAGAGCAATGGTGGAAGATGTTCTTTTTGGAATGGACGTGGCTGTACGCTTGGCTGCTTCAATTCTTTATTAGGCTTATCAGCAACGGGGCTTGGAATGCTTTTGGTTCTGTGCTGGCCACTTTGCTGTTGTTGTGCGCCATTGGTTATAACGTGTATTACCGCCATAAATTCTATAAAGCTTTCGGCATTAATCCTACCTTGGCACTCACCGCTTTGTCGCTGGCGTTCTGGCAATTCCCTGTAACCCTGCTGGGGGCTTGGGCTTTCGGAAGCATTGCCACCATTTTTGATATTCTCATTGCTTATACAGATTTGTTCGAGTTCGGCGGGGAAGGCATGAACAGACGGCTGAAAAGCGATGTGCAAGCCGCGATGGACCCAGGCCGGAAAGAAAAGCCACGGGGCGGCTCTGTCACCGGGTTGAACGGCATGTATGCCAACCAAGATTTTAACCTGGCAGACGATGACGAGCTAATCATTGGACGGGATGCCCAGTTTTCCAACATTATTTTAGACCAAAACGCCGATAAAGTAAGCCGGAAACACTGCGGCATTGTGTACGATGCAGCCAGAGCCTGCTACCGGGTGACGGATTATTCCACCAACGGCACGTTCATAGACGGGGGCAGCCGGCTGGTGGCCAATGTGCCCACCACGTTGCAAAAAGGCACCATCATCGCTTTGGGCAGCAGGGAAAACCGCTTTAAGCTGAATTAATTTTGACGGGGTGTTGTGATGGAAAGCATTGCCATTTGTTTAAACTGCTTCCAGTTTAAAGGAGACTATGAGGTTTGCCCTTATTGCGGGTTTATTGAGGGTACACTGCCGGCGCAAGTTTTCCACCTGCACCCCGGCACGATGCTAAACGGCCGCTATATGGTGGGGGTGGTGCTGGGTTTCGGGGGGTTTGGGGTCACGTACAAAGCCTGGGACAGAAAGTTAAGCACAGTGGTGGCCATTAAAGAGTTTTACCCTTCCGGGCTGGTAAACCGCATTCCCGGGGAAAAGCAGCTGGTGGTGTTCTCTGGGGACAAACGGGAGAACTTCCACCAGCAAATGTCCCGGTTTTTAGACGAGGCCAAGCACCTGGCCAAGTTTAACGGAGACCCCCACATTGTAAATGTGTTGGACTTTTTTGAAGAAAACAACACGGCATATATCGTCATGGAGTATTTGGACGGGCAAACCTTAAAGGCATATATGGCGGCCAAAGGCGGCAAGCTGGCAGTGGAAGAAGGGGTGCGTGTAGCGCAGGCCGTGGCTGACGGCTTAACGTCTATCCATGCCAAAGGCATCATCCACCGGGACATTAGCCCGGATAACATTTATATTCTGAACAACGGCCAAGTGAAACTGTTGGACTTTGGCGCTGCCCGGCTTTCCGCAGAGGAAGGGGATGCCACCCGTTCCGTAGTCATCAAGCTGGGGTATGCCCCTCCAGAGCAGTACCGCTCAAAGATGAAGCAGGGTGCATGGACGGATGTTTATGCCCTGGGGGCTACGTTGTATAAAATGGTTACCGGGGTTACGCCGGATGAATCGGTGGACAGGATGGAGCAGGACGGGCTGCAACGGCCGTCCCGGTTTGGGCTGTCTATAGACCCTCAAACGGAAAAGGTGATTATGAAGGCCATGGCGTTAAAGCCAGAGCTGCGTTTTCAAGCAGCGCCCCAGTTTAAGCAGGCCATTTTAAACCGCCAGCAGGTGGATTTTCCTGAGGATGAAATTAAAAAGCGGAAAACTTTTAGGAATGTGGCGGTGGCTTTGTCTTTTGCACTGCTTATTGCCTTAGGGTGTATCATTGGCTTTGCAGGGGGCAGCGGGGAAGGGGAGGGCCTTGCCGGGCTGGAAATTGCCCCGGGGGAAATTAACTGGCTGGTGGGCAGCAGCACAGAGTTGCGTGCCCTTTACGAAGGTTTGGTGGAGCAATTTGAAAGACAATACCCCGATTACCGCATCAATCTGGTTTCCAGTGCCGACTATGGCGGTTACAGGAAAGCTTTTGAAACCCTTTCCCAAGAGGGGCGTCCCCCTGCTGTGTACTGGGGCAAACAGGCTGGGGCCGATAGTGCGTTGCCGCTGGATTTATTGCTGGCCTCCATCCAACAAGACGATTATTTTTTCATGGATCAGTATGAAACCTACTTCCCGGAAAAAACACGGATGCCCGTGGGTTTTAACGTGCTGGTGTGCTTTGCCAACACCGCCTTAACCAACGGCGAAACACCCATCACAGATTTTAGCCTAAAAAGCCTGGCAGAAAACACCACAAGCTTTGGCACGCCTTACACCTGCCTTATACCGGGGGCATACCTGCCTTATTATTACGACTTGTTCTACAACCCAAAAGGCACGTTGACACCCGGCGTTTTTTTAAGCCCTCAAGGGCGTTCCTTTTTCAAAGATTTAAACGCTTATTACGGGCAACAAGGCTTGCATTTGCAGGAAAAGAATAGTCCGTTTCAGCTTTTTAGTGCAGAGAAAGCAAAATATTTAATTGACTCATCCTTCCATATTAGGGATAGGCAGGAGACGTTGCCCGGGTATTACGATATTTTGCCGGTGACCCATGAGGGAAAGATGCTGGGCATTTTTCAAAATGAATTTTCCATCAACCGGCATGTAAGCGAAAATGAACAGCACATTGCCATGCTGTTTTTAGGTTTTTTAATGAGCGAATACAACAAAAGCATGTATGCCTATCAAGGGGGTGCCACCATTCCTTTGAACAAAGAGACATTTAAGTCTTTTACAGTAGTAAACCCAGAGCTTAAATTTGTTGAAAATTATATAGACAAAATGGTTTTTGCCAACGAACAAAGTTTTATTTTTCCGGGAAATGAAGTGACTGAAAATATTTTAACCCAACCCTTGACAGGGGAAGAAATTGATCAGCTTTTGGACACATATTTTGCTGAATAAGGAGGCCGGGTATGGCTTTTTGCATGGGTTGTATGCACACCATAGAGGAAGAAGGCCGGGTTTGTGCCCACTGTGGGTACGTGAAGGGAACGCCACCCAAAGAGGCGTACCACATGATGCCGGAAACCATTTTGCAGGGGCGCTACATCATTGGCCGCACATTGGGCTTTGGGGGCTTTGGGGTTACGTATCTGGGCTGGGATGCCCAGCTAGAACGGAAGGTGGCTGTAAAGGAATTTCTGCCTTCCACCTTTGCCACCCGTATGCCGGGGAACACGGCCATTACTGTATACGCCGGGGAAGCCACAGAGCAGTTTGAAGCGGGGCTTGTGAAGTTTGTGGAAGAAGCCCAACGGCTGGCCCGCTTTAACCGCATACCCGGCATTGTGGACATTTACGACACCTTTGCAGAAAACAACACCGGCTATATCATCATGCAGTATTTGGAAGGCACAGACGTGAAGGAAATGCTGAAAGCCAACGGCCCTATGCTCTATGAACAGGCGCTGCCCATCATCCGGAATGTGGGCGAAACGCTGGCGGAAGTGCATAAAGAAGGAATTATTCACCGGGACATTTCCCCAGACAACATTTTCATAACCAAAAGCGGCGAAATTAAGCTGTTAGACTTTGGGGCCGCCCGTTACGCCACCACCTTTAATTCCAAAAGCTTATCGGTTATTTTAAAAGCAGGGTACGCCCCAGAGGAGCAATACCGTAGCCGGGGAGAGCAAGGCCCATGGTCGGACGTTTATGCCCTGGCCGCCACTTTTTACAAAATGCTCACCGGGGTAACCCCGGAAGATTCCATGGAGCGGGCCATTAAAGATGAACTGGAAGAGCCCTCCAAGCTGGGGGTTACGCTGCCTAAAAATGCCGAAATTGCCATCTTGAATGCCTTGAACATTCGCAAAGCCGACCGCACCCAGAGCGTGGATGCGTTCTTGGCGGCGCTTCAGGATGAACACGTCACCCGCCAAAAAGCCACCACCCAGAAAACGGATACGGGGCAGCTTTCAAAGGGCTTGAAAATTGCGTTGGCCGTTGGGGGCTGCGGGGTTTTGGTGCTGGGGCTGTTGGTGGCGACCGGGGTGCTAAACGGCAGCCGGTTTTTGCCTTCTACCTATGATTCATCGTTGCCAAAGGGCATGGTGTACGCCCCGGGGGTGGTGAATTTAAACGTGAAGGATGCAGAAAAAACCATAAAAAAAGTGGGGCTAAAACTGCAAATCACCGGCAAGGAATTTAGCGAAAAAGTGGTGCGGGATAAAATTTTTATGCAAACCCCATTGCCGGGCGTTTCTTTAGAAGCAGGCGCCGTGATTGAAGTGCAGGTGAGTGCCGGGCGTAAAGCAGACGCCTTGGAGCAGGAAGAAAAAGCCATGGCATCTGGGAAATTTGTGCTGCCGGACGTGCAGTATAAATATTATGAGGAGGCACTAACCGCTATTTGGGATGCCCAAAGAGAGACTTTGCCGGAGCGTGGGCAATACCCGGTTTATGTGGATTATGTGTATGACGACACGGTGCAAAAAGGCTTGGTTATTTCCTGTGAAATTAGAGAAAAAAATGAAGAAGAAAAGACATGGGCAGAGCTGGACTGGACAGACCAGAAGCAGGTTATTGGTATGCTGGTTAGTGCAGGGCCGGGGGATGAAACGGTGCTGCCCAACTTTGCTTTTTCAAATTATTACGTAGGCAGAGCACAGCATGGCCATGAGGAGTTTGGACTGCGCTTAGACGGCCCACGAGACCGACACGATGAAAGCATGTTTTACTTTGAAGCTTCTGGGGACAACGGTGCAACCTGGAATACCATGGGTGGCAACATTAGTGTAGAAATGCCCTTTGCATCGGCCATGATTTATCCCAATGGTTCAACGGTACGCATACGTGCAAGGGCTCTTCCAAGAGAAGGCGTGTACAAAAAGGAAAGCACTTACGAAGTGGAAGTGCCGTTAAAAGTGTACAGCAATGCCCCGCCCATTCAGTTAACCAGCATTGAATGGCTGGATTCCCAAAGCAAGATAGACAAGGCTTTGGAAGGGTATGTAGAAGATGACCCCTATGTAAATGAAATGCCGTACGTATACCGGCTGAAAGGCAATTTTAAGAAGGACACCCAGTACATGATGTGCCAATACCAGGGAAGCCAGAACGATACCATTTGGTGCCAGAAAGACGGCGAAATCATTCTCCGCATGTGGGGTGAGATACCCCAAAAAGAAGAAGGCTGGGAGGATGATTACCTGCCATTGCTGTCTGCGTATGTTAGCGGGGAAGTTTTGGAAGACGGCACAGGGGTGTTGACCGTTTCCAAACCGATAGCCCTTGAATATAAACCGTAAGCTGGGGGGACGCATGGATGAAAAAATGGTTGCAGGTAACGGCTATATGTGTATTGTTAAGCCTGTTAAGCGGGTGTATGCTGTCTGAAAGGGCGTTAAAAGAGCTAAGCACCCAGCTGGTGGGGGAGAAAAAGGAAGCCCTTCAAGAGGCGGAAGGGGAAACAGATACAGCCCAGCCGGAAGTTGAAGCACAAATGGAAGCAGACCCGGATTTTTGGAATAACCTGACGGTTCAAGAAAAGACGGAACTGAACCGGCTGTTGACGTATTATGTGAATGCCGGTAACCCATCTTTGGATGTGGAGCAGTTAACCGATGAAGACATGCGGTTGCTTGGGCTGCGGTTTTTGGTTAGGTTCAGCGAGCAGTACGAGACGGGGGATAAGCTGGTGTATTTTGAAGACGGCGAAAGCTACGGGTTTACCCCCCAAACCCTGGATGATATTACCCGGGTGATGTTCGGCAAGACAGTTCAAAACCACAGCTCAAGCACCACCGCTGCTTTGAGCTTTGGCGGGGATGCCAACATGTATTATTTTTATTGGGAAGACATACAGCCCACTTTTGATGCACTGCCCCCTTACGGTTTTGCCCAGGTTGAAGACGGCACAGACAACGGGGACGGTACGGCCACCTTCAAAGTGCATGTATATGGCTTTGATGCAGAAGGGTACGATTTTAGGCCTCTGGCTTTCTGGGCCAATGCAGAGAACTACGCCCGGGAGTATTATATGTACGAAGGGGAAGGGGTGGTGGCCAACCCTAAAAATAAGCCCACCCTGTTATCCTACCGCATGGTTACCCCAATGGACGGGGTGCAGTCTATGGTGTTTGAAGCGGACGAAGCAACAGCCGCTGCAACAGAGGCAGAGGGGAAGGAAGCATATTTGGCCACTTTGGCTTACATTGAAGGACTGGATGCCAGAGCGGCGGCGGCCAAAGGCATGAATGACATGCAGGATGCCTATTTTGAAGTGTTTCAGGCGTGGGCCACGGAATTGGACCGGATTGAGACGCTAACCAAACAACGGTTGACCCAGGCCGAGCAAGAAGCCTTTGACCAGGCCGCTGGAGATTGGTACATGGACATGGTGGAAGTCACATTTGAAATGCTGGATGATTCACAAGTAAGCGCCATTGAAAACGAAAAATACATGGCCAATGCGTACAAAAAGCGGACGTTGGCATTGGTTGATGCCTATTTTCAAAATTAAAATCAAAAACTGGCTGCGGAAAGACACAGCCAGTTTTTTATGCCTTCAACGGATAAAATGACGCCATTGGCCAATACTATGTGACATACGCCGAAATAGGAAAAGGAGGTTTACTTGTGGGAAAAGAATTGAGAATAACCACCCGTGACCGATTGTTAAGGGCATGGCAAAACAGCACAGAGCTTGTGCGGGATTACCAGAACTACTCGGATGAGGTGGAAGAGGAAAAGATTAAAAAACTGTTTGCCCATTATGCGGAAGACGAGGCGCTACATGCTTCTGAACTGCTGGAGCTTTTACATGCCTACCCCGGGGAATAGCCAGGCTTTCATCGGGCAGGGGCGAAACCCGAACCCCCATGTTTTGGACATTCCTGAAGGGCTGGGTGCAGCACTCACGTTAAATGATGCAGCCAGAAAAAACTTTGAAGGGCTGAATGATGGGCAAAAGAACAGCCTCATTCAATATGTTCAAGGCGGTGTTTCGGGGGACGATGCAAAAGCAAGAATCCAAAGGGCTATCCATTGCCTGGAAAAAGGCGCAACACCATGATGATGCAACAGGCGGATTTGATATGCATGCTACATGTCAAAGCCGCCTGTTTATTTAAGCAACGGCATATTGCCCGTTAATTTGTTCACTTTCTTCTTGCTTCCGCAAATGGTAATGCCAAAATAATTGAGGCCTGTCGCCGGAATGTCTGCCATTTTTCCAATGTATTCATCGTAGGTTTTGCAGCTTTGGGCCACGTCAGAAAAGTCAATCACGGTAACGTCGGCGTATTCCGGCTGGTATAATTTTTCCCGCAGGGATTGAATCAGTTCAGGGTTGCCCTTTAAAATGGGAATGGGAACCGCAATAATGCCCAAATGGCTGTTGCCGGATTTGTCCAAGACGTCTGGGCCCACAATTTCAGGAAATTGTTTTCCCATGGTTACCCCCATCACTGCCGCTGTATTGGTGATGAGGCCAAGGGGCAAATTTTCATCAATGACCATTACACATTTTTCCATTGCTATCGCTCCTTTGTGCAAAATTGAACTTGCGCTCCGATATAAAAAGACCGGCTAAGGTTAACAGGGTGCCCAGCCCGGTCATCCAGGTTATTTTTTCATGCAACACAATCACGGAAGTGACAACGGTGATAACAGGCACCATATAAATGTAAACGCTGGTTTTAACTGCTCCCAGCCGCTTGACAGCAAAGTTCCATGTAACAAAACACAGCGCAGAGGCACATAAGCCCAGAAACAAAATGTTCAGCAAGATAACTGGGGGAGCCAAACGCTCTAACTGCCAGTCAAAGCGGAAAGCAAACAGAGAGGGTATCATGAAAAGAAGGCCGTACCCGAATATTCTGCGGGTGGTTTGAATGGTGTTGTACCCAAGCTGGCTTATCTTCTTAGATAAAATGGAATACACTGCCCAAACAGCAGCAGATGCAAGGGCCAGCAGGTCCCCCAAAGGGTTTAGCTTTAAAACGGTGCTGCCATTAAAGCTGATTAAAAAAATGCCCATAATGGCGGTGAAAAAACCAATAAAAAATGGGGCTTTGGGCTTTTCGCCGTTTAAAACCCAGCCGGCCAATAGCCCTGTGAAGAAGGGTGCAACGGAAATGATAACCCCTGCATTGGAAGCGGTGGTGTAGGTTAAGGCGATGTTTTCTAACAAATAATACAGGGTAACCCCGCATAAACCCGCTGCGGAAAATAAAAGCTCCTGTTTTTTGTTGGTGTTTTTTAGCCGGTAAGGGTAGACGACCAGCAGCACCAGAAAGCCAATGCCAAAGCGGTAAAACAAAATTTCAATGGGTGTTAAATCATTAAGCAAGACCTTTGTGGAAATAAAGGTGGTGCCCCAGATTAATATGGTGGTGAGTGCAGACAAATGCCCTTGTAATGTATGGTTATCTTTCATGGGACGCCTCCTTTACAATTGCTTTTTGTCGGCCATAAAAATATCCTGGTACAGCTTGGGGGTGAGCCCGATAAAGTTCTTGAAAAACCGTGTGAAATGGCTTTGGTCTGTAAAGCCGGACTGTAGCGCCGTTTCAATGGGCGGCACCCCCGCCTCCAACAGGCTTTTGGCTTTATTGACCCGAATGGTGGATACATATTGATAAGGGGTAATGCCCCGTTGTAAGGTAAAGTTTCTAAGCAAGGTGTATTTGTTAAGCCCGGATACCCGGCTTAAATCGGCCAAGGTAATGGTTTCGGCATAGTTGTTTTCCATATAGTCACAGGCGGCTTGAATTTCCTGGCTTGTTTCGGCCAGTGTTTCCGGCGCCGGCTCTGTGTAATGGCCAATTAATTGTTCAATTAAAAAGTAGAAGATTTCTTCTTTGTTAAAGTCTTTGCTGCCTTGCATCACCATGTCATGCAAGTCTTTCAGGGCGGGAACCACATCGCTTTGGGAAACAACGGTGGACGTAAACACCGGCAGATAGGCTTTTCCGGTAATGTCCTTTATGCTTTGGCGCATCACATCTTCTTCAATGTTGATGCACCGCCAGTCTAAGGCTTGATCGTCCACTTGGGCACAGGTGTGGTTATCTAAAGGGTTAAACAGCAGCAAATCCCCTGCATGGATGATGTACTCCTTGTTTTTGCAGGTGAGAAATCTGCGGCCGCTCTGCACAAAACCGATGACATAGTGCCCATGAAAATGGTTAGGAAATTTTTGCATAATGCCCTGGAAGTGGTAGGCTTCTATTTGAAGGTCGTTATCAAAATGTACGGTGCGTTTTTCCTGTTCCATGTGTCCATCGCTCCTTTCGACTGTTAGTATACCATATTGTTTGCCCTATACGCTTGAATGATGTTGGCAAACATAAAAAAGGACACGGGTAGGGCCGTGTCCTCAGTTTGTTGACAAAAAAACTTGGGAAACTTTTTCAAGAAAAAGTTTCCCCCAAGCTTCTTCAAAAAGCTTTCTCTTAGAAATGCCGCAAGTGCGGCATTTCTGTGAAATTCTTTGCTTCTTTCTTATAAGAAAGAAGTGGGGTTCGGGGCAAAGCCCCGAGGTTTTTATCCGTTCTCCTTTGAGCATTTGAACGGTTTCGGACGGCCAGTGGCCGCCCCTACAGGTGTTTGTAATGATTAATAATACACAATGACAATCTGGCGGGTAGAGTTCAGCCAGTCTACTGCGCAGCCTAGGTTTTCGGCAGAAAACCGAATGGGTACGTAGGTGCGGCCATTAATGGATTCAGGGGCAACGTCCATTTCTTTGGCGCTTCCGTTTACGGTAAGGCTTTTGCTGTCCAGCGTCATCACCACAGATTTGGAGCCGCTCTTTAAGTCGATGCGGCGGGTGGCATCGTTCCAGCCCACCGTGCCGCCCATGGCTTCCACAATGGCACGAATGGGTACGATGGTGCGGCTGTTTTTAATGATGGGGGTTGTGCCCCGGCCTGGGTCTATTTCCTGCCGGATGCCGTTGACGGTCATATACGGGTCGTCCAGGGTCATGAGGATAAAGTTTTTGCGGCTGGAGGAATCTGAAGAATTGCCGCCCAAAATGGTTGAGCTGGTGTTCACTGTAAGGGTAGCGGTAACAGGGCCAAGTTCTTCAGGTAAGCCTTCAAAGGGGCGCGCTTCTTTCAACACCTGGCGCACCGTGTAGTAATAGGTTTTATTGGCATCCACGTTTACATCCACAAATTCGTTGGAATCAATGTAAAAGTCTGTAACGGAAAGCCCTTCACTGCTGGCGCTGGTGCTTCTGTATACCCGGTAGCCTAACCCGCCGGAACTAGATGTCCACCAAAGCTTCACCCCTACCGGGATGCTTTCGGCCGTAAAACCTCGTACTGCAGTGCCACTGCCACTTGGTGCTGGCGTGGGCGTTGGGGTGACGGTTGGTGTGGGTGTCGGCACGGGTGCTGGTGCCGGTGTTGGCACCGGTTGGGGCGCTGGAGCAGGCATGACACCTGCGCCGTTCACTTGCAGGGTGTAGTTGGCATTGCCGGTGGTGCCACTGCTGGAATAGTCCATCAGCACATAATACGTGCCGGGGTTTACTGGAATGGATTCTGTTGTAAAGGGCAGCGGCAGGTTGGCAATCCGCTTCTCGTACACGGTCTTTGTAGACCCATCGTACACCGTCATGTAATGGTGGGGTTCGCCGCTGGTGTAGTTGTAGTTCAGGGTGACGTTCTGGGCTTGGGTCACCGTAAACTTGAAGTAATCTTTATCGCTACGGCTATTCAGGTTGGCAGTGATGGGCTGGTTGAAGGTTAACGCATTGGCCGTAGCAAAAGCATCGTTCACTTCTACCTCGTAAGGGCCGCCGGATTCGTTGGTGTAGTCCACCCGTAAGGTGTACGGTTCTGGGCTGGTGGGGCCGCTGGATGAATAGTCAATTAAGATGTAGTATGTGCCGGCGGGAAGACGGTATTGGCTTGTGGTATAGGGGTAAGGAATGTCATTGAGTCGCTGCTCTAAAATGGCGGTGCGGTTGGAATCGTAAAGCGTCAGGTAATGGTGGGGCACGCCGGATGTGAAGTTGTAAGTAATTTTCACAGGGCCGTTGCCTGGCAGGTCGAACCGGAAGTAATTCAAGTCGTTCCTGCTCTCCAGCCGCCCGGTGGCCATTTCGTTTACGCCAATGACCTGGGCGGTGGAGAAGCTGTTGTTGGGTGAGTCGGCAAAAGCCGCAAAGGGCATGATGCCAAGGGCCATGATAAGCGCCACTGTAACGGCCAAAAACCTGAATAAACCGTGCTTGCTTGTTTTCTGCATTTTCACTACTCCTTTACTTTGTTTGATAAAATACTAAATTTATTGTAGCATTTTAGCCGCCGGGGGCATATGGATTAAATTCAGATGCATATGGATTAAATTTTAATGTTGGAAGGGGGTAGATAAAAATGAATACAAAAAAATGCCCCATGGGGGCGGGCGGCATCATAAACTGTAGGCAAAAGACCTTGGGAAACTTTTTCGAGAAAAAGTTTCCCAAATCCTTCAAAAAGCTTTTGCTTAGAAATGCCGCAAATGCGGCATTTCTGTGAAATTATTTGCTTCTTTCTTATAAGAAAGAAGTGGGGTTCGGGGCAAAGCCCCGAGGTTTTTGTTAGTTGTCGAAAGCCTTAAATGCCGCATGGGCGGCATTTAAGGTAAGGTCTTTAAAATGATTTATAGCGGTTTCTCTAAAACAAGAAACAGGCTGGAAGCATCCACCTCTTGAATGTAAAATTTGCAGCCGGATTCCTCCCCAAGCTTTTTAAGGGCATCTTCCGAAAAGGTCGTGGCCGTAAAACCATCTTTGCAGACGATGATGCCGTCTTTGGTTTTTTCTGCATCAATTTCCCCAAGCAAGCCCTTTTCTGCCTGTTCATAAAACCATTCTAGCCTGTGTTCCCAAAAGCTTTGGGCATATGTGCTGACATACACTGTTCCTCCGGGTGCCGCAACCTTAAGGCACTGCTGAATAATGTGGCTTGCAGAACCTTTAAGCGCCGAAAGGCCGTTCTGCATACAAAGCACAACGTGGAAGGGCTCTGCAAATTCTAATTGGTGTGCATCCATAACCATTAAATCACAATTGGGGCATTCCTGTAGATAGGCCTTGCCTAATGCAACGGTATCCGGGGAAATGTCTATGCCGGTAACCGTTGCTGCTTTTTCACACAATTCCTTCATAATTCGCCCATACCCTGCGCCAACTTCCAAAACCGTTTCAGTTCCTGTTAATTGCTGCTTTACAAAGTCAATTTCAGCGGCTAGAAATTGCTTTGCCCGTGGCAGCTTTGTGTCGTAAACCGAAAACAACATGTTTGCTTTTAATTTGTCTGCATAGTAGTTAGAAATAATAATCCCCCCTTGATTATTTTTAGCATTTTCCATTCATAAGCGTTTGTTTTATAACGTATACATTAACCAACTATTGCGCACTTGTCAAGGAATGACATCCTACTAAATTTAAAATCACTTATTGCTTTTTTTAAAGTGAATTGATATAATGCATTGTATTGTTAAAGAAAAAACATTTCTTTGCGCCAGCGCAAACATTTTGCCGACATGATAGATGCTGTATGTTCGGGAGAATCATTTGGGGAGGACATTTCAATGAAAAAAACACTAAGCGGTAAAATCATTAAGTGGGTTATGGTATCCGTATTTTGTGTGGTCTCAATCATCATCATTTTCAACTCCTTTTTTTTGAGAAAAACAATCGTTGAATTATCGGAGCAAGAGTTGGATGTACTATCCACCTTAAATGCACAGGTGACAGACAGCTACCTAAACGGCATGTATAACATTGTACAAACCATGGCCGCCCAGCTTGAAAGTGTGCCCCCTTATACAAGAGGTTCAGCAAGCCAGGCTTTTGTAAACTCTTTCATAGCCCTGAATGACAATGTGCAGGGGGTGTATGTAGAGTGGGTAAAAGATGAAACCTATGGCGGGCTTCAAGCCACAGATGCACTGGCTGCTGCATACGGCATTCCAGAGGACTACGAAGGCTACCAGGAAATATACGCCTATAGGGAAGATGGACAGATTCAAACATACATTGCGTGTGAATCGAATTACATAGAGACCGATTATTTTAAAGAAGTGCAGCAAAAAAATGAACCGTATACAAAGTCCCCATACTACGATATATACTCAGGCAAAGTGGTTTTGTCCATCATAGCGCCCATTCAAGATGAAAGCGGCAAGTTTATAGGCTGTGTGGGTATTGACTTAGATAGTGCTGTTTTGTCTAGTATAGAATTTGAAAGCGGCGCTTTTGAAACAAGTTATAGCTATTTAATATCCGATAAAGACATGATTATTGTGCATAGCAAAGACCACGAATTGTTTGGGGAAGATGTGTCTACCCTGGGAAACCTTGACGATGTTTTTTACCGTGAGCATGACGTACTGCTTCGTGGCATTGATAAACCGTGGCAATCCATCAGTGCGGTTAAAAAGTCTGAAATTAACGGCAATGTGAATAAGGAGATAATGTTTGCACTGGTGTTAGGCGTGTCTTTACAACTGATTCTGGCTTTCCTGCTGTTTCGCATTATCCGGGGATATACCAAGCCCATTAGCCTTATCACCAGCAATGTGGAAAAGCTATCCATGGGGGATTTAAGTGTTAGCCTGCACTTTGAAAGCAACGACGAGCTTGGGCTGTTGTCCCATTCCTTCACCAAGCTTAAAAACATGGTTCAGCTGCTAACCACCAACATTGACGACCTGATGCATCAAATGCGCAACGGGAACATTGATGCCACCATATCGGACCAAGATTTTGACGGCGAATACAAAAAAACGGTGCTTGCCGTTAATCAGCTTTCCGGGGAACTTATAGACGATACCCTAACGATTATGGATGCTTTTGGGGAATTAAGCAACGGCAATTTTGAATACCAGCTTAAACAGTTTCCGGGTAAAAAAGCGGTGTTAAACGACATTTTCGACAAGCTTAAAAACAACATATATGCCATTAATTCAGACATTATGGTTTTAATTGCCGCAGCATCGGAAGGGGATTTATCCAAAAGAATACCCGCAGACAAATATGCAGGAGACTGGCAGAAACTCACAGATTCTTTAAATTGTTTATTAGAAACGGTGGATGCACCTATACAGGAATCCAAAGAGATTCTGGTTCAGCTTTCCCATGGCAATTTTAACTGCAACGTGAGTAATAACTATAAGGGCAGCTTTGCAGAAATGATGGACTCCTTTAACAAGATGATTGGCTCTACAAAATCCTACATTAATGAAATTTCCACCATACTTGAAAGTGTGGCCATGGGGGACTTAAGCAACGACATCACAAGGGAATATGAAGGGCAGTTTAGCATGATTAAAGATTCCATTAACCGCATTGGGCTCATTCTTAGAAACACGGTTTCGGGCATACAGGCTTCTGCGGAAAGTGTGTTAACTGGTGCAGAGCTGTTGTCTACTTCTGCCATGAACCTTTCCACCGGGGCCAGCGAACAGGCCAGCTTTGTGGAACAATTGAATGCATCCATCACCCTTGTGAACCAGCAAATTCAAGAAACTTCGGAAAAATCTAAAAGCGCCAATGCATTGTCGCAAAAATCTATGGAAAGCGCCAAGTCCGGCAACGAAGGCATGGCACAGATGCTTTCGTCCATGGATGAAATCATTACTTCTTCAAACAATACGTCTCAAATTATTAAGGTCATTGATGAAATTGCATTCCAGACAAACTTGCTGGCTTTAAACGCTGCCATAGAGGCCGCCAGAGCCGGTGAACATGGCAAAGGGTTCTCGGTGGTGGCGGAGGAAGTGCGGTCGCTGGCATCCAGAAGCTCGGAAGCTGCCAAAGACACCACAAGCCTGATTGAAGAAACCATATTAAAAATTAACGATGGTATGCAGATTGCCCAGGAAACGGCAGATGCATTGAAGAAAATTGTGGCGGAAACAGATTACATTTCAGGCATTATTAGCGATATGAATACAGCAATGATGGGGCAAACCGAAGTGGTTGCACAAATAAAAGAAGGCATCAACCACATTGCTGACATTGTTCAAACCAACTCTTCTGTTGCAGAAGAATCTGCGGCCGCATCTCAAGAACTGAACAGCCAGTCGGACGTACTGGCGCAAATGGTGGCACAATTTAAGGTTTAACATAAATAAAACAACCGTTGAAGGCAAGCTGCTTCAACGGTTGTTTTATTTGGCAAGTTAAGAACAGTGCCAATCCCACACTAATTTTTGAACATGGCTTAAAGTTTCTTTGGGGGTATCCGGTTTTTCATAACCCTCAATACGCCTTGCAACCACACTTTCTGCAATGTGCATGATGTTTAGCTGCTTTGCAGCATACACCTCATAAGAGCTTCGGTCAAAAATCTGGGGAATGTGCAGTTCCTCTCTGAAATTCTCCAGGGTGTCGTCATCGTTAATGTAGTTGCCCCGGCTGCCTTTTGCCCCCATGGTATCCACAATTTGCGGGCTGGAGACCCCCGGGCCTTGCTGCATCCGGTAAATGCGCCGAACCAGTTCTTCATCCAGTACCCATTTTTCATAGCAGGCAGACATAAACGATTCCATAACCCCAAGGCCGTGCAGGGTTAAGCTTGTTTTGTTATTCAAGTTAAAGAACATGTTGGTGGCGGCTTCTGCACCGCACTGAAAATCCAACTCCTTGGCATCGTTCAGCCCACCCAGGCAGCGCAGGGGAACATTGTAATGTTCCGCCATCTGGGAAGCACCCACGGCAATGAGGGCACATTCCGGCCCCCCCGAGGCCAGGGTAAAGCTTTTCATGTCTGTAGCGGTGGAGGTATTGCCGTAAATCACTGGGGTTCCGGGGTTTATAAGTTGGGCCAGCACAATGCCTGCCACAATTTCAATGTTGTTATTAAGCACCGTGTCTGCAACGGTAAGGGGTGATGTAAACCCGGCCATGGAGCAGCAGGCAAAAATAAGGGGCTGTGCTTCTTCGGCAAAGGCCATGATTGCTCCCAGCATGTTTTCATCCCATTTAAGCGGAGACAAGCTGTTGCAAACACCCATCACGTAGTGGGGCATGTTTGGGGAGAATGCTTTTAAGGCGGATAGGGTCATTTTGGCAATGTTTTCATTTTGGGTAAGCCCTAAAAGGGGTTTGGAGGAATATTCAATAGCGGTGAGCAACTGCCGCTTCAAGCCTTCGTTGCTGTCTTCTGCCGGGGGATAAATGAGCCCGGCTGCTGTAAAGTTGCAGATGTCGCTGGTGTGGGCGAGTTTGTGGAACTTGATGGCATCATCAAAGGTGGCTGTTCGGTGGCCCTGGCTGCCTGAAACAAAAACCGCACCGGCAACCGGGCCTAACACGGTTTTTTCACCACGGCCGATGGTTAACTGATACTGGGGGTCTCTGGCCCAAAGGGCAAAAGAGGATGGGGCATTTTGCATGGCCTTTTCCACAAGGGCACGGGGCATTTTCACCATAAAGCCATCCACCTGGGCACCGTGGGCCTTGAAAACATCCACAGCCGGGGCATATTCCATGCAAATGCCGTACTTTTCAAGAAATTCTAGGGTCTTTTCGTGTATTTGCCAAACTTGTTCAGGGGTAAATATGCGCATTTCAACGTTAAGCATTGCTGTTCCTCCCACTTACTGTATTGGCGCTTATAGGAATGCCGCAACATGCGGCATTCCTATAAAAAAGATTTGGAAATTATCCTTGAAGTGTTTCATCCTCTGCCTTTTTGTTGAACATCTTATCAAACCAGCCCAACTTGCCTTCATCTTCGGGGGCCAGTTGCGGTGAGGGGATAGGTGCGCCAGAGAGGTCGTAGTCCTCTTTATACGTGTCGAACTTCATGGGGTTAGATGCAACTTTAAGCATACCAAACACGGTGACAATACAAATAAAGAGAATGGGGAAGCCACCCAGGTTGGATGCTGCTTTGATGCCGGAAATGCCGCCGCCTAAAACCACCATAACAAAGGTTACAAGGCCCATGGTGATGCCCCACAGTATTTTAAGGCTGGGTTTTGCTTCTGAATCGTCTGTGGAAATGCCCGTGGAGCACAGGCCCGCCAAAGATGTGGTGTTGGAGTCTGCTGCGGTTACGAAAGAGATAAACACTGCAATAACATAAACAGGAATGATGATCATAGAAAAGGGAATTTTGCCAAGCACGGCATAAACTGCAAGTTCAGAGTTCAAGGACCAGTCGGCAATTTGCGGCCCCATATTGGTGCCGTTATACAAAAGTTCGCCGTTCATTTCATAATACAAGGTGGCTGTGGAGAACAATCCCATCCAGATGGTGCTGAAAATGGCAGGAACCACAAAGTTTGCCTTAATGGCATCTTTAATGGTGTACCCACGGACTATGCGGCCCAAAAACGCCGCAGAAAGGGGCATCCAAGCCAGCCAGTTGCACCAGTAGAAGATGGGCCAGCCCGTGGACCAAAGTCCGCCGCTGGCTTGGTCTGTAAACAAGCTTAGTTTAAAGAAATCGGTGGCATAAGCGCCCAGCCCTTCCACGGCCAGGTTCAGCATTTTGCTAATAGGCCCAAAAACTGCAAGGCAAATGAAAATGAACAGATAGATGCGGGTGTTGATGGTAGACAAAACACGGATGCCTTTCATAACGCCAGACACAGCAGAAAGAATGAACACTGCCACAATAACCACCAGTAAAATGGTCCACAGTGTTTTTGAAGATTCCACACCGAAGATGGTGGAAATACCGCCGGAAAGGGTGAGCGTACCGGTACCCAAAGAGGCAGAAACACCTGCAACAAGTGCAAATACGCAGATGGCATCAACGATGGGCAGTAGCGGCTCTGTGATTCTGTCTCCCAACGCTGGGTACAGCATGGAACCTAGAGAGTAGGGCTTCTTCATGTTGTAGAAGGCGAAAGCAAAGGCAATAGAGCCGATGGTGTACAGGGCATAAGGCGACCATGTCCATTCCAGGAACATGATTTCCATGGCGTAAATGGCTGCTTCCGGGGAACCGGGCGCATGGGTTGGAATGGGTGGTGCATACAGGTGTACAAGAGGTTCGGCAGAGCCCCAGAACAGGATGCCGGCTGCAATGGTGGTGCACAGGGTTATCCACAAAAGGTTTGTGTAGCCCATCATGGGGCGGGCCTTAGAGCCGCCGATTCTTACTTTTCCAAGGGGAGAAAAATATATGATTACAATGGCAAGAACGCAAAACAGGGTGTTTAAGCTGAAGAGCCAGGCAAACTTTGTAAGTATCCAGGTGGTGACGGTACCCAGAAGCATGTTAAATGCATCGGCGTTTACAAAGCCGATGATTACAAGCGCAATCAGAAGTATAAAGGGCGGCCAGAACACGCCATGTCTTAATCCTTGTTGCTTTTTCTCTGTCATAAATCTTTTCCTCCTTTTAATAAAGTTCAATGGTTCAATTGTTTTGGGCAAGCCTGTACTTGCGGATATTCTGTACAAGGAAATCGTGAATGAACTGGTCCTCGTCTTGAGACAGGCACCGTTTGGGGATGCAAAAGGTGTAGAAGTTTTCCAGCCGTATCACATACAAGCGGTCCGATTCCACTGCCCTGGCCGTTTTATCACTGTGGACGTTTATCTGCCCTTCTCTGCCAGAGGTTACAAAACCGTCGCCGTTGAAGGTAACAACGTAAGTGCCGTTTAATTTGTGGGTTTCCCGGGCAATTTTTTGCCTGCGGTAAAGGGGCATATAATACACGCAAATCAGTGCAAAAATAACCAAAAACGCAACCATAAAATATACCAAATTGCCGGGGTTTCTGGCAAAAAGAATGATGTACACCACAGCGATTGCCCCAATGATAACTAGGTTAACGGTTTTTGCCTTGCCCTCGGCCCAGCCTGCAAGCAAGGTTAAGGCTTCCATTACATCGTCATAGTTGTTTTTGTATGTCACTTTTATGGTTTTGTCGCCCACAGCCTCCACCTCCTTAGATCCCACATTACCCGAAAATCTCAAAAGACTTCTTCAGTACCTCGTCCGTATAGCCGGTAATCTGCTGGTACACTTCCGCATTCATGCGCGCATACAGTGCTGCGTTTTCCGGAATGGGCTCAAATATATCACGCACCTTCACAAGCTTTTCAACCGCCGCTTCAAAGCTTTCGCAAACCCCTACAGCAACTGCAGCACAGACGAAGCACCCCAAGCTTGCCGAACCGTTAATGACATTGCGCTTTGCGGGCAAATTGAACACGTCTGCAAAAATTTGCATAAACAGTTCGCTGTTGGAGCCACCACCCGAAACAATCACCCCCTCTGGTTGTATTTGCAGTTCTTTACACATGGCGTCCACGTTGTTTTTCATGGTGAGCGCAATAGATTCCATCACAGCACGGTAAATGTGGTAGCGCCCGTGCCTGCCATCGAAACCTAACATGACCCCTTTTTTATATCTGGCGGATGGGGGTGCCAGCCAATGAGGTACAATCATCAGGCCGTCACAGCCTGCATTCACGTGCTGGGCCTCTTGGCTTAACAGTTCTTCCGGAGTTATGCCCAGTGCTTGGGCCCGCTGGGTGATTTCGTCTCCCAACAAGTCCCGTGCCCAGCTAATGAGCCACATGCCCCGGCGCACGCCTCCACCGCTTTCGTATATGAACTGCTTCGGAACCGAAGCGAAATTGGTGAAATAATCCTTGGTACCTGTGGTGTTCACTGTGCCGCTTAACATGCCGCATATGTATGTGCCAAGGGAAACTAAGACTTGGTTGTCCGGCTTAAGGCCGGCTCCAAGGGCTTCCACGCCCTTGTCGTTGGAGGTAATGACAACAGGTACACCTTCCGGGATGCCTGTTTTCTCTGCCGCCGCCTTTGTGACACATCCCGCTATGGTGCCTGGGTCTTGCAGCTTAAAGAGCATGTGCAAGGGAATGTTGTAGTGTTTGAGCACTTCCGGGTCTGTGCTCCACTGCCATGTGTCGAAGTCGATGGGCCATTCCCCCAAGTAATTGCCGGCGGTGTCTATAAATTCCCCTGTAAACCGGTGGGTGATATAACCCGAGGTGGTGGTTACGTATTTCACATCGTCACTTTCGTGTTCGTAGGGGCGTGCCAGCCGCAAATCCATCCAGCTTATGGCTGGTGAATACAGGGTGCCATCGCCTTTCAGCAAGCACCGGCAGCAACGGATGGTGCACAAACCCAGGGCGATAATGTCTTTCGGGTCCCCTGTAAATTTGCTCATGGCCTTTTGGCTTGCCACTGCAATGCTGTCCCACAAATCGTCATCCGGGTATTCCGCAACTCCCAGAGCCGGCAGGTGCATGGGCTTTAAATTTTCTCTGCCTTCACAAATGATGTTTCCTTCGGTGTCGAAGATGGTCACTTTGGAACTTTGAGAGCCCCCGTCTATGGCTATAATATACTTTTTCCCCATTATAAAAGCCTCCTCCCTTAGCGGGAATGTAAAAGTTTTGGAAGTATGTCGTAAATGTCTGCAATAACCGGCATGCTGGCCACCGAAAAAATGGCCGCTCCCGGGTCTGTGTTTACCGCAATGATTTTTTTGGCTCCTTTAATGGCGCTCATAAACTGCACCGAGCCTGAAATGCCCAAGGTGATGAGAACGTCTGGGCTAACAAAATTGCCAGAAAGCCCAATTTGCCGCTCTGGGCTTACCCAGCCCTTTTCCACAAGGGGGCGTGATGCGGCATACTGGGCGTTGATTTGCTTTGCAAAGTCTTTCACCATGTCTAGGTCTGCCTTTGTTTTGAAACCCTTTCCCGCCGCCACAATGATTTTTGCATCTTTCAACGCCGATTCCGGCAACCCCTTTTCCCGGCTGATGACCTGCACCCTTGAAGCAATGGAGGGGCTGGCAACTGCAATAACCTGCCCGGGTTCTTCGAGTCTCTCTGCCAACAGGCCTGTTCCACCCCGAACGGTGGCAAACTGTGGCCTTGCGGTGGGGGTGATGATGTCCGCCATCACGTTTCCGCCGTATGCAGGCCGGGTTTGAATGAGCTGCCCGTTTGCATCCATAAAAAGGGCGGTACAGTCTGCGGTTATCCCTGTGGCATATTTGGCGGCTAGCATAGGGGCTGTGGCTTTGTCTTTGTGGGAAGAACCCCACAAAACCACGGCGGGTTTGGCCGCTTCTATCAGATTGCCCATGGCTTGGGCGTAGGCATCCGGCCGAAAATGCTGTAGTTGCTTGTTTTCCGTGTAGTAAACCTTGCTTAGTCCATAATGGGAAAGGGTTTGAGCGGTTGCCTGTACATCCGGCCCGGCAAGGAGAAGCACCGCTTCTGTGCCCGCTTGTTTGGCCAGCCCAACAGCAAGGGCAACCCGCTCTTTCACTGTCTGCTCATCTTCACCCCACAGGGACGCAACCGCAATGTTATTCATGGGCGGCACCTCCTTGATGTGGGGAAGCCACGGCTTTCAGAATGACGCTTGCCAGTTCCTCTGGGGTGCCGGTGATGGGGTTTCCTCCGGCTCTTTTCCCGGACACACTTATCTTTTTAACCCGTGTGGGGGATGCGGAAAGGCCGTAATCCTCTGCTGTGTCCCCTAATTCCGAAAGGCCCAGGGTTTGGAAAACTTTCTTCCCAGCGGCCAGCTTTTGTTTCAAGCCGGGCAGCCGGGGATTAAACGCCTCTTTTTCCGCTACAAGCACAAAGGGCGGGGCGATGGACACGGTATACATTTCCCCGTCTATTTTTTGTGCCATGGTTATATCTGCTCCGGTTTCCAGCAAGGCTGTCACGTTGTAAAGTAGGGGAAGGCCCAGCAGTTGGGCAAGTTCCGGCCCTGTTTGTCCTGTGTCCCCATCGGTGGTGTGGCTGCCGCACACAATGATGTCAAAGCCGCCAAGATGTTTGAGGGCGTTGGCCATTGTTCGGGCCGTAATGTAAACGTCCGCCCCGGCAAAGGCTTTATCCGAAACCAGCACCCCTTCACCCACACCCATGGCCACTGCTTCTTTCAGGGCATCCTTGGCACTTTCCGGCCCCATGGTGAGTGCGGTGGTTGTGCCGGAAAGTCTTTCCCCCAGTTGCAGCGCCGCTTCACAGGCCCGCAAATCGTAGGGGTTTATTCTGGCCGGGGCACCGCTTCGTATCAGCACCCCCGTCACCGGGTCGCAGGCCAGGGCATCTGCCGCCGGAACCTGCTTCACGCACACCGCAATGTTCACGTTAATCCTCCTGTGGTACGGCCAGGGCGTGTTTGAAAAATCATTTTGTGGGGGTTTTAACCTTTTCAGGGGAGGAAAACCGTTCAAATGAACGTGGTTCAAGTTCGTTTGAACGGTTTTCCCACCAAAATATTGGTTAAAACCCATTGTTTATGAATTTTCAAACACTGCCTAGTAACGTACCCTTGTTTAATATGCCAGCGCCGTCCACTGCCAGCTTTTGTGCCTTTAAGTTGGCCAAAATATTCTGGTCCCCGTACTTGGCCAGCAATGGGGCTTTTAGCTTGCCTGTGCCGTGCTCAAAAAACAATGTGCCGCCGGATTGTGCGGCAAATGCCGTCCACTGGGCAATAAGCTTTTGGCCGAAAGCAAATTCCGCTGGGTCTTTAGGCAAAAGGTTGGCGTGCAGCCGGTTACCTAAAATATGCCCAAACACGGCCATTTCCAGGTGGCCAGCGTCTTGTTTGTATCTCCGGTAAGTTTCGGAAAAGGTTTCCCCTTCCACTTTTAAATCTGTGCCCAGCTTGGTTGTGTATCGGCTGGCAATTTCAATGTTCACCGCTTCGGGGGCTGCATGGCGCAACACCCGCAGTTTTTCCACATCTTCAAAGCCGGAAAGGGCCCAGGTGTTTTCTTCTGCCACGCCGCATTCCATCAAAACCATGGCCGTTTGCTCAATGGCTTCCGTTTCCCCGTGAAGCTCCATGTAAACCATGGCCGCTGTGTTGGAGGGAATATCCGGCAGCTGGTTCAGCTTGGTGGCGGTTTGTTTCAGCTTGGCAATGTAGCCTAAAGTGGTTTTGTCCAAAAACTCTGCCGCCGCAAGGGTTGGCAGGTTTTTGTCCAGGCCGTCTGCAAAGGCCAGGGCATCGTCTTCATTTTCAAACAGAAAGCATATGCCCCATTCGTCTGCCGGCCTTGGCATAAGGGTGAGCTTGGCCTGGGTAATGACGCCGAAAATGCCTTCTGTGCCCACAAATTCGGCCATTTCTGTGGGGCTTTTCACGGTGGTGATTGTACCATCCGGCCGCACCACTTCCATTTCCTGCACATGGGCCGCCACACTGCCGTAAATCCCATGGGCAATACCCTTGGCATCTGTGGCAATCACGCCGCCTACGGTGGCCGAGCGTTCCGTGGGTTCCACCGGCCACATGAAGTGGCCAGACTTTCGCAGGTTGTCAAGGGCTTTAAGGGAGGCTTCGTCAAAGCCAGCGCCCATAACCCCAAAGTTAATGTCGCCAATGCACAGCCCAGCTTGAACCGTTAAGACGAACCCGCCATCCGTTTCCTCCAGCGCCACAATGCCGTTCATTCTGGACAAGTTCAGCACATGGCCGCCAAAAGGCACAGCCCCGCCGCAAATGCCTGTTTTGCCCCCTTGAACCGTTACGGGGGTTTTTGCTTCATAGCATTGCCGCAGAATTTGCGCCACTTCCCCCGTGCTTTTGGGAAATGCAATGGTTTCGGCATAACCGCTCATTTTGGATTCGTCACTTTTATATTCTTCAAACCGTTCGTCAAATGGCAAAAACAAATCCTTTATCATAGCAGTTTTTCCAGCTCCTTAAGGACAGACACGCAATCACCCACATACCCGTAGTCTGCTTTTTTGAAGATGGGGGCGTCTTTATCCGTGTTGACGGCGATGATGCGCTTGCTTTTTTCAATGCCGCTTACGAAGGCCGCTTGGCCGGAAGCTCCCAGCACCAGCAGGGTTTCCGGTGCAACCACATTGCCAGACACCCCCGTTAAAGCCTCCATTTGCGCCCAAGCGCTAAGTACCACCGGCCGGGAAGCGGCAAAGCCTACGTTTAGGTTTTCTGCAAGCTTCTGCGCACTTTCAGTATTTTCACGGCTTTTGATGCCACGGCCCACAGCCATGATGCGGTTGTGTTCCGACGGACTGCCGCTTTTTTGTAGGCTGATGATTAGCGGCAGTTTTTCTGCTCTAAAAACACCCATCAAATTGGCCGAATACACCCGTTTAAAGGCTTGCACAGCCCCAGCTTCCAAGATTATTTGGGAAACGTCCGTAAGAGAACTTCCATTCAGCCTTGCCCCTGCACGTACCGCCATAGAACCGCAATATGCCCCCGAAGGCAGCACCAACAGTTCTGTGCCTGTTTCTTGCACATGGGCCACAATTTTTTCGATGGCTGCGCCAGAAAAATCCATGTCCCCATCCATGTGTAAAAACTGGGTGATGGCAATATTCGAAATCTGGGCAAATTCGGCAATTTCCTGCATCTGGTTTTGGCGGTTGTGGTCGCCGCCCATGGTCACCGCTACAATGTTCATAGGTCTTCACCTTCAAATAGGGCTAAAAGTTGCTGGGCAGCTTCACTGGCATTTTCTGCTTGGATGAATTGGCACGTTCTGCTTTTGTCCATGTACTGCAACGTTTCCAGCACACAGTCGGGATTGGGCAGGGCCTGGTCTTCGGCGTTTATCACGGTGATGGCTTGCTTGGCCGATGCCATTTTGGCTTTCAGCGTAGGCACCCGAAGGTATGCGGCTTCCATGTTGCCCACGGACACCACTGCCGGAAGGGGCAAGCTGCCTGTAACTCCATCGCAGGTAAAGGTGATAGAACCATCTTCTGTAAGTGCCAAGGCATTCAGGTTGGGCACAAAGGGCAAGTTCAGCGCTTCCGCCAGCAGGGGCGGCACTTTAGAGCTGCCCCCCTCTGTGCCTTGTGCGCCGGACACAATCAAGTCGAAAGGCCCATGCAATTGAGCAAACGTTGTGAGTAACATAGCTGTGGCGTTGGGGTTAAAACGCAAATCGGTATTACCTGGGTCAATGCGTACCGCTTCATCAAACCCAACCGCCAGCAGATTTTTGAGCATACGTTCTGAAAGGGGGCCGTCTGCGGTTATTGCGGTTAAAAAGTGTGTGTCTGTTTTGTCTTTCAGACGAAGGCACAGCTCTGCTGCACCTTCGTCATAAGCACCCAGTTCGCGCTTCACATATTTGGTTACAAGCCGTGGCGGGTTTGCTTCCGTTTCCCACGGCCCTGCAAAAACCGCATCCACACAGGGGCTTTCCTTTACACATAACAGGATTTTCATTATTTTTCAAGGGGCAAAATGGTGCCCATGTTCATGACGTGGTTAGGGTCGAACGCTTCTTTCAGCTTGCGCATGATGTACAGCGCACCGTCGCCGTGCTCTCTGTCCATATATTGGGCCCGGTTTTTGCCCACGCCGTGGTGGTGGCAAATGGAACCGCCCCGTTTGATGGTTTCGTCAATGATAATATCCATAATGGCGTAGTGGTATTTGGTTATTTCTTCTTCGGGCTTGCAGTCCAGCACGTTGTAGTAGTACACGAAATACATGTTGGTGCCGTTGATGTAGCTGTGGGAAGAATGCCCGCCCATCATGGTGATGTTGGGAATTTCTTCTTTAATACGGCGGACACACACCTCGTACAAGTTGTAAATTTCGCTCCAGTTGGCGGAAACTTCGGTGGTATGGCCGATGTTGTTGGTGGCCATAATTTCGTCCCGCTCTTCTTGAATCTTCACAGGGTCCCAGTTCAAATCTGCAAACCATGTTTCTATGTATTTAGGGTCAACCTCTACGCACTCGGGGTACTTGGCCACAATTTCGGAAATGGCTTCGGAGGTTGCTTTTGCTATCTTCTCTGGGCCTTCTGCGGCAAAAATGAGCACGCATTTGCCATCGGCAAAGTGGGAGAAATGATAGCCCCCGTCCTCCACGTCGTACAGACGGGCCACAGATGGGCGATACCCTTGCACCATCACCTCACGCAGGATTTCAAAGCCTGTTTTCATGTTGTCCAAAGTGTAGCCGTGGAACCGGTAGTTGTCTGGGTAAAATTTAAATATTTTCACCGTCACTTCGGTGATGAAGCACAGTGCGCCTTCGTTACCAATAACAATGTGGCGAATGTCTGGCCCTGCTGCACGGCGTGGCACATTCTTTATTTTGGCAATGTGCCCGTCTGGGAAAACGGCCTCAACGCCCACCACCATGTCTTCAATGCCGCCGTACAGGGTGGAAAACTGGCCGATGGAACGGGTGGCTACCAGGCCGCCCATTTGGGCAAGGGGTTTGGATTGTGGGGAATGACCGGTAGTATAGCCCTGTTCACGCAGCTTATCTTCCAGAACTTGAAGGGGCACCCCGCACTGGGCAGTGGCCATCATGTTTTCAATGTCAATGGTGATGCCTTCGTTCATCATAGAGCCGTCCAACACCACGCTGTTGGGCAGGGGGGTTTCCAGGCCGCCTTCTGTGGCCGAATGCCCGGTTCTGGGCACAATGTTGATGCCGTGTTCGTTAGCAAAGGCCAGTATTTTGGAAACTTCTTCTTTACACTTGGCATACACCACAGCCGCAGGGATGGGTTGGGTAAACACCCTGTGCAGTTCCTCATATTTTCTGAAACGGTCTACACTGCTTAAAAGCAGCACTTCGTGGTCCGTGACCACCTGGTCATCCGAAAGCATGGCCTTTAAATTTTGGACAATTGCGTCTCTTTCCAGTTTCATATCGTTCTCTCCTTATCTCACCATATACCCGCCATCAACGGTTATTAACGTGCCGTTTACATAATCGGAAGCTTTGCTGGCCAAAAACACCACCGTGCCCATAAGGTCTAAGGTTTCTCCCCAGCGCCCTGCTGGAATGTGGGCCAAAACTCTGGCGTTGGCTTCCGGGTTGCTTCTTGTTTTTTCGGTAATGTCTGTTTTGTAATAACCCGGTGCAATGCCTGTTACTTGAATGTTAAATTGGGCAAGTTCATCGCAGTAAGCCTTTGTGAAACCAGCCAGGCCGTGCTTGGTGCTGGCATAAGCGCAGGACCATTGCCCACCCAAGAAAGAGAACAGGGAACAGATGTTAATGATTTTTCCGCTTCTTTGGGGAATCATGTACTTGGCCACCTCATGGGCCATTTCAAATGCTGCCGTTAAGTTCACGGCCACCATTTTGTCCCACTGGCTCCGGCCATATTTGGTCACGTCCGGCTCGTTGATGCAAATGCCGGCGCTGTTCACCAATATGTCTACACTGCCGAAGGTTTCCACACAGGTGTCTGCAATTTTCTTGGGCATACCTTCCGCTGTAATGTCCGCCAACATGAACGCATATTTAACGCCCTGGGCTTCTATCAGTTCCTGTGTTGCGCCGTTGTCATCCAAAATGCTGGGAACAAGCACATTTGCCCCGGCTTTTGCAAGGGCAATGGCAAATGTTTGCCCCAAACCTGTGTTTCCCCCGGTTACAATGGCGTTTTTGCCTTTAAGGGAGAAAAAGTCCATGTTGAAATCCAGATTACTAGCCATAACACACGCTCCTTAAAATGAAATAAAAAATGAGAGTACAGAAATTTTGGCATTAAAAACATACACTAGCCAAAATCGCTTTTCTCTCATCTCTTAGCAATTTGTCTATTTCCGAAAAAATAGATTATTAAATTTTAGTTATTATGATAAGTATTATACCATTCTTTGGAATAATGTCAAGTAAAAATTTATAAAACGTTTGACACCATGCCCAAGTTCATATAAAATCATGGCATGAAAAGGAGTGTATGGATTTGACAAAGGCAAGCTTTATGGAACTTTTAAAACACAATCCGGTGATTGCAAGCGTTAAAAGCCCTGAAGGTGTTGTTGAAGTGAAGAAGCATTTGTGTGACATTGTTTTTGTGCTCTTTGGGGATATTTTAAGCATTGCGGGCATTGTTGCCGAACTAAAAGCCCACAACAAAACGGTTTTTGTAGACACAGACCTTATTGAAGGGTTGTCCAGCAAGTCTATCGCTGTAGATTTCATTGCCAAAAAGACAGAAGCAGACGGCATATTAAGTGCAAAGGCGCCCATGATTACGGCCGCAAAAGCCCAGGGTCTTTTAACGGTACACCGGCTGTTTGTTATTGATTCATTTTCCTTTCACGGCGTTGTGAAGCAGGTGAAGGCTTCACGGCCCGATTGTGTGCAAATATTGCCCGGCTGTGCGCCCAAAATTATAGAATGGAGCGCAGAATACATAACCGTTCCCATCATTGCTGGAGGCTTAATCTGCGAACGCAGCATGATCGTGGATGCACTGAAAGCAGGGGCCGTTTCAACCACCACGTCAGGGGCCGAACTATGGTCGTTGAAGGATTTTTAAATAAGAACCTGTATTCAACAAGCTGTCGCCCAACTTTGAAGCGATTATTCCGCCATTCTTTGTTGTAGCGGCTTGTCATAACTCCACTATTATGCCTGCGCCGCCACGCCTCAAATGGCGAAGAATCGCTATTTCAAATTTGGGCAACCCATTATTGAATACAGGTTCTAAATTAGCCATGTTTAGCAGATTTCCTTTGTGCCCTAGCCCTCGTCCTAGCCTTATGCTAAAGAAGCTTTACTAATATTGAAAATTTCAGTATACTAAAAGGACCATAACATACCACGTGACAAAAGGGGCATTTACAAATGGAACTGTTAAAATTAGCTGTAATCTTTGCATTGATGGCCATTGCGCTAAAGTTTAAGCTTCCGCTATATTTGGCGGTTTTGGGTGCAACGGTGTCGGCGGTGTTGCTTTTTGGTCTTTCGCTGCCCATCTTTTTTCAAACGGCGCTACATGCGGCGGTCAGTTGGCAAACGCTATCCGTGTTGTTAACGTTTTATATGATTACATATTTGCAACGGATGCTGGAGCGGCGGGACTGTCTTGCTCTGGCGCAACAGTCTTTGGACGGCATCTTTAATAACCGGCGGGTTGCGGTTTCCCTTGTACCCGCTTTTTTAGGGCTTTTGCCCTCTGCCAGTGTGTCCTCCATTTGCGGGGCCATTGTGGATAAAGGTGCTGGAGACACTATACCTGTAGAAGATAAAGCATTTGTGGCTTCCTTTTTTCGCCACATGCCGGAAAGTTTTTTGCCCACATTCCCCAGTGTGGTCATCGCGCTAAGCTTGGTGGGTAGCACTGTTACCATGAATGGGTTTATTGCGGCCATGACGCCTATGGTGTGTGTGGCCATTTTACTGGGCTACCTTTTGTATTTAAGAAAAATTCCAAAAGAAACAGGCCAGCCCCATTCGGAAAACAAAACCATGCATCTCACAGATTTGTTCAAGGGGTTCTGGCCCATTGCGCTTATTGTTATTTTAATTTTATCGTTTTCCGTGCCCGTTTATTTTGCTACGCTGGTGTCTATAGGGTTATTTATCTATGTGGGGCGGTTTTCTATGAGGGAAC
>CAZCQP010000020.1:0-44305 GCA_964500895.1 uncultured Eubacteriales bacterium | reverse complement strand
CCCGTGAGCAATTTTTAATTTATTCGGAGGTTTTCCCATGAAAAAACTTGCCGCATTTTGCCTTTCCGCCGTTTTGTCTGCCTCTATGGTCCTGTCTGCCATGGGCGAGACAGACACCCGCATTTTCCTGGACCCTGTGCAAAATACATACACCGGCCGGGCCGAAGGGGAAGCAATGGTGAAGAACTTAAGCTTTACAGACCTTGCCCCGAACTTTTGGGCCAAAGAGGCCATTGTGCGTGGCGGCGCACTGAACATGGTGAAGGGCTACGACAAAACGTACCAGCCCGATACTGCCGTAACCAACCAGGAAGCATTAGCTTTTGTGTTACGGGTGCTGGGTGAGGAAAACAACGCCCAGGCTGCCGCCGTGACTGTGCAGAACCAATTGCCTGCCGGTTCACCTTTGCGCACTTTATGGTCCATCGGCTACTTAGACAGAGCCAGGCAGCTGGGGCTGATTACCCGGGCACAATATAACGATGCCTTGGCCACAGACCAAACCACCCTAGACCCGGCGGTGAACTTCGTCCGTGGAGCATCCGCCACCAGAGAGCAAGTGGCAGACTGGCTGGTGCGTGGGCTTGAAACCGCCAACCCCGATGCCTTTACCACCACTTCTTCTCAGCAAAACATCTACAATTATTCAGACTGGAGCAACCTGTCTGTAGACAAAGTGGCCTCCATGGAAAAGGCGCTGGCTGCCGGTATTTTTAAAGGGGATGCTAACGGCCAGCTAAAACCCAAAGGCAGCCTTACCCGGGCAGAAATGGCCCAAGTGCTGAAAAACATGGACAGCATTTACAACAACATGATGGGCATTGTGAAGAAGTCCGGCACCATCGGGGGCATTAAAGATGCCCAGGTAACCGATACCAACAGCGGCTTATTAACCAGAGATTTCTACGTGCGTACCGCAGACGGCAACATTGATGTGTTGCGTTATGCTTTTGCCCAGAACGTTTCCCCCCAAATTGGCAGCATAGACATGGTGGTGTTTAAGAACGGCACTGTTTCCGGCGCCACCGTTTTAAGCGAAGGGGATAAAATTGAATATTTAGTCTCCACCGCAGACAATACCGCCCTGTATGTACAGGTGCTGGGGGAACAGGTGGTGGCCAAAACCGTTTCCGGCAAGCTGCAAAAAGTGGATGATGCCAACAACCAAATCACCATTACCGATGCCACCGGAAAGGCTTACAACTATTTTATGGTCACCGGGTTAAAGGGCACGGACGATGCCGGGGATGCATACATCACCATTAACGGCAGACGGCAAGCACTGGCTTCTGCCCCCATCGGCAGCAATGTGGAACTTTCTTTGAAAAATAACGTGGTAGACAACATCAACTATTTAGGGGAAGTCAGCGTGGTAACGGAAGCACGGGGCATTGTAACAGACAACAACCCGGCCCTGGGCACCCTCACCTACCTGGACAACAAAGGTAACCAAGTGACCCGGTTTTACCTGGACGGCAACGTGAAGGTAACCAAGCAGCCTTATTTCAGCCGGGACGACGGCATCGGCTACATTGCCCAAATGTTCCCCCACTTTAAATACAACCCCAACGACACCACCATCGACCAAGTGGAACCGGGGGACATTGTGTTTTTACGTTTCTCTCCTGAAAACCCGGAAAACATTACCGCCGTGAGTGCTTCCACCAACTACGCCATGAAGTACGGCAAAATCACCCAGTTTGTGAACAACGGGAGCTTTACTTCCATGGCCGTGGAATACGAAAACAAGGAAACCGCCTGGTTCGATGTGCCCCATTCGGTGTACATGTCCAAAGACGGCAGACCCATTAAGCCGGGGGACATTAAGCCCGGGGACTGGGTGCGGCTGCTGGTGAACCAAGCCATTTTAGAGCCTGGCAGCATTGTGGAGTCTGTGAAAGAAATGACCCTGGAAGGGGACGAACATTACATTAGCAACATCGTCCGGGGGCAACTGGCAGGCATGAACAGCGTGCAAAACCAGTTGCTGGTGCAAAACGCCCAAACTTTAGGCAAAACCGGCTGGGGAGGCTACCAGAACGTGGCCAACTACAGCCTGGCAGACCGAGACATTGAGTATTACATGGACGGCCAGCGCATCAGCCTGGACTACGCCATGCAGTATTTAAAACGGGCGGACGGTGAAGTGTACATTGCCCTGCAAAACAACTACACCGGGGAAAAGGTGAAGAAAGTCACCTTCCGCTCTGGCCGGGACGAACTGCTCAGCCCGGATACAGTCATTACCGCAGACGGCAACGGCAGCTTCTCTATTTTAAGCAACAACGGCACCATCAAAACCGATGCGGGCACCATTGTGCGCCGTCATGGCCGGTTGACCAGCGGCAACGCTATTTCTGCCCCGGATTATGCGGTGGTGTCCTTAAACGGCCAGAACACGGCAGCTGTGGTGGACATTCTGGAAGCACCGGATACTTCCGCTGTGATGATCGCCCGTGGCCGGGTGATTAGCGTGAACGATGGCCAAAGCTTTAAGGTAAGCTCTATGGCGGTGTTAAACGGCAATGAATGGACGTACTCCCCCATTGAGCGGGAATTTACCATTGACTATAAAACCTTGTTCTTAAACGACGGCGGCTATGTGGCCAACGACACCTTCCTCTCTTACGGGGAAGACACCGTGGCAAACAAGGTGTACAACATTGTGATTAACGGAAGCCATGCAGACCTGGTGGTGGATGCACCTTACGCAACCAAAGCAGTGCGGGGCACCATTTACCAGCTGGAAGACGGCACGGCCTCTGTGAAAGATGCAGCCTATTACGACAACAAAACAGGCAAATGGCTGCCGGTGAGCACCACAAACAACACCCTGGTCATTAACATGGTGGACAACACCATCATTGCCAAAAACAACAGCACCGTTACCCCTAAAGACTTAGCCGTGGGTGACAAAATTCGGGTGATGACCAACGTGCTGCCTGCCAAACCCGCACCTGGGGATGAAGTGGACGCTGTGATTGTACTGGTGGAGCGTTAAGTTGAGAGGAGTTAAAGCATGAAAAATTTCAAGCGCCTGCTGGGCTTGACGCTGGTGTTTTCCACCATTTTAAGCCAAAGCGCCTTTGCACAAATGGGAGACATGGGTTTCTTCGGGGGTATCTCCGAAGGCACCCGGCTTCCCAAGACCACCGAAATTTTGCTGGAACAGGAAAAAAACAACAAAAATGCCAACACCACCATTGCCGATAATTTAAACTATAAAGAAGTGGTATTTCTGGATGGACGCCCCGTTACTTTTGAAGGGCTGCTCACCGTGAAAACCGGCAAAATTGACGACACCGTCAATGTGGGCACTTATAAAGAAACGTACACCGTCCGCCCGTCAGACACCACGGCGGAGGATATTTCCATTGAACGCACCATCACTTTTAATGTAAACTTTAGACGTGAAAACAACCAAATGATTAAAGATTACGAAGTGAGCAACTGGAACGAAACCATCACCACTCCAGGGGGTGACTTCCGCATTGACGAACGCCAATCTCGGTTCGGCATTAGCGTCATTGAAGACCACACCCCGGGGGTGACGTACTACAAAGGCAATGTGTCTCGGCGGGCGGTGTATACCGCCGGGGGCGAAGCAGAAGGGGCAACCACCCTGGAAACTTCCGGCTCCTTCTACGGCTACAAGAGCGCATGGTCCAGCACGGAAACCCACCGGGTAGACGGCACCGTCTATGCCCCGGACTGGCAAATGCAATATCAAGTGCGGCCCAGCGTGTCTGTGGCTAAGCTCATTCAATATGATAAAAACGAACCTACCGCCATCAGCTTTGAAGGCAACTACAAAGAGGTGATGGAAAACAAAAGCGGGCTGGAATATGACATTTTCGTGAAGCCCAAGCAGTTTTATGATGTGTCTGCCACCGGCCGGGCCAACATTGCCAGCTACAATTCTTTTGAACAGCTTATTGCGCCGGATTTAAGCGCTTTAAAGGGCCACTTTGCAGAGTCCGACATTAAACGGCTCTTTGCCATGCAAGTGTTGGAAGGGGCACCCAGCTATTACCAGCCCAACCAAGCCATTACCCGTGGCCAATACGTCACCGCATTGGTGAAGGCCATGAAAATGCCCATCAAACCAACAACCACAGCCACCACTACCACCAACACACGGCGCAGAACCACGGAACCCATCACCATTGTGTTCCCGGATGTGCCACCAGAACGGCCGGAGTACCCCTACATCATGGCGGCCTATGAAGCCGGGCTGACGGTGGGGCGGCAAAACGGCAACTTTGCCATTGACGAACCTTTAGACCGCCAGGAAGCCATTGTCATTTTGTTAAGAAGCATTGGGCTGGAACAGTTAGGGCTTTCCCCTACCCCGGCCACTGTGTTTACCGACGATTACAAACTGGCAAGCTGGGCCAAAAAAGAAGTGTATGCTGCCTGGAAGATTGGGCTTATCCGGGGCGACGAGGATGGAGCTTTTAACCCGACTAAACTGGTTTCCAAAGCGGATGCTGCTGCATTCCTAAACCGGCTTATCGACTATATGCGGGCAGACATTGCCCTGGACTACACCGAGCACATTGTGCATTATGCAAATTGATTTTTAGACTCAAGGTGGACTTTTGCAATTGTAACAACCGTAGAAGTCCACCTCAATAATATTTCAAGGGGGATAAAATGATTAAAAAATTACTGATCTGCTGCGTTGCCCTGATTGTGTTTGCGGTACCCAAGCCGGCCTATGCTATGCCTTATTACGACAAATGGGACGAAACCCAGGCCGCATCTGAAGCCATTGGCGATACCATGATGCTGATTCTGGAAAACTATGTGGGGGACGAAGTAACCGTAGAGCAATTGTACGCCGCCGCCATGCAAGGCATGATGAACACGTTAGACCCTTACAGCAATTATTTTAACGCCCAGGAATTTGGCCAGCTCATGGACGATGTTATGGTATCTACATACGGCGTGGGCATTGTGTATATGGAAAACGAAGACGGGTTGCCGGAAATTTTGCGGGTGGTGAAAGGCTCACCGGCCGAAGAAGCCGGGTTGTTGCAGGGAGATGTCATCACCAAAGTAGATGGCTTGTCTATAGCGGAGATGGGCATGGCAGAAATGGAAATATACATCACCAACCCTGAAAAGGAAACCTTAGACCTCACCGTAGACCGCATGGGCACTGCTATTACCGTGTCTCTAACCAAAGTTCAGTTCAACCTGGAAACTGTGTTTGTGGAAGACATTCAAACCCTCATTGACGCTGCCAAAGCAGACGATGGCAAAACCGGCTACTTGCGTATTGAACAGGTGGGGGAAGAAACCAGCAACGAACTGAAAGCATCCTTGGCGGCATTAAAAGCCCAAGGGGTTGAACGGCTGATCATCGACTTACGGGGCAACCCAGGGGGCCTGGTGGACGTGGCTGTGGACATTTGCAAGCAGCTGGTGCCCGAAGGGGTCATCTTCTCTTACAAAGAGAAAGACGGCCAGAAAGAAACATACCGTTCGTACATACAAGAAGCGCCTTTTAAAAACATGGTGGTATTGATAGACGGCAACACCGCTTCTGTGGCGGAAATTATGGCTTCTGCCATGCAAGACAGCGGGGCAGCCACTTTGGTTGGGGAAACCACCTATGGCAAAGGGGTTATGCAGTCCATTTTCCAAATTGATGAAGCCGGCGGGCTTTCCCTTACTTTTGCAGAATGTTTCAGGCGCAGCGGCAAACCGCTGAACCATGTGGGGGTCACCCCAGACGTGGCAGTGCCTTTGCCTCCATTTGTAGACTATGTGTTTTTAGACGGGGAAGACAATTCCCCTGAAATTGTGAACCTAAAAGGCATTTTACAGTATTTAGGCTACACCACCGGTGAAATGGGTACCTATTACGATGCAACCACCATGCAGGCAGTGAAAGATTTCCAGGCCACCCAAGACAATTTACCGGCTAATGGCAAGCTGACGGAAGACACCCTGTACGCCCTGAACATGGCGTTGTATGAAACCTTATTGGAAACAGACCCGGCTCTGACAGAAGCCTACAAACAAATCACCAGTAAATGAGGCGCATATGTCCAGAGAACCTTTAACTGCTAAACAACAACTGCTGCTTAATTTTTTAACCAACCATATCCGGCAAAAAGGCTACCCCCCCACCGTGCGGGAGATTGGGCAGGCTGTGGGGCTTAAATCCACAGCCACCGTCCATGCCTATTTGCTGGCGCTGGAACGCAAAGGTCACATCCGCCGCAATCCCGCCAAAAACCGCTCCATTGAGCTGGTGCAGCCAGAGGGGCTGCAAGAAGTGGTGCCGGTGCCTATTTTAGGCCAGGTGACGGCGGGCAACCCCATTTTGGCCGCGGAAGATTTAGAAGGATACTTTCCCCTGCCCGTGGACTTTTTAGGCAATTACGATGCTTTCATGCTAAAAGTGCAAGGAGACAGCATGGAAGAGGCAGGCATTTACCACAAAGACATGATTGTGGTGCGCAAACAGCCCCATGCAGAAAACGGAGACATTGTGGTGGCCCTTTTAGATGACGCTGCCACTGTCAAACGTTTCTTCCAGGAACCCCACGGGGTTGTGCGCCTTCACTCTGAAAATGCCCTGTACAACGACATTTACAGCCGAGAAGTCAAAATTCTGGGCAAAGTCATTGGTTTATTTAGGCAAATTTGATTACTTTACAAAATTTGTGCAATACTGTAATATAGAGGAAAAATGTAGATGACTAAGGAGGTTAACGTATGAGCAAGAAATACGTGTATATGTTCACGGAAGGCGACGGTTCCATGCGCAATTTGCTGGGTGGCAAAGGCGCAAATTTATGTGAAATGACCAAACTGGGTTTACCAGTACCGGAAGGCTTTACGGTTACCACAGAGGCCTGCACATTGTACAACGCAACCGGCCGTGTTTTGTCTGAGGATATTAAAAACCAAGTGGACGAAGCCATGGCTACATTGGAAAAAATCACCGGCAAAAAATTTGGTGACCCTCAAAATCCTTTGTTGGTTTCTGTACGTTCAGGCTCTCGTGCATCCATGCCCGGCATGATGGACACAGTTTTAAACTTAGGCATTAACGACCAAGCGGTGGAAGCACTGGCAAACAAAACAGGCACTCCCCGTTTTGCTTACGACTCCTACCGCCGGTTTATTATGATGTTTGCCGACGTGGTTATCGGTGTGTCTAAATCCAAGTTTGAACGGGTATTGGACGAGTATAAAGAAGAAAAAGGTTATAAAGACGACTTAGATTTGTCCGTTGAAGATTTAAAAGTTGTTGTGGAAAAATTCAAAGCCATCTACAAAGCAGACCAAGGCAAAGATTTCCCCACAGACGCCAAAGAACAACTTTATGAAGCCATCTGCGCTGTATTCCGTTCTTGGGACAACCCACGTGCTTTTGTGTACCGCCGCATGAACGACATTCCTTACGACTGGGGCACAGCCGTTAACGTGCAATCTATGGTGTTTGGTAACATGGGCGACACCTCTGGCACAGGCGTGGTGTTCACCCGTAACGCCGCTACCGGCGAAAACGCCATTTACGGCGAATACATGATCAACGCCCAAGGCGAAGACGTGGTGGCTGGTGTGCGTACACCGAAACCATTTGCTGAACTGCAAGCCGAAATGCCTGAAATTTTTGAACAATACATGACCATTGCTAAAAAATTGGAAGCCCACTACAAAGACATGCAAGACATGGAAATCACCATTGAAGAGGGCAAACTGTACATTCTGCAAACCAGAAACGGCAAACGTACCGCCCACGCTGCTTTGAAAATTGCCGTGGATCTGGTAAGCGAAGGTTTACTCACCGAAGAAGAAGCTTTAATGAAAGTAGACCCCAAACAGCTGGACCAACTGTTGCACCCTGCTTTTGACGCCGCCACATTAAGCGCTGCCACACCTATCGGCACTGCTTTGCCAGCGTCTCCTGGTGCGGGCTGCGGTAAAGTGTACTTTAACGCCGAAGATGTGAAGGAAGCCGTTGAACGTGGCGAAAAAACCATTCTGGTGCGTTTGGAAACTTCTCCAGAAGACATTGAAGGGATGCACTTGTCCCAAGGTATTTTAACTGCCCGTGGCGGTATGACCAGCCACGCTGCCGTAGTGGCCAGAGGCATGGGCCGTGCTTGCGTGTCCGGTTGCGAAGCCATTAAAATTAACGAAGAAGGCAAATATTTTGAATTAGGCGGCAAACGGTTCAACGAAGGAGACTTTATCTCCATCGACGGCACCACCGGTAAAGTTTACGGGGAAGCCATCAAAACCGTTGCACCCGAAATCTCCGGGGATTTCGCCACCTTCATGGCTTGGGCAGACAAAGCCCGCACCTTGAAAGTGCGCACCAATGCAGACACCCCAGCAGATGCCAGAAAAGCCATTGAGTTTGGTGCAGAAGGCATCGGCTTAACCCGTACCGAGCACATGTTCTTTGAAGAAAGCCGTATTCCTAAAATGCGCATGATGATTCTTTCCGACACAGAAGAAGAACGCCGTGCTGCATTGAATGCCCTGCTGCCTTTCCAAAAAGAAGACTTCATTGGCATTTACGAAGCCATGGAAGAACGCCCGGTAACCATCCGTTTGCTGGATCCTCCGCTGCATGAGTTCCTGCCCACCCAAGAGGCAGACTTCGTAGCGCTGGCCAAAGAAATGGGCAAAACTGTGGAAGATTTAAAAGCCAAAGCCACTGCCCTGCATGAATTAAACCCCATGATGGGTCACCGTGGCTGCCGTTTGGCCGTAAGCTACCCAGAAATTGCAGAAATGCAAACCACCGCTATCATTGAAGCGGCCATTGAAGTGAAAAAATCCAAAGGCTACAACATTAAGCCGGAAATTATGATTCCGCTGGTTGGCGAAATTAAAGAGTTCCGCTTTGTAAAAGACATTGTGGACACCACTGCTAAAGCTTTGATTGAAAAATCCGGCGTGGCACTGGAATACATGGTGGGTACCATGATTGAAATTCCACGGGCTTGCTTAACCGCAGACGCCATTGCCAAGGAAGCCGAGTTCTTCTCCTTCGGCACCAACGACTTAACCCAAATGACTTACGGCCTTTCCAGAGACGATGCCGGTAAGATTTTGGCTGACTATATTGGCCGCAACATTTACGAAGGTGACCCCACTGCCAAACTGGACCAAACCGGCGTAGGCCAATTGATGGCTATGGCTGTGGAAAAAGGCCAATCTTCTCGTCCAGACATCAAACTGGGCATTTGCGGCGAACATGGCGGGGACCCATCCAGCATTATGTTCTGCCATAAAATTGGCTTAAACTATGTGTCTTGCTCACCGTTCCGTGTGCCGATTGCCAGACTGGCCGCCGCACAAGCTGCTTTATCTAACAAATAAGAACCAACAACGTGCAGGCTGTCCCTTTTTAGGGGCAGCCTCCCATTGTTAACACATTTTAAAGACATGAATATAATGAAACACCAACGATTTCAGGGGGAATATAAATTGGGACAATTATTCGGAACCGACGGCGTGCGTGGCCTGGCTAATCAAGAGCTGACCCCGGAAATGGCCTTTCAGCTGGGTAAAGCCGGCGCATACGTGCTCACCCGGCGCACCCACCATACACCGCAAATTCTGGTCGGCACAGACACCCGCATGTCCTGCGACATGCTGCAAGCCGCTTTATGTGCCGGCATGTGCTCTGTGGGGGCCAAAGTGCTTTTAGCAGGGGTTGTGCCTACACCGGCGGTGGCCTATCTGGTCCGGGCCTACAACTTAGATGCCGGGGTGGTGATTTCCGCCTCCCACAACCCATTCCACGACAACGGCATTAAGTTCTTTAACGGCGACGGCTACAAACTGGCCGACGACATTGAGGACGAGATTGAGCGGATAATGAACGAGGCGCTGGACACCCTGCCCCGCCCCACCGGGGATAAGGTTGGCCATAGCGTACCCTGCCCCCAAGCCTTGCCGGACTACGTGGACTTTTTGCTTCAAATTGCCCAAGGGGTGGACTTAACCGGCGTGAAGGTGGCCATCGACTGTGCCAACGGTGCCACGTACCAAGCTGCACCCCGGTTGTTTGAAAAGCTGGGGGCTTCTCTGCACGTGCTGCACAACAGCCCCAACGGCACCAACATCAATGCGGGCTGTGGTTCCACCCATATGGAATCTTTGATGGCATATGTGACGGAAAACGGCATGGATTTAGGCATTGCCTTTGACGGCGACGGCGACCGCTGCCTGATGGTAGACGAAAAAGGTAAGCTGGTGGACGGAGACCAGATTATGTCCATGTGCAGCATGTACTTGAAAGAACAGGGCAAGCTGAAGGACGATACCCTGGTGGCAACCGTTATGAGCAACCTGGGCCTGTTTGTCATGGGCCGCAACAAAGGCATTACCGTGGAACAAACCAAGGTGGGGGACCGCTATGTGCTGGAGCGTATGCTGCAAGGTGGCTTCTCCATTGGCGGGGAACAATCCGGGCACATCATTTTCCTGGAGCACAATACCACCGGGGACGGGTTACTCACTGCCCTGATGATGGTGCGTATGCTCAAGGAAAAAGGGCAAAGCATGTCCGCCATGAACAGCTTGATGGAAGTGCTGCCCCAAGTGCTGGTAAACGCCAAAGTAGGCAACGCCAAGAAAAACACGTATACGGAAAATGCAGTCATTCAGGCAGAAATTCAAAAAATTGAGGAAGCCCTTGCCGGGGAAGGCCGGGTGCTCATTCGTCCTTCCGGTACAGAGCCTGTGATTCGTGTGATGCTGGAAGGCAAAGACCAGGCCTTTTTAGACCGGGAAGCACATCGGCTGGCCAGCCTGTTTGAAGCGGAATTGGCTGATGAGTGAGTCCTTACAAAGGAGAGTGGGCATGAGAACCATTGGCATTGTTGGTGCCATGGAGGCTGAAACCGCCCCCATCAAGGCCATGATGGAAGTCATTTCTACAAAACAAATTGCAGGTATGGAGTTTCTTGTAGGCAAAATGTCCGGCAAAAGCGTGGTTTTGGCTGCTTGCCGGGTGGGCAAGGTGAACGCCGCCATTTGCACCCAAATACTCATTGATTTGTACGGCGTAGACATGGTCATTGGCCTTGGTGTGGCCGGATGCATTGATAAGTCTCTGGACATTGGGGACGTGGTTGTTTCTGGGGAAGTTTTTCACCATGATTACGACACCACCGCCTTTGGCATTGCCCCCGGGGTGAACAAAAGCTTACCCGACAGCTTCTTTAAAGGTGACCCGGATTTGGTGGCACTGGCTTTGGAGGCCAGCGGTCAGGTGTTGACCACCCATCAGGCCATGGTGGGGCGTATTGCCACCGGGGATCAGTTTATTGCCGATAACGAAGCCAAGCTGCGCATTTGGCAGCTGTTTAAGGCCCAGTGCGTAGAGATGGAAGGGGCGGCCATGGGCCAGGTTTGTATGTTGAACCAAGTTCCTTTTGTTATTGTGCGGGCCATGAGCGACAAGGCAGACCAAAAATCCCCCGGGGATTTTGAACGCATGTTGAAAACAGCCACCGCCAATGCGGCTGCTGTGGTTGGTGCCATGTTGGAACGGCTATAAAAACATTTGAACCATTGGCTAACCACCAATGGTTTTTTATTGACCAATTTGTTCTACGCCAGCACTTTAGCTTAATACACATTGACAGAATATAGGGTTTGGGCTATACTCAATGTATACAAATTTTGGTAAAATGCCGTAACGGTACGTTGTGTCCTAACAATATACTGTAAGAAAGAGGCGTTTTTATGTGGAATCATGAAACCCAGTCCTTTGTACTGGACAGTATCATTCCCAAGCTGCTGCCGGAAGTCATTCCCATTAATGATGCCATGGCCAAAAACCCAGAGCTGGGCAGCCAAGAATATGAAAGCGCCAGGATGCTGGTGGAACTGTTAAAAAGCCATGGACTGCCGGTGGAATTTCCTTTTGCGGGAATTGAAACGGCATTTAAAGCGCAAATTAACGCCCATTTGGACAAGCGTGTGGCATTGCTGGTGGAATACGATGCACTGCCAGACATTGGCCATGCTTGTGGCCACTGTGCCAGTGGCTGTGCCAGCGTATTGGCAGGCATTTCCCTTGCAGCTATTGCCCAAGACTTGGATGTGGGCATCGACATCATTGGCACCCCCGACGAAGAGCTAACCGGTTGGAAATGCGTGATGGCAGATGCCGGAATCTTTGACCATTATGCTTTTGCGGCCATGGTGCACATGGGGGGCGTCAACACCGTTGATGTGGACTTTATTGCGCTGGACGGGTTATCCATTAAATTTCATGGTGCCCCTGCCCATGCAGCCATTGCCCCGGAAACCGGGCGCAACGCTCTGAATGCCGCACGGCTGTTTTTTGACGCCACAGACATGATGCGCCAGCACATTATTCCCCAAGCACGCCTCCATGGGTATATCAAGCAAGGTGGCGTGGCCTCTAACATTGTGCCAGACCTTACAGAAATAGAGTTTTTGTCCCGGGCACCCAGGCGCAAAGATTTAACCCCCATTACCGAATGGGTGAAAGACTGCGCCAAAGCTGCGGCCCTGGCCACCCGAACCGAATACGAAATTTCCAAAGCTGGAGAACCTTTCCACGACTTGTACATAAGCCCCATCGGCCGTGAAGTGATGCTAGAATGCTTTCATGAGCTGAATTTACCTGTTGTGGAAGCAAAGGGCGCCTTTGTAGGTTCATCCGATGTAGGCAACGTGGACTATGTATGTCCGGCCTTTCAGCCGGTAGTTTCCATCGGCCAAAAGTTTTTATGCCACACCCGGGAATTTGCCCAAGCCATGACCACCCCCCTCACCCATGAAGCCATTGGCCACGGGGCCAAGGTGCTGGTGAAGCTGGTTTTTAAGCTTTGTGGAAGCCCGGAAAGGCTGGCTGCCGTGCAGCAAGCACATCAATTATTTAGGACATCATAAGTTGACGTGAAAGGGTGAATTGCCGTGCAATATGGTTGCCATTCCATGGTGGGAAAGCTGGAGGCGGTGCTGATTAAGCGCCCCGAAAACGCCTTCGTATCCCAAGCCCAGTTGGAAGCGGATTATAAAAAATATCATTTTCTGGGCTGCCCGGATTTTAATAAAGTATGTGAAGAATATAACCGGTTTGAAGCCATTCTACAAGACCATGTGAAAGATGTGTTCTACTTACCCTACGACGAACGGGCCGGGCTGGACTCTATCTACACCCAGGACCCGGTTAAAATCACCAGGCAGGGTGCCATTTACTTTAGCATGGGCAAGGCCTTGCGCCATGGGGAGCCGGAAGCAGTGGAACAGTATTTGCTTTCGCTGGGCATTCCAACTTTAGGACGTATCACACCGCCGGGCAAAATGGAAGGCGGCGATGTGCTGTGGCTGAATGCCCGCACAGTGGCGATTGGCCGGGGTTACCGAACCAATGACGAAGGCATCCGCCAATTTAAGGAACTGATTAAGGACATGGTGGATGAAGTGATTGTGGTGCCTTTGCCCCATGGCCATGGTCCTAACAGCTGTATGCACTTATCCAGCTTGTTTAGCCTTGTGAGTGAAGATAAGGCAGTGCTGTTTTCCCAATATATGCCGGTGGATTTCAGAGAGCGGCTGGTGGACATGGGCATACGGCTCATTGAATGCAACCACACAGAGTATGATTATTTGGGCTGTGATGTATTGGCTTTGGCCCCTAACAAAGTTATTCTTATCAGGGGTTGCCCTTCTATGGAAGCCCAGCTTTCTTCAGCTGGGGTAAAAGTGTATACATACGAAGGCATGGAGCTGTCTTTTCGGGGTACTGGCGGGCCTGTGTGCCTCACTTGCTGTATTGCCCGTGAGTAAGTGTAGGGGTGGCCCGAAAAGTCTTTTGTTGCCTGCAACTATGATTAACCATTGCTGTAACATGCCAACCGCTGTCTCATGACAGCGGTTTTTTGTTTGATTTGCATTTAAATTAAAAATGTGCTCATATTCATGCAATTAAAACGTTTTTTTCATATATACTTAGTATGCAAGCATTGCATTGTTAAAATGAACATGGTATAATAAATTTACAAATCTCTCTAAATACCGACACATAAAGGTGTGTGTTATCTTGAAGAACATCCCTTCTCCCCCCATTCAGCCCTACAACCGGCGACAAGTGCTTAGACAAAACATGATGGCCTTTGGTTTGGAAAACATGCCCCCTGTGGATGTCATTGAGCTCGTCTTGTACTATACACTGCCCATTCACAATGCTCAACCCATTGCACAGGAACTGCTTAATCGCTTTGGTACCATCGAGCGTATTGCCAAAGCATCGTCTACCGAACGCAAAAGCATTCCCGGCATTGGCTCCCGCACAGACGAGCATTTTGCCATGATTGCCATGTTTATTCCTTATGTTCTGCGCAACCGGTTTGGGGACTTTCCCGTCTTTTGCAACATCAATGCATTAAAAGAATTTTGTATCGCCCTTCACGTGATGCATGAATACGAAGTACTGTATTTGCTTTGTTTAAATGCTGGCAACCGCTTGATTAAAAAAGAGATTCAAATTGCATTGGGTATGCCGGGGTATTTAAATGTGGAACTTAAACACATCATGGACGCTGTGGCCAACACCGCAACCGTGAAGGTGGTTTTATGCCACAACCACCCCAGCGGCGTATTGCACCCTTCTCACCAAGACATTCAATTCAACAAAACTGTTCAAGCTGCATTATCCAACATTCAAATCACTTTGTTTGATCACATCATTGTGGCCGACAATTCCGCTGTTTCAATGAAAGAAATGGGCCTTATCCAAGATGGTTATGTGGTGTGTTAAGCCAATAAAAAAAGGGCTTACGCAGGCTTAACCTACACAAAACCCCTTTTTAAGTTGAAATTATCGCGCACCCATACCGGAAGAACTTCCTGACCCACTCAGCAGAAATGGCCGCTGATACGCATAATACAGGCTGTCGTATGTGTAAATGTTTTTTTCCATGTCAATTTCCGCTTTCAGCACGCCCAGTTTTGCCATGTCCACTTCATACATGGTCACCAGCCCAGCTTCGTAGTTCACCAACACGGTTTGGTAAGCATCTTTGCTTTTAACCAGGTCTATGCGTAAATTTTCACGGGTATCCGTCAGTTGTTGCAAAGAATAATAGGTGGTACGAATGGATTTTTCCATGTCCAGCTTGGCATCGTCTAAATCCCGTATGGCTTGCTTTAGCGCATTACCCGCCTTAATGCGGTCTGCCTCTTCATTGGGTGTAGAGTAGGAGGTGGTGGTTATGTTATACTCCGCTTGTTCCACTGCCACTTCCTTTTGTTTAATGGTAGGGTCGCTATTAATTTTGCCAGTAATTTCGGAATAAGTAGGCTCTTCCACCAGCTTGATAACAGGGGAAAATTCCACTTCCACAGAATCTTCCGGCTTATAACCCAACAACCTGTTTAATGCCAGCTTTTGGTTGCTTAAATTTAATTTCAGCATAGACAAGCTTTTCTCCAGCTTCTCTAAATCTTGTTTTGCCTTGCGCACATCGTTGTCGCTAACAGCCCCCACAGACTTTTTCAATTCCATATTGGCTACGTTTGCTTTACTTAACGCAATGTTTTCTTCCAAAAGAATGATGTCCATACGGGTGTTTTTAATGCTGCTCACGGCGTTGCGAACCATAAACTCTGAGGTTTCCTTCAACACTTGTTTAGTATTTTCCAGGCTGGCCATGCTTGTGTCTAACGTGTTGGCGGTGCGTAGCCATGTAACCAGCGAGGATTCATCCAGCACACCGTACAAGGGATTCACTTCAATCACCATTGACACCGTGTTGTACGTATGAATCAAGTCTTTCCGTTGCTGCTGCATCAATTTTCTGTTCTCGTCCAGCGCCGGAATGCTGGAATTGACAGATATAGTCTTTTCCACCGCTTCATCATAGGTGAGCACAATGGCATTTTTTTCAATGGGCATCCGCCCGTCCAGTGTGGTACCTTCGGCACCTTCCATGGTCACCTCAACCGTTTGATTCGTGGCATTCCAGTACACTTTGGCGCCAAAGGTGCTGCAAACATCACGAACCGGTAACAGCAAGCTGCTTTCCCCATTACGCTCCACAGCTTTTTTTAAAAATAAGGAAGTGCCATTCACGGTATATCTGGTATTGCCCTCCATAAATATAGCCACTGTTTCCTGGTTGGACAATGTAAGAGATTTATCTTTTTCACTCCACTGTGCTTTCAGATGTAAGGCATTGGCAAGCTGCACACCATCCACCAACAATGTACCGTTTGCGTTGGTTATGGGCTGTGTGAATGCCTTTGGCTCCCCATTCAGTTGCAGCGTAATATCTTTGGCATAGGCAGCAGTGGCAAACGCCAAAGACATGGCCAGCGCCAAAGACACGCATTGAACCGCTGCTTTTTTAAAGCGTTTCATTTATATTCTCTCCCCTCAACTTCTCTGTTGGTTATATCCAACGGGAACGTATAGGTGTACGGAATGGCCTTTAGTTCACCTTTTACGTTTTGTAAAATATCTACTTGTATATTTAAAATAATTTTCTTTGTGTCTTCCGGAATTTTTTTAAATTCAATTACCTGGTCTTCCATCTCTGTATACTCTGCCACAGAAGACCCCCAAATGGCATTTGTCACTGAGTTAGGTGTTGCAAACGTTTCATCACCCACCTGAATGGTACATTTTCTGTAATCTACATAAACGGGGTATGGTGAATCGTTTTTAAGGTCGATGTAAACGTAGGTATAATCTGCGCCGTCCCGTATTCCAAAAACATTCACGGTCACATCTTTTTGCTTATATTTAACCGGCAACTCTTCATACATTACCTTTTCCCGCTCTGCTTGCTCGTCGTAAGGCTTTTCAACCTCTACATATTGAATTTCCACTTTTGGTTCCGGCGTACGCACATTCACACGTAACCGGTCGGGATTATAGCTAATATCGGCACCCAGCTGCTCCCCAAGATAGCGCAGCGGCAAATACAAATGTCCATCATAGTTTAATACATGATATTCAGGCGGCACGTTCATGTCATTGCCGTCAATGTTAATGATAAAACGGTCAGACAGCCAAGCTTCTACTTTTGCATTTGCAGCGCTTACAGATACCCCAGTGGCCAGAACAGCCCCGCAAACAACGCCTGACATAAAAGTTTTTATCCGCATGTTGTACCTCCATATTTGAACAAAAAAACCCCTTGCGGGGTTTTTTTGTTCTTTAATATTATGATTAAAGATTATTCAGCAGTAGCGGTTGCAACTGTTTTAGCATTGTAGATAGCGGTTTGAGTTGCAGCATCCCAGCTTACGGATACGCCAAACGCATCGCCCATTGCTCTGAAAGGAACATACATTCTTTCATTGGTGATTTCGGCAGATACAGGCAAGTTGTCTGGGCTTAACAGAGGCACAGGAGTACCATCTACCAGCATATAGGTTTGGTTAGCGGTGAATTGAACCACTCTACCAGCCATGATGATGGTTACAGTTTTGTTAGCATCATCCCAGATTACTTGGTCATCTTTTATACCGAAAGCGTTGGAGATAAATCTTACAGGTACCATGGTGCTGTTGCTTGCTTTGGAGATGTAAGCAGCTGCATCCATGTCGTAAGTTACGCCGTCAACTACGAAGTAGTTTTCGCCCATGGTTACTTTAACTTCTTGGCTCAGAACGTTGTTGCCTTCAGCAGAAGTAACAATTTTCAGGTAGTCAGCCATCACACCAGGTGTGTTGAATTTGTCTTTAGCGTATTTGTTGTATTCCCAGTTCACATAGTTAGCAGCAACTGCATCGCCCCAAACAACTACTTTGTAAGGTCTGCGGTTGGTTTCAGCAACGGTACGGTCTACTTTCACAGACACGTTAGAGATTGTAATTTCGGAAGCTTCACTGGAAGCACGGTCAACTTCAAAGCTGATGGTGCCGCCGCTACCCAGCAATGCAGATTGACCTTGGCCTAATCTGTTGCCGCCAGAAGTTGTAATGCTGTTGATGTTTGTCAGTTTCAAGTCACCTTTGGTTACAGCAACTTTAGTGTCGTCAGAGAACAGCATGTCTGTGGATACCATGTCTGTTACAGAAACGTTCACGTATTTGCCTTTTTCCAACATAGCGGCATCGGTTTCTTTAATCACGATGTCAGCTGTTGTTTGGAATTGGTAACCAATTTTCAAGTCTGTTACTTTAGTTTCAACTTTGATTGGGCTTACTGCTTTAGCAATAACAACAGAAGGAACTTCTTTGTCGTTGCTTTGTGCAGGAATAGCGGAACCGCCTACGCTAAGGGTAACGTCGCCTTCAAAACCGGATTCAATGCTTACCCAGATGTCCATAAACAGTTCAGCTTTTTCATCAGCGTCCACTTTGATATTGGACAGAGACATTGTGCTGCCGTTGATGGTTACATAGTCGTACTTAGAAGCATTGTTAGGGAAGAAGCCAGCAGTTCCGTCGTGACCGCCTTCAATGTCAGTTGTAATATCAGTATCAATGTTGTCTAAGTCGTAGAATTCAACTTTGCGGAATTTTACGCCTTCTGGCAGTGTAAACAAAGTTTGTCTGCCGGAGAACCAAGCATTTTCTGTGCCTTCTGCAAAACGCACAGCAGCTGTTAAATGATAATCATCATCTGCATCTTCCAACAAATCGATATAGTCAGTTTCATCAGCAACATCTTTCACTTCGCCGTAACGGCCGTTAACCAGAGTAGGCACTTTTTCGTCTTCATCCAGTTCAAGAATGATGTCCCATTCTTTTCTTTCGCCGGCTTTAAAGCTTTCGTTGGTAACGCCACTTTCGTTCTTGCTGTTTTCTTTAATGCTTACCATAATGTCGCCTTGTTTAGCATTTTCATCAGCAACAAGTACAAGACCTGTGATATACAAGTTACCTGTAGCTTTGGTGCTGCGGGTAAGGCCAGCTAAATCTACAATAAGCACAGAACGGTCATCTTTACCATTTACTTGCTTAAAGGAAACTTTTTTGCCAAGGTTTTGTGTTGTGTCAGCTTCAAAAACTACTGTGCCATCGGTTTCAGAGCTTTTCTTGAACTCAAAACCATTAGGTGCAGTCAGTGTAAATTCGCCTGGTTTTAAGGAGCCAATGCGGTTTTCCTTAATAATGAGTCTGTCCAGATCAAATTCATCTCTGGCTACTTCAGGATCGTTCACATAGGTGGTGGTGGAAGCTGCGTTAGCTTGAGCAACCAGGTAAGTGCCGCCAGTTACTTTAGCATCGCCAGCATTAACGGTTACACGCACATCACCTTCAGCGGTTGCTTTAACAACCATAGGAATTCTAAGTGCATAGTAGCCATCAGCAGCACTCAACATTGTAGCTGTAACGTCTTCTTTAATGGTTACTCTTGCGCTTTTGTCAGAAGCCGCAGTTACATATAACTCATAAGCTACTTCAAATGGATCTCTTTCTTTACCGCTACCTAACCCTGCTGCATTTCTGGTGTAGGTAACAATTTTTGTGTTGGCTGCATCAGCGGTAATGCTACCGTTTGCAAAGGTTTTGGTATAGCCTTCAACGCCGCTTCCCCAGCCGCCTTTTTCGCTTTTGCCTGCTTCTCTAAAGAACCATACAGCATTCTCAAGGGAAAGGTTGATAATTTGACCTGTGCTTACAGGGTCTTGCAGCAGAAGCACTAAGTCAGTACCGTCTACCAGCATTTTAACATCGTCGTTGTCTGCAACGGTTACAGCAGCTGGTGTAGATGTCATGCCAGCTTTTTTCAAAGCACCGCTTTCCATCAGGACAGCATTCTTGGGCACGTTGATGCTTGTTTTGCTAATTTTGTTTGTGCTAGCAGCAAAACCACCAAACGCAGGCACCAGAGACATGGTCATAACTGCTGCCATTAAAAGAGCTAATTTTCTCTTCATTTCGTTTTTTTCCTCCTTAAATTTAATTTGTGAGGGGAAATCTAGCCCCCTCTTTTGAAAAGATTATAGCACTATCGAATATTCCAGTCAACCGATTCGCCGAACTGTCATGTGAATGTAACACAGACTCACAAAGCGGGCATTTTGAGCCTTTTTACAGCCACAGCAGCCCAGTTTTTGGCCTTGGGCCATTCCATAGTCCTTGACGCAATATAACATTTTTTTTGGCATAATTCAAGCCTTTGGGGAAAATGTAACACACATGTAATGTATGTTTTGGCTGCTTAAAAAACCAATATTTTATTGAATTTTTAAGCATTCTTCCCCTTGATGTGTTAAAGCCGGACGGTTTCTGCCGTGGCTTTGAAAGTATTATGTGCCGTGTTCAGAAGTGTCAATCTTTCAATTTTGTTACAAAAATTTTAAAGCGTGCTCGGCTATTGAATATACCCTTTAATTCTGCCCATACTATGTGATAAACCTGTGTTAATTAAAGGAACGGATGCACATGAGCAGAAAATACAGTACATTGTTTGCAATTGTTTTATTTTTTAGTTTGATGCTCGCTTGGGATAACGGCTTTTTACCCCAGCAGAAAAATCTTTTAAATTTTAGCGCCGGGCAAGATGTGGCATTTCAGCCGGAAGATCCGGCCCTTGCCGAAATATATCAGGTTCAGTTTCCCCTAGAACCTGCCCCTATGGGCACCACAAACACCTATGTGCCGGTTTACAAGCCGCTGGGGCTGGATGGTGCGCTTACATTCTTCTCCATGTTTGGGCTGGATGTGTCGGAGCAAGCCCTAGCCGTCCATTTGCAAGAAACGGATACGTATTATCGCTATTTATCCCCGGATGCCCAGGTTGATGTGTATAAGCTTGGGGGAATCATCCGTTACAATGCCCGCTTTTTGCCGAAAAAAGCTGGCCAGAAGGCAACCGTAACCACAGATGGTGAAGCCCTTTTAGCCGCCACCACCTTTATAGACAGTAAGTTTCTTTTCTTAAGCTATGAAGAAACAGAAGTACGCAAAAACCCGGATGATGGGTTGTATACCATCCGTTTTCTAAACCGCATCGGCAACATTAAAAACTACGCTTTTGCCACGGAAGTAACAGTGGATGCTTACGGACGCATTGCCACCATGGATTATTACGACATCCGTGTTCAGCGGCTGGACAGCCAGCACATTAAGTCTATGCACCAGGCTTTTGCACAGCTGCCACTAGACTTCCCCGAAGGCACCCGCATCAGCCTGAACCGCTGCGAGCTGGTGTATGTATACGAAAACAGCATTGTACAGCCCGCCTATTTATTTGAAGGCCAATACCCCGTGGGCAACACCTTTCAATGCTTTATTCCTGCGGCCGTGTTTGCATAATCCCGCCCCCCCGCACATATGATGAAGGAAGGAAATAGTTGCTTTATCTTATGCGCAAGGGGGTTTTTTAATGGAAGATAAACGTGTGGCTTCCCGGCACAGCGTCACGCTGGACCGCAGAGAAAGCATGTCTGTAACCGGGCTTTTGGAAGTCATTTCCTTTGACGAGGAAGCCATTATTGCTGATACGGAAATGGGTGTGCTGGTTTTACGGGGTATGAACCTGCATGTGAGCCGATTGAACCTAGAAAGCGGCGAGCTTGAAGTGGACGGGGAGATTTTTAGCTTAAGCTACGAAGAATCTGGGGCGTTGGGTAAAGGCCGGGGTTCTTTTTTAAGCAAGCTGTTTAAGTAGACGCAAAACATCCTATATAATAAGGAAGAGAAATGCCATGTCCGAGCAAACAAGGCTTTTTTTGCAGACCATTGCCGCCGGGTTTGCTATAGGCTGGATTTTTGACGTTTTCAGGGTGTTGCGGGCGGCAGTGAAACACCCGGATTTTCTAACTCAAATTGAAGATATGCTGTATTGGGTGATTGTGTCCTTCGGCATGTTTTATTTTTTATTAAATGTAAATGCCGGGGAAGTGCGCATTTTTTCCATTATTGGCGCATTTTTAGGTATGGGGCTTTATTTTGCCACGTTAAGCCCTGTTTTCATGGCCGTATCCGTTGCCATTGTAGACTTTGTGAAAAAGGTAGTGGTCACCACCATCACCATTATGCTTTTTCCTATTAAAATACTGTTGCGCATTTTGGCCGTGCCTGCCAGGTTTGCACGTAAAAAGGCAAAGCAAGCCGGAAAACCTGTTAAAAAACTGTTGCAAAATTCAGCCCGTTATGCCAAAATGAAAAAACAAAAATTTGTTAGTCATTTATGGATTATGTTTAAAAAAGTATAGGTGGTTCGGTGCCTTTGAAAAGCAACAGGAGCAAAAGGAACAAAAAAAAGAAAAAAACTTCCGCTATTCATGTTTATATGGCTTTTTGGGTTGTGCTGATTTTTTCTTTTGGTGTGGCGGTGAGCATTCAGCTTAGCAAAGTGAACCAATACGCCAGAACAGAGGCCCAACTTAAAGCCCTGATTGTACAGGAAGAAAAAAAACAAGCGGATTTAAAAAAGGAAATAGCCTTTTGCGAAAGTGATGCTTTTGTAGAAAAAGTGGCCAGAGAGCAGCTGAATCTGGTTGGCCCAGACGAAATTTTGTTTTACAACGAAGCCCGCCAATAACTGGTAAAAATAAGTAAATTTTGCGTGACAAACAGAATAACTTGTTGTATAATACCTCTGTAATACTGTAACGGCCCGTTGGTCAAGTGGTCAAGACGTGGCCCTCTCACGGCTAAAACAGGGGTTCGACTCCCCTACGGGTCAATCGCAGCAAAAAGCCCTGCCATGTCTTGGGCTTTTTTGTTTTTTAATGAAAGATTTAAGATTAGTGTTGACTTTTTTATAAGATTGAGTATAATATAATGAAGATTATATGGTTTTATTTGTTTACGAAAGGGCAAGGGAATTTTCTCTTGCCCTTATATCCGTAAGCATCGGTATTCAGAACCTGCAGACAGCATTAACCTGTTTACAGGTTCCTAAATATATAACAAGGAGCATTACACATGTCTAAAGAAGAATGCGGCTGTCATGGGCACCACGACCACGACGGCGAATGCCACTGTGGCGAACCTGAAACCATTACCATTTCACTGGATGGCGAAGTGGACGTGGAATGCGAAGTCCTGGGCGTTTTTGAAGTAAGCGAGCGTGAGTATATCGCCCTTATGCCTGTGGGTGACGAAGAAGTGCTGATTTTCAGATACAGTGAGGCCGATGGTGAAATAACCTTGGGCGACATTGAAACGGACGAGGAATACGACGAAGTGGCCGAAGTCTTTTTTGAAGTCTTTATGGACGAATCTGAAGATTTTGAAGACTTTGAAGGCTTTGAAGACGAAGCGGATGAAGACCTGGATGACGAGGCCGATTTTGACGACCTTTCCGGCAACAACCCTTCCAGCGCTGAATAACCATTTAAAACTTGTTCAAATATCAGTGTTCAACATTTGGGCAAGTTTTTTTCATTTGTATTTTGCATATACACCACAAAAGAAAGGACTGAACGGCATCCTATGAAGTACATTTTTGTCACCGGCGGCGTGGTTTCCGGCCTGGGTAAAGGCATTACCGCTGCTTCCTTAGGGCGGTTATTAAAAGCCAGAGGCTATAAAGTGACCAACCAAAAGTTTGACCCCTATATTAACATCGACCCGGGCACCATGAGCCCTTATCAACACGGCGAGGTATTTGTCACCGAAGACGGCGCCGAAACCGACCTGGACATCGGCCATTACGAGCGGTTTATAGACGAAAACTTAACCATTAACAGCAACATTACATCCGGCAAAATTTATTGGTCTGTTTTAAGAAAAGAACGTAAAGGGGAATATTTGGGCACCACCGTTCAAGTTATTCCACACATTACCAACGAAATTAAAGAGCGTATTTCCCGTGCAGGGGCATCCAGCGGCTCCGACATTGTCATTACTGAAATCGGCGGCACCGTGGGGGACATTGAAAGCCTTCCCTTTTTAGAGGCCATCCGTCAGCTTTCCCATGAAGTGGGCCGTGAAAATGTGCTCTATATCCACGTAACCCTTGTGCCGGTGCTTACCCTTTCCGGGGAAATGAAAACCAAACCCACCCAGCATTCGGTGAAAGAGCTGTTGACCATCGGCATTCAACCAGACGTCATTGTTTGCCGCACAGAACGGCCCATGTCCCCAGAAATGCGGGACAAGCTTTCTTTGTTCTGCAACGTGGACACCGACAGCATCATTGAAAACCGGGACAGCGATTCCTTATACGAAATTCCTTTGCATCTGGAGGCAGAGCATTTTGCCCAAACCGTGCTGCAAAAATTAAAACTGCCAGACTGCCCGCCGGACCTTTCCGAGTGGAAAAGCATTGTAGACCGGCAAAAAAGCATTGATAAGTCTGTGACCATTGCTTTGGTGGGTAAATATGTGGAGCTGCACGATGCCTATTTGTCCGTGGTGGAATCTTTAAACCACGCCGGCATTCATTTAGGTGCCGATGTGAACATTAACTGGATTGATGCTGAATCTTTAGAGCTTGGTAACGTGGCAGAAATATTGGCTGGGGTAGACGGCATTTTGGTGCCCGGTGGCTTTGGCGAACGGGGCAACGAAGGCAAAATCAAAGCCGTGTGTTATGCCCGGGAAAACGGCATTCCTTTCTTTGGCATTTGCTTAGGGATGCAATGTGCAGTCATTGAGTTTGCCCGGAACGTGCTGAACTGGAAAACCGCCAACAGCAGTGAAATGGACCCAGACACCAAACAACATGTCATTCACATTATGCCGGAACAGGCAGACATTGAAGACAAGGGCGGCACCATGCGGCTGGGCTCTTACCCTTGCCGGTTGCAGAAAGGTACCCATAGCCACGACTTGTACCAAGAAGACCTCATTTACGAAAGACACCGCCATCGCTTTGAATTTAACAACCAGTTCAAGCAGGACTTTTTAGACAACGGCTTGGTGGTTGCAGGGGTTTCCCCAGACGAACGGCTGGTGGAAATTGTAGAGCTGGACAAAACCCGCCACCCTTGGTTTGTGGGTGCCCAGTTCCATCCTGAATTTAAGTCCCGGCCAAACCGTGCCCATCCGCTGTTTTTAGGCTTTGTGCAAGCTTCTTTAATGTATAATCAAAAGTAAGAGAAAAAATAAGTGTCCGGCTGCGCAAAGCGCAGCCGGGGTAGGCGGCCTGATGGCTTTCTGCCGCTGATACACCCAAGCCGCCCAAAACTAAGCGCTCTGCCGCCATCTCCGCTGACGCATTTGGCCAAATGATAAACTTTGGCCGCTCGCATCACAAGGGATGGCGGCCACTGGCCAAGGTTTTGGGCGGCTCATTTAATGTCAGTGGCAGATGTGGGCTGGCCGCCCCAAACGGCGGCCGATACACCCGGCCGGGGCGGCTCGGTTTATGGCATCGGCTGGTTTCTAATGGCCGCCCACCCCGTTTTGCACCTATATAAAAACCAGAGCAAGGGCCTCCCCTACTCTGGTTTTTTCGCTTACAAATATTCTACAATGGTCTTGGTATCAATGCCTTCGCTTTCGGCCACACCCATAACAATGTCATGCAACTTGTCACCCACACCCTTAGGCAGCGGCTCCACCTTGTGGGTGGCCAAAATCCGTTGGCTTTCTTCAATGGCAATGTCTGCAATGTTGCGTTTACCTGCCTGCTCCCACTGGCCATAAGGGGAACGGTCGAAGAAATTGGGCTTAGACTGCACGGCACGCATGTGCTCCAACGTATGGTCTTCCATCAAGAAATGTCCGCCGGCACCTACCTGGCGAATCAAATCCGTGGCCATGGTGGTATCGGAAACCGGAATGCCGTGTAATACCCGGCGCACCATCTTGGCGATGTCGTTATCAATAACCAGTTGGGCAAAATCCAGCGTCATGCCTAAATCAATCATCCCCAGGCCGTAAATCATGTTGGCACCTGCCATAGCGGCCAGCATCATGGTGATTGTTTTTTCATGACCGGTTTGCGCATCAATGTTTTTAGAGTCTGTCTAGCCACCGGCAACGTAGCAGGGCAGCTTGTAGTATTTCGCCATTCTGGAAACGGCGGCGCTTAACATGCCCAGTTCTGGGCTGCCTACCGGGGCAGAACCTCTGGTTAAGTCCATCATGGTGGTGGAGGAACCGTACAAGTTGGGGGTACCTTTTCTTGTAAGCTGGCCCAGCACAATGCCCGCCAGCGCTTCACAGTTGTGGGTAATGACGGTGCCTGCCAAGGTGACAGGAGTGGTTCCGCCAGCCATGGCCATGGACAATACCGTTACCGGCATTCTGTTTTCTGCAAATATGATGATGGGCTCTGTGGCTTCCGAAGACAGACACAATGGACTTGTGGGGCAAACTAAGGTGGAAACCCTTGGCCGCTTCACCAGTTCATCTTTGCCGCCCACCAGGGCCGCAGCCATTTCGATCACCTTTTCGGCTTCCTGCACATTATGTATAGAGGTGTTGCAGTGTTTGCGGGTGTTTTGCATCATCAGCTCGTAGGTGGCCAGGTTTTTAATGCAGTCCGGCAAATCGTGGCATTCGATGGGAACATCCACCAGGTCAATTTCTTCCAGATAGTCGCAAATGATGGTGGCTTTCTTCTGGTCGGCTGCACAGGAAAGACGGTATTCACGGGTGTATGCATCAATCACGTTGACCCCTTTGCTAAAGTTACAAAAGTTCACCCGGTTGCCTTCCAGAATAATGTCGTCTTCAGGGGTACGCCCGGCATACAGAACGGTAGAAGGTGCAGAGTCAATGGCCGCTTCCACCACATGAGGGGGAATAAACACCCTATCCTTCTTGTCGTCTACATAACAGCCACCACTGGCGTAAACCTCTTTTGCCATCTTACAATCTGTTTTGATGCCTTCATTCCACAGAATTTCCAGCGTTGCGTTGTGGATGGCATCCATGGCATCGGTTGAAAACACATTGATACCAAAGCCGTCAAATGCTCCGCCAACACCCGAAACTGACCTTCTGCTCATACATTCACCTCTTATACAGTGTATAAACGTTCATTATTAACGTTTATCTGCCATTGAATATATCATTGCCCAGTTCTACCTGTCAATTGGCACAAATAAGTTCTTAATCTAACACAAAAACCTTACATTATTTATAAATGCTTATTGCGAAAAAACTTGAACTTAGTTAAAATAACATGGCACACTAAAATAAGAAAAGGGGATTGCCATGATTCAAGCGGTACAATGGAAACGGCGTTTGGACATTATGAGCCCGGCAGAAGCAGAACACATTCACCAAGCCTCCCTTAAAATTATGGACAGAACCGGCCTGCTCATGCCTTTATCACCCAGCAAACTAGAAAAAGCGCAAGACCTGGGGCTGCGTTTTGATAAAAATACCGGGCGGCTTCATTTCCCGGGGCATGTGGTGGAAAAGGCACTTAAAAGTGCCCCATCCAGCTACACCTTATACGCCCGCAGCGAAGAAAACCATATGCCCATCAACGGCCAGTTTGGCTACTTAACCACCGACGGCTGTGCCACAAAGGTTTTGGACATCAACACCCATCAGGTGCGCAACTCCACCATGCAAGACTTGGCAGACCTAGCCGTTGTGGCAGACTACATACCGCAAATCTCCTTCTTCTGGCCCAGTGTCAGCGCCCAAGACGCTCCCCCCCTCATTCAACCTCTTTACGAATTAAAAACCATCTTGCTTAATTCCAGCAAACATATACAAGCCATGACCGCTGTAGACCCTCTGAACGCCCAAGGCACTGTAGACATTTGCCGTTCAATCATGGGGGGAGCAGAAGCTTTGCGCCAAAAACCCATTATCTCCAACTTCCAGTGCAGCATTAGCCCCTTGTCTTACGACGAAAAAGGGCTTGAAGCGGCTTTCATCTTTGCAGAAGCCGGCGTGCCTACCGGCTTTTTAAACATGCAAATCGGTTGCTCCACCGCTCCCGCCACTTTAGCGGGTAACCTGGCCATGGGCAATGCGGAAATTCTGGCAGGCATTGTGGTGCTGCAACTGCTCTACCCCGGTGCCCCCACCTTCTATGGTTCCTGCGCCACCACCATGGAACTTAAAATGGGCGGTTGTACTTGCGGTGGCCCAGACGACGTACTGCTGCAAGCATTAAGCGCCCAAATGGCCCGGTTTTACAACCTTCCCAGCAACATTGGCACCTTTGCCACCGGCGCCAAAGCCAGCGACTGGCATTGCGGCGTAGAGAACACATTGTCTGGCACCATGAGCATGTTGGCCAACGCGGACATGATGTGCGGTGCAGGCCTGGCTTGCTCTGCCAGTATTTTTTCTTTGGAACAAATGGTTTTAGACTGCGAAAACTTTGATGTGATTCAAGAAACCCTAAAGGGGATTACCATCAATGAAGAGACGTTAGCGCTAGACGTGATTGATGCCGTTGGCCCCAACAACCATTTTATGCTGGAAGAACACACCATTGATCACATGCATGAACTGTGGCAGCCCCAAATTATGCACCGGGGCAGCTACGAAGATTGGGAAGCCAAAGGCCGTAAAACCGCCCAGGATGTGGCCAACGAAAAAATCCGGCACATTTTAAGCACCCATAAACCGGTCATTGAACAAAACACCAGTGACATAGACACCATCATCCAAGAATATGAAGCACGCATTCTAAGTGGCAGTCATAAATAAAAGTGTGTATTGTTCGTTGTTCGGCTTGTTCACAAGTGTGGCCTAACCCGCATATGATGCAAGAAATTCATGCATTATTGCGGGGGGACAGCAATGCCAAAAATTGCAGTATATGCCGGACACGGCGGCACAGATCCAGGAGCAGTTGCAAACGGTTTGCGTGAAAAAGACTTTACGCTTGCCGTATCCAATGCAGTGACCCAAATCTTGCGGCAAAACGGTTACGAAGTGCTGAACAACCGGACAACAGACGTGAACAGAGACATTACCACAGATGCCAACCGTGCAAACAACCAAAAGGTGGATGCCCTGGTGGAAATTCACCTAAACAGCAACATGGGCACACCTCAGAGCGGGACAGAAACTTTCTACAGCGTTCAAGATACGGGCAAGGGCAGAGCTTTGGCTCAAGCCATTAACAGCCGCATTGTGAACCTGGGCTTTAAAGACCGGGGCATTAAAACCCTTACCAACATGTTTGGGCAAGATGCTTTCAGAATTATCCGGCTATCCGGCTCACCAACCGTACTGGTTGAAACGGCGTTTATTAACAACCCACAGGACATGTCCAGGTATGACGTGGACCAAATGGCCCGAGCCATTGCCGACGGCATCATGCAAATCTTTCCCATTTCAAAACCTGCCGGCGGAAACGCCATTGTTCGCAACATTCAATCCACCCTCAACCAGCGTTATAACACCAATTTAGTGGTGGACGGCATCCCCGGCACCAAAACCAAACAGGCCCTTGTGAAAGGCCTGCAAACAGAGCTGAACCGCCAATTTAACGCCAACCTGACTGTGGACGGTGTTTTTGGCCCTGCCACCGCTGCAGCCCTTAGAACCGTAAAAAGAGGGGCACAGGGAAACATCACGTACCTGGTGCAGGCGGCCCTTTATTTAAAAGGCTACCAACTGGTGCCGGACGGAATATATGGTGGGCAGACAGAAGCCGTGGTGCGGGAATTTCAACGAAACAATGGGCTGTATGCCGATGGCATTGCAGGGCCGGCCACACAGACAGCGTTGTTTAGGTAACTTGATAAGATTTTCGGGCGGATATAAAAGCCGCCCCTACATATAAAACAAGAAAAGCCTTTTAATTTGAGGCTCCTCCTGTCTTTTGAATTTCTTCTGGATTATTGTTTAAGCGTCTTCGTAGAGCGTAACAGCGTATCCCAACTCTCCCATTAAGCCAACACCATACGTGACTATAATATTTTTATTTCGAAACAACTCCTTTGCTCTTCTCGTCCAGTAATAGATTAAAATTTCTCCGAACTGCTTCAGAATATTTTCATTATCCATGGAAGGCGTGTCCTGCCCAATAAAAAAATCTCCAAAGCTCCAACTGTTAACATATTGTTCTATTTTTCTTTTGTCTCTTCCAAACTGTCTTTCTAGCTTTTCAAGTTTGTTGATTGCCCCATCTCCATATGCATTATAAAAATCTGATAAAAATATATACCCATTAACTTCAATAAAGTCTGGACATAAAACATAAGCAATGGCAAGAAAATCTTCTATCGAGGTGCTATTGGCGGAATGGTTCATGAGGTTAACACCTCTTTGCAGTTGAAACTCACAGAAAATTTTGTTATTTACCACACTTTTGAAAATGTGATATATGCCCAACTTACCACCGCCCCTTCCGACATAACCACCACACGCTGCCCTCTGTTTTTGTTTTTACGGCGTCAAACTATATTCATCCATCAGCGGGGGCACATACCCCAGCAACCTTTCCCCCAGCTCTTTGTGCACCGCCCGCACCCGGTCTTTGTCCTTTTGCCGCAAGTCCACATTCTCCCCGGCCTCCATGGCCCGCAGGGTATCCGTCACCGGCAAAATAATAATGTCCCTACCCCCTGCCGCAGTGGTAAATTTCACCCAAGTGGGCATGTAGGACGCTTCCTTAATGATGGCCTTCTCGTTGCCCACCTTTTCAAAATACAGGTTCAGCATCAGCCCGGCTTCCCTGGGCTGGGTTCGCTGGGAAGACACAAAGTTGCCCATAGAGTACGCCACAAACGCCTGTCTGCTTCCGCCCTCCGGCACTTCCACATCCATAAACGCCATGGGTTGCACCACATGGGGGTGGCTGGCAATCACCACGTCCGCCCCGGCGTTCAGCATCATGCTCACCCAATTTTTAAAAGTCTGGGCTGGGGTCAGTTCGTATTCATTGCCCATATGGGGCATTACAATTACAAAGTCCGGATTCAGTGCTTTAGCCCGGGCAATGTCTGCCCGAATCAATTCTTCGTCCATGATGTTGGCTAAATAATCTTTCCCGGCGGTTAAAGGCAGCCCATTGGTGCCATAAGTATACGACAAAAAGGCAAAAGTGATGTTGTTCACTTCCTGCACAAAGATGGTGTCCCTTTCCTCCTGGCTTCTGTATGTACCGAAGTGGCCCAAGGCCAGACTGTCCAGCACATCCAGGGTGCGCAAAAGTCCTGCTTCCTTCTTGTCGTTGCAATGGTTGTTGGCGGTGGTGAGCAGGTCAAACCCTGCCCGTTTCAGAGCAAACCCAAGCTGGTCCGGGCTGTTGAACATGGGAAAATCGCTGTAGCCAATTTTCTCCCCACCCAACACAGTTTCCAGGTTTCCAATGGTTAAGTCTGCATCTTCTAAATAGGGCTTTACTTTTGAAAAACAATAGTCAAAATCATAATCCCCTGAGTCCTTCACAAAGGCTGCGTCCATTTGGGGTTGGTGCACCATTAAATCCCCCACAAACAGCAGCTTAGCCGTGTGAACCGGGGATGGTGTGGGGGTTGGAGGTGGTGTGGGCTTAAAAAAAGGTATAAAAGCTTCCACTGCTTCCGCTTCCTGTACTTTGGCTTCGGCAGCCTCCATGTCACCAATAACTGTAAGCATGGTTGCACCGGTGATAATCATGCCCACAACCAGCACAATACTTAGGGATAAAACAATTTTAAAGCCATGGCGCATACACAGTCGATTAACGCCTTTCGTCCATTTTGTTTTTTTGGACATATCCAGCCCCCCTTTGTTTTTATTATAACCAAAACTGCAAAAAACACAATATTTTTTATTATTTTGTCGAATAACCCTCCACCCTTTCGGAAGGTTTACATTTTATTTTATTTATGTTAAAGTGTGGATAGTAAAGTACAATAAAGAAAGAGGCCACCCATGATTGCATATATAAAGGGCGTTTTAGCCCACGTGGCGGAAAACGCCGCCGTGGTGGAATGCGGCGGCATGGGTTATGCCATCACCATGTCCGCCGCCACCATCAGCCGTCTGCCAGGCACCGGCCAGCAGGTACACATTCACACCTCTATGCATGTGAAGGAAGACGGCATTACCCTGTACGGCTTCATCACCCCAGAGGAACAGCGGCTTTTCCTTTTGCTTACCTCTGTTTCCGGCATTGGCCCAAAAGCTGCCTTGTCTTTATTAGGTGCCATGCCCCCCACTGCCCTCATGCTGGCTATCATCACCGAAGACACCGCCGCACTGGGCAAAGCACCGGGCATTGGCAAAAAAACTGCCGCCCGGCTTGTGTTGGAGCTGAAGGACAAGCTGAAAACCCAAGACACCTTGGAAGTTTCCTTTGGGCAAGGTTCTGCCGGGGCATTTGCAGCCGGCTCTCAATCCTCTGAAAAGCAGGATGCCATCGACGCCCTGTTGGCTTTAGGCTACAGCCGCAGCGAAGGGGTAAAAGCGGTGATGGCCGTGGCGCTGGAGGACATGACCACTGAACAAATTTTAAAAGAAGCCCTTAAAAAGCTGGCTTCTGCCTTATAAGACAAAGTTGGTGAGACAATACTTATGGAAATACGCACCATCACCACCGCCCTTTCCCATGAGGACGTGGAGCTTGAGCCAAAGCTTCGGCCGTCCAGTTTCGACAGCTACATCGGCCAAGAACGGGTAAAGGAAAACTTAAAAGTATACATTGAAGCCGCCAAAATGCGGGGCGAGACGTTAGACCATGTGCTGCTTTACGGCCCACCGGGGCTGGGAAAAACCACGCTATCCAACATCATCGCCACCGAAATGCACGCCGGTATTAAAACCACTTCCGGCCCGGCCATCGAGCGCCCAGGGGACATGGCGGCTATTTTAAACGACCTGAACAAAGGCGACATTTTGTTTATAGACGAAATTCACCGGCTAAACCGTCTAATTGAAGAAATTTTATACCCGGCCATGGAGGATTTCGTGCTGGACATTGTCATTGGCAAAGGGCCGGGGGCCAAAAGCATCCGGCTGGACTTGCCTCGGTTTACATTGGTGGGGGCCACCACCCGCATTGGGCTTTTAACCGCCCCTTTGCGGGACCGTTTTGGGGTGATTCACCGCCTGGAACCTTACAACGTGGTGGAACTCACCACCATTGTCACCCGCTCTGCTTCCGTGCTGGGGGTGGCCATTGAAACCGCCGGTGCCATGGAAATTGCCCGCAGAGCCAGAGGTACCCCCCGTATTGCCAACCGGCTTTTAAAGCGGGTGCGGGACTTTGCCCAGGTGAAGTTTGACGGCCGCATTACAGAAGCCATTGCCAAAGAGTCTTTAGACTTATTAGAAGTGGACAAAATGGGCTTAGACAACATCGACCGCAACATGCTCTTGGCCATTATTGAAAAATTTTCCGGTGGGCCGGTGGGTGTAGAAACCATTGCCGTGTCCATTGGGGAAGATGCAGAAACCATTGAAGACGTGTATGAACCTTACCTTATTCAGCTGGGCTTTTTGAAGCGCACCCCCCGTGGGCGGCTGGTTACCCAGCTTTGCTACGATTATTTCGGCCTGTCCGCAGGCCACCAGCCAGACAGCCACAGTCAGCTTTCATTATAAAACCTGTCTCATGGTTTTAAAAAATATGAGTATAAGGAAGCGAACATGGACAAAACAACACCTCTTTATATTTTTGGACACAAGAGCCCAGACTCGGACTCCATCTGCTCTGCCATTGCATACAGTGCATTAAAGCAAAAGCTGGGGTATGCCCATGCCACGGCATACCGTCTTGGCCCCTTAAACAAAGAGACCACTTTCGTGCTGGACTATTTCAAAGTGCCCGCCCCACCTTTGCTGGAGGATTTAAAAATACGCTTAAAAGACTTAACTTTGTACGACCCCATTAAACTGGACAGAAAAGCCCCCCTTAAAAAAGCGTGGGATGCCCTAAAAGTAGGCGGGGGCGCACGGTTAATTCCCATCGTTACCCCGGAAGGGCTGCTTGAAGGCACCATGTCCATTGCAGACATTGCCACCCTGTTTATGGAGCACGCCGGGGAGGATTTGGTGAAGCACTTTGAAATCCGCTTCGACAACTTGCTGGACATTTTAGGCGGGCGGCTGGTGCAGGGGCAATACCCTTATGAAACGCTTCAAGGGCGGCTGTTAGTGGGCGGCACAGACATAGAGAGCGCCACTTTTACGGACAAAGACGTGGTGTTAACCTCTAACCCGGAAAAGGCATATTTCTTTGCAAAAAGGGGCTGTGGGGCTGTTTTATTAACTGCTGATGCCAAGCCCCCGGAAGATTTCCCCGAAACCTGCGCACTGGTGCGCATTACCCACAGCCTACATAAAGCCATGGGCATGAGCAGCCAGGCCATTTCCATTCACGCCGTGATGAACACCCAGGGCTTTGACATTTTGTCCACCGAAAGCACCATCAGTGACACGGCAGAAATGATGAAAACCTCCACCCACCGCAACTTCCCCGTTGTGGACAGAAACGGGCGGCTGTTTGGGGTTATTTCCCGGCGGCACTTGATTGAATACGACCGTAAAAAAGCGGTGCTCATTGACCATAATGAACGCACCCAGTCTGTGAATGGCTTGGAACAGGCGCAAATTGTGGAAATTATAGACCATCACCGGGTGGCAGATGTGCAGACCGATGCCCCACTTACCATCCGTTCAGAGCCGGTAGGCTGCACGGCCACCATTGTGAAAAAGCTGTATGCCGAAGCCGAGATACCCATTGACCCGCCCATTGCAGGCCTTTTATTAAGCGCCATCCTCTCGGATACCCTTATGTTCCGAAGCCCCACCTGCACCACGGAAGATAAGGCGGCGGCAGAAGCCCTTGCGCAATTGGCCAATGTGGACTTGAAAAAATATGGCGGGGATATGTTCAGCGCCGGAACCTCTTTGTCCGGCTTTACCCCGGAACAAATTTTAACCATGGACCGCAAACAGTTTTCTTTTGATAAATACTTTATCTACATCTCCCAGGTGAATACGCTGGACTTTAACACCATCGTCACCCAAAAGCAAGCGCTGCTGGATGCCATGGGCGCTTTCAGAGCCGCCAGCAACAGTGACGTGGTCATTTTGATGATTACGGATATTTTGCTGGGGGGCAGCGAAATTTTGGTCAGCAGCCAAGGGGGCGGGCAGGAATTGATGCGCAAAGCCTTCAACATGACTCGGGACGAAGTGAGCATCTTTTTGCCGGGGGTCGTTTCCCGGAAAAAGCAAATTGTGCCCCGGTTGGCCCAGGCCACCCAAATGTAACAATCCCCCATTGCCCTTGTAGGGGCGGACATTGGCCGTCCGGAGCATTGCCCTTGTAGGGGCGGCCATTGGCCGTCCGACCTGTTAGGAGGTGCATGTTGTGTTTAAACTGATTCATTACAACGCCCCGGTGATTCTCACCTATACCCTCCTTGCTTTGCTTGCCCTCTTTCTGGGGGCGCTAACCCAAGGTGCCAGCACCGTGCTGCTCTTTTCCGTATACCGCAGCGCCTTGTCTGACCCCTTAACCTATGTGCGCATGTTTGGCCATGCTTTGGGCCATATTAGTATGGAGCATTTTGCCGGAAATTTTATGATTATTTTATTAATCGGCCCCATTTTAGAGGAAAAGTATGGTTCCCTGCGCCTGCTGCTGGTGATGCTGATGACAACCCTGGTGACGGGCTTGTTAAATGTGATGCTTTTTGACACAGCCCTTTTAGGGGCCAGCGGAGTGGTGTTTACCCTTATCATTCTGGGTTCTTTCGCCAACGTAAGAAAAGGTGCCATTCCCCTTACCTTTATTTTAATGATGTGCATTTTTGTGGGGCGTGCCTTGTACGACAGTTTTTATGCCACCGGCAATGTGTCCCACTTAACCCATGTAATTGGGGGCATTTGTGGTGCTGTGGTGGGCTTTTGGCTAAACCGCAACCCCAAGGGCAATGAAAAGGACAAAAAGCCTGTGCCTGTACCCCCAGATTCCCCTGCAAAACCCATAAAACCTGAAGATGAGAGATGATGGTATGCAAAATCATGATTCCCCCGGTAACACCGGGCAAAACCGCATACGCCTGGCCACGTCCATCCCCAGCTTGAAAGACAAAATACAGATAGACCTGGCCCCAGATTCCGACGATGTGTTCTGGTATATCCGTTTTAACATACCCTTAGACGAATCCTCTGTGTCTCACAAAACCATGAGCGTGACAGACACAGCGGGTTACATCATGCGCACGGAAATTTCCTATAACCAAGCCAGCAACATGATTGTCATCTCTCCCATCGACAGCTACGAGCAAGATATTTATTATTTGCTGAACATCTCCAAAAAAGTGCGCTCTGCCAAGGGGCAGCACTTACGGAGCAAAATACACATTTTGTTTAAACTGATTGGGAACCAGATTTCCGAGTTTAAAGTGTTGAAAAGCACGGTGAAGGTGCCTCTTCCAAGGCCTCGGCCCAAAGATTACGAGCAGAAAGTTTCCCGAATGAAGCTGTATTCCTTTGGGGATGCCCTGCTCAAAGACGTACCCCAGGACAAACTGCCCACCACCCCCATTTCTGCAAACCTTCTGCCCGCTGTGTTAGGGCCGTTGGTCATTGCAGCCAACTTTTTTGTTAAAATGCCGGTGTTATGGCTAGTAGGGGTTGGCTTGTGTCTTTTAGGAGCCATATGGCTGGGGTTTGCACTTTCCCGCCCCAAACAGCGGTCGGTGATTTTTTACAACCGTGGGGTTCGGCATTTTAACAAGGAACGGTACACCAAAGCCCACCAGTGCTTTAAACAAGCACTGGCGCTGGACGAAAACAACGAACTGGCGGAATTCGCCTACAATAAAGTAAGCTTTTATTTATAGCCGGAAAGGAGGCCCTTATGGAAGAAACCGTGGTTGTGGTGATGCTTAAAAACATGCAAACCGGCTTTTTAGAAAAAGAGCTGTTGTCGTTTGCGCTGCCCCGGCATGAAAACCTGCTGGTGAATTTGTTTGCCCGGGAAACAGAAGGGGAAACACTGGCCATACACTTGCGCCTTTCCACTGGGCAAGACGTGGAAAACTGGCAGTTTAACGCCATTTATGACTATTACGACACCCAGATTTTTGGGGAAGAAGTGACCTATTTAGGGGAATTGGAGGACAGCTACAACCCCACGTGGGAAGTGTCTTTTAACTGCCCCCAAGATTTGGCCAGTGTGCCAGAAACCATCGCTGCCATTTTAGACTTGCACCACCAAGAACTTCAATCTGTGTACGAAGCCATTAAAGACCAGGAGGATTCGTATTCTTCATGATGGAACAAGAAAAGCGATTGGAACTGGAAGGCACGGTGGAAAACATTGTGTACCAAAACCCCCAAAACGGCTACTGCGTGTTTGAAATTACTGCAAGCGGCAGCAACTTGGGCAAAGAAACGGTGTGTACCGGCATTGTGCCCGGGCTAGCTGTGGGGGAAACGGTAAGGTTAACGGGCCAATTTGTGAACCACCCTACATACGGCCCCCAGTTTAACGTGGCTTTGTACGAAAAGGCGCTGCCCAATTCCTGCGCCGCCATTGAAAAGTATTTGGCTTCCGGCATCGTCCGGGGGGTGCGGGAGCGGCTGGCCAAAAAGATTGTGCAAACCTTCGGGGCAGACACCTTCACCGTCATTGAAGACTACCCGGAAAAACTGACAGAAATTAAAGGCATTAACCTGGAAAAAGCCATGAGCATTTCCGCTGTTTTTCACGAACAGGCGGCCATGCGCAAAACCATTTTGTACATGCAAAATTTGGGCATATCCAACGTGTATGCCCAAAAAATTTATAAAAAATACAAAGAAAACACTGTGGGGGTTATCCAGCGCAACCCCTATACTTTGGCGGATGATATTTTTGGCATTGGTTTTAAGCTGGCAGATGCCATTGCTCAGAAGGCGGGCATTGCTAAAGATGCCCCAGAGCGGGTAGAGGCCGGGGTGAAGTACGTGTTAAGCCAAGCCTCCAGCGACGGCCATGTGTACTTGCCTACGGAAATCCTGTGCCGGGAAGCCGCCCAGCTTTTAGAGTTGCCTTCCCAACTGGTGACCCACAGCTTGGCGGCGCTGCAAATTAAGCGCACCCTGTGGCAAGAACATTTAGACAACCAGTCTGTGGTGTATTTAAACAGCTTTTATTATGCGGAAAACAGCGTGGCCAAGCGGTTGGTGGAAATGTCCCGGATGTACGCCTTTAAGAGCAAAAACCTTACTAAAGACATTGCCCAGGCAGAAAAAGATAGCGGCATTAAACTGGCAGATAAGCAACGGCTGGCGGTGACCGAAGCCATGAGCCACGGGGTGCTGGTCATCACCGGGGGGCCGGGCACAGGCAAAACCACCACCATTAACACCATCATCACCATCATGAACCAATACAGCTACGGGGTGGAGCTGGCAGCACCTACTGGCCGGGCTGCCAAGCGTATGTCTGAAGCCACGGGCATGGATGCCAAAACCATCCACCGGCTTCTAGAGATTTCCTTTGTGGACGACAGCAACCGGGCGGTGGGGCAAGGCCAAAGTTTTGGCCGAAACAAGGAAAACCCCATTGAAGCGGACGTGGTGATCATTGACGAAAGCTCTATGGTAGACATTTTATTGATGAACAGCCTGCTTGCTGCCCTGGAACCGGGCACACGGCTTATTTTAGTGGGAGACATGGACCAGCTGCCTTCTGTGGGGCCGGGTAATGTGCTGAAGGACATCATTAAAAGCGGGTGTGTGCCTGTGGTGCGGCTGGATGAAATTTTTAGGCAAGCGGCCCAAAGTGCCATTGTGCAAAACGCCCACCGCATCAATCGGGGGGAATACCCGGTGATTAACGAGGAAAACACAGACTTTTTCTTTATGCAGAAGCTGACGGCGGACGATGTGGTGCAAACCATTTTGCAACTGGTCACCACCCGGCTGCCTAAATATAAAAAGTGTGACCCCATCGCCCATATTCAAGTGTTGTGCCCCATGCGCAAAAGCCCTTTGGGGGTGCATAGCCTGAACACCTTGTTGCAAGAACGGTTAAACCCGCCAGCCCGCAACAAAAAGGAGTGCCCTTTCCGTACCGTCATTTTTCGGGAGGGGGACAAGGTGATGCAGATTAAAAACAACTACAATTTGGGCTGGGAAATTCGGGACAAGCGTGGCTATACGGTAGAGGAAGGTGCGGGGGTATTTAACGGGGACGTGGGCATCATTAAAGCCGTATTAGACGACGGGGATGCCTTGGAGGTGCTCTTTGACGACAACCGCACCGTTACTTATGACACCACCTTGTATGACGAACTTGAACTGGCTTACGCCATCACCATCCACAAGTCCCAGGGTTCAGAATACCGGGTGGTGGTGATTCCCGTGCACAGCGGCCCGCCTATGCTGTTAAGCCGAAAGCTATTGTACACCGGGGTTACCCGGGCGAAGGAGTTGACCGTGCTGGTAGGGCTTTCGGAAACGCTGCACCGGATGGTGGACAACCAGCGGGAGGACGGGCGGTTTTCCGCTTTGGACAAGCGGCTGGCAGACATGAAGGCGTGGCTGGAAGACAGTTTGTAAGAACCTGTATTCATAAATAAGGAATGCTGGATTTTCGAGCGAATTTTTTGCCAGCTCAGCACGTTTGCTACACAAACGCCGCACCTTTGGTGCGTCCGGCCTTCTTGCCGGTGCATCAAGGCAAATTTTCGCAGGAATACCCTTGAGGTATTTCAAGAAAATTTAACGCAGTATGGCATAAAATTTGCCGAAAAGTCGGCGTTTCGTTTATGAATACAGGTTCTAAGGTGGACTAAAACCCTAGCACATGCACGGCGCAGTCCCACACCCCATGAACAATGATGGCCCCCCACAGGGAATTGGATTTTTGCACCAAGGCATTGTCCGCAAGGCCCCACAACAAAACGATGAACAGTGAACCGACCACGGCTTGGCTTAAAATGGTGCCGTTGGCAATGGCTTGGGGCATGTGCAGCCATGTAAAGAGCAACGCCGTGCATAGGCTGGCTTTCTTAAAAGACATCAGCTGGGAAAGTTTCCCTAAAATGATGCCTCTAAAGGCCACCTCCTCCATGAAACCTGCAAAGATAAACGCCACAAATACGTCTTTCAAGGCTAGCCCTTGAAGGTGTATTGTGCCTTTTGCAAGCACGTATACCAGTACACCTAAAATGCCCACAACAGCCGAAGCCACAAGGCCATAACGGATGCCTTTTCCAACATTGCCCTTTAATTTGAATACGGCTAAAGGGCTTTCTTTGTAGGAAAATCTAATGTATAATGCAGGAAAGACAACAAAAATCAAACACTTCAACAGCACTGATATGGCAAAATTCATTGCCTCTGACGGGGTTTTGGGTACTAGGAATACCCTGGCTAGCCACAGGATATTGAAAAAAAGGATAAACCAGGCCGTTTTCACTTTGTTTTCATGGGTTGTCATGACACACCTCTTATTAAAGTAATTTTGGGGGATTTTATGAATAAGATGGGGCTACACAAACTTTCAGAAGCATTGTTGGACTGGCTATATCCCCCCGCTTGCTGTGCTTGTGGAAAGCTGCTGACCCGGCCTTTTTACCCAGAGTTGGCGCACCGCCATTTTTGCCCGGACTGCCTGAAAGATCTGCCCTTCATCCCCCACCCGGTTTGTCCCGTATGCGGTTACCCCGGGGTGGAAGGCAATTACAAGGGTTGCACCAGCTGTAGCGACAAAACCTTTGCTTTTGTCCGTCACTGGGCGTTGCTCGCCTACGATTATCCTGTGCGGGAGGCCATTCATACCATGAAGTACCGCAACCGGCCAGACGTGGCCAAAGGTTTTGGGTTTTTAATGGCACAGGCCTTGCCAGAGAGTTTCCCGGAACAGGTGGACTGCATGGTACCCCTGCCTCTGCACCGGCGCAGGCTGTGGCAGCGAGGGTTTAACCAGTCTGCCTTGCTGGGAAAGGCGCTGTCCGTGCACACAGGCATCCCATTAGATACCGCCCACTGCATCCGTAAAAAATACACCAAGCCCCAATTTGCTCTAAACCAGCAAGAACGGCAGAAAAACGTAAACAATGCTTTTGGCATTTCTCCCGCTGGGTTTTTCACCGGCAAAACGGTGCTGCTCATTGACGACATTTTCACCACAGGCAGCACCGCCAACGCTTGCGCCCAAACCTTAATGGCAGACGGTGCCGCAGCGGTTTATGTATACACCTTATGCGCTGCCTTATAACTTTTCCAAAAGATGCTTTCCACTTCCTGAATGCAGCCCACAATAGTTGCGGCTGTTGTTTGCAGCATTTCCAGGCTTTGGTGGCCGTTTGCAATTAAAATGCAACCGCAACCTAATGCTTGGGACACTTCAAAATCGTGCACGGTATCCCCAATGCACACCACTTTGCAGGGGTTCACTTGGTTTTGGGCCATCCACTGTTTGGCTCTGTCTACCTTGCTGGCGGCATAGGGATTATCTATGCCTAACACTGCTTCAAAATAATGGTGAATGGGAAAAGGCTGCATTTGGCTTTCCAGGCTTTCTTGCTGAGACGCAGACAGCACCAGCTGTTTCATCCCCGCTTCATGCATCCGCTTTAAAACCTCTTGCGCACCCTGGTATAGCTGGGCTTTGTGCAAGCATCGGGCATAATTTTCAATGTATGTATGGGCCAGCGTTTCAAAGGGATCTAAATTAAAATTAAAGTTTAACCTGCTGTAATAAATTTGCACGGGAAAGCAAAACAGCTTGCGGTATGCGTCTATGCCGGACATGCAGGGAAGGCCCTTTGCCGCCAGCAATTGGTTCATGGCTTCTATGCACATGTGCATGTCCTCAAGCAGCGTTCCGTTCCAATCCCATATGACGTGGCTGTACTGCATTTTATTTCCCCCTGCTTGTGGTTGATTGCATCACTATACCATTTTTTCAATTTCCAATCAATGGCTTGCCCCATTGCTTTTTATGACAAACCCTATCCACTTGTTTGCTTCCACAAAAAAATGATGTTGGCATACCAAAAAGATTGACTTTGCTCCATGTTTTTGCTATTCTAAATTTAAGGTGTTTACATACTTTATTATTCTAGGAGGTTTTTTTAATGAAGAAATTTGTTGCAGGCTTTGTGTGTTGTGCAGTTTTAGCTGCATCCACCAGTGTTTTTGCAGAAGGCATTACCAAAACAATTGACGCTGTTTTCGGGCAAGTGAAGCTTGTAGTGAACGGCACCCCTGTTGAGCAAGAAACCTTGCTTTACAACGGAACGACATACGTGCCATTAAGAGCAGCAGCCGAAGCGCTGGGCCAAGAAGTTTCCTACGATGACGCTACCAAAACCGCTTACATTGGTGAAGTTCCAGCCGCAGAAGCCGCAGAGGCTCCAGCAACTACTGAAGATGCAGCCGAAGAACCCGCAGCAGCTGAACCTGCTGCCGTAGTAGACGCTTACGCTGATTTTCCTGGCGTGCCAGATTTTGGCAAATATGCAGGCATTAAAGCTACCGACGCTACTACAGAAGACGGCGTTGTGGTGTATTCCTACAATTTGAGCGGTTTAGACGAAGCCACTAGCGAACAAATTGGTGTTGATTACGGCACAGCTTTGTTAGCAGCAGGGTTTGAAGCAGTAGAAGTTACCGAAACTGTTTTTTCCTTTGCAAGCGCAGAATACGTGGTTTCTATTACCGCCCATGATACAGAAGACATCATTTACATTGGCATTGCCGCAATCACCGAAGGCGAATAATAAAGCCTGCATCACGCTTAAAATAGCCTAAAAGATTAAAGACCGATGGTTTTAACCCCATCGGTCTTTTTAAATTGTTTCCCTTATTTATGCTCTTGCTCGCAATAAATGCAGCGGTAAATTCTTTTTTCCTTGTCTGCAAGGGCAAATTGATGGTCTATGTCTTGTTCCACGCTGGTGATGCATCGGGGGTTTTTACAATGGATGACATTGTGCAGACGTTGGGGAAGAGAAAGCTGTTCTTTTTTGCTTACTTTTTCGTCCTCTATGGTGTTGATGGTGATGTTGGGGTCTATGTAACCCAGCACGTCCAGGTCTAGGTCGATGCGGTCTTCAATCTTAATGATGTCTTTTTTGCCGTGAGACTTGCTTTTCACATTTTTAATAATGGCCACGCTGCAATCCAGGCTGCCCAATTCCAAAAACTTATAAATTTCCATGCTCTTACCGGCTTTAATATGGTCGATAACCAGCCCTTTTTTAATGCTGTCTACCTGCACTTACGCCACCTCCAGTAATTTTAAAATGAGCGCCATACGCGCAATTTTTCCGCAAGCCACCTGTGGGAAATAGACGGCCCGAGGGTCGCTGTCCACCTCTGTGGCAATTTCGTTCACCCGTGGCAGGGGGTGCATGATGGCCAAGTCTGCCTTGGCTGTTTCCAGCTTCTTTTTGTCCAGAATGTAAATGTCTTTTAAGCGCACATAATCTTCTTCATTAAAAAAACGCTCCCGTTGTACCCTTGTCATATAGAGGATATCCATTTCGGATATAACAGCCTCTAAATTTTCAACTTCTTTAAAGGGTATATTTTTTTCAACGAGTGCGTCTCTGATATAGGCAGGAATTTTAAGTTCAGCGGGGGAAACCATTACAAAGCGGGTGCCAGGGTAACGGGAAAGGGCTTTAATTAAAGAATGAACGGTACGGCCAAACATTAAGTCACCGCACAGGCCAACGGTTAGTCCTTCCAGACGATTTTTATAGGTTTTAATGGTTAATAAATCGGTTAAAGTTTGGGTGGGGTGTTGATGACCGCCGTCTCCGGCATTGATAACGGGAATGGTAGAAAATTTGGAAGCAAGAAATGCGGAACCTTCCTTGGGGTGACGCATGGCACAAACATCTGCATAACAGGCAACGGTACGAATGGTATCGGCAACACTTTCCCCTTTAGCGGCGGAACTAGAATCTGCCGAGGAAAAGCCAAGCACGCTACCCCCCAAAGACAACATGGCCGATTCAAAACTTAACCGGGTGCGTGTGCTGGGTTCAAAGAATAAGGTGGCCAATATTTTGCCTGCACATTTTTGTGCATACTTTTGCGGGTTTGCCTGAATGTCTGCGGCCAATTCAAGCAGTTCATCGGTTTCTTGCACGCTGAAATCCAGTGGGTCTAATAAATGCTTCATAAAACACCTCCGTAGTTTGTAACTGGTTTTTGAAAAAACCCTAAACGATCAGACCATACCATATTTTTTTGTGTTTGTAAAGGGTTTTTTAAATTATTTCACGTTCGTAGTGTCTCGTAGGGGCGCACCTGTGTGTGCGCCCGAAATCTGCCATAAGCCATTGCAAATGTGTCGATGAAGAACTAGCCAAATTTTAAATATTTAAAATAAAAACAAGTGCGCAGAATTAATTACTCCATCGCACTCACTCGGTATAAATATAATGGGAAGTTCGTGTTATGCTCATTTTATTTATATAGCCCTTGCTGTACTTTTTTACTTAATGATGAATACGCTAATTTATATGCAGCATGAATTATATCTGTAAATACATCGTTTGGTACAGTGCCATCAAGATAAATCGTACTCCAGTGCAGCTTGTTC
>CAZCQP010000019.1:0-45374 GCA_964500895.1 uncultured Eubacteriales bacterium | reverse complement strand
TTACTTGATACAACAAAGGAGTATACGTCATGAACGGATATGAACGCATTACGGCGGTTTTAGAGGGCCGCACCCCAGACCGCACCCCTGTGATGCTGCACTGCTTTATGGCAGCCGCAGCAGAAAAAGGCTACACCATGGAACAATACCGCAGCAACCCAGCGGTGATTGCAGACACCCACCTGTCTTTTGCAGAAAAATATGGCGCCGACGGCATTTTAATGGACATTGACACCTGTATGCAGGCAGACGCAGTGGGCGTGCCTGTAGACTTTCCCGAGAACGACCCAGCCCGTGTCCATGGGGCACTTTCCACCAACATAGAAACTGTGTTAAACGCATTAAAGCCGGAAAAATTGCTGGAAAGCAGACGCATTCACACCTCTTTAGAGGCGGTGCGGCTTATGAAAGAAAAAGCCGGGAATGATGTGTTCATCCGTGGCAACTGTGACCAAATGGCCTTTAGCCTGGCCATGCTCACCTACGGCATGACAGACTTTATGGTGAACCTGGTTGACGAAGAAATGGAAGCCGACATGCTGGCTTTAATAGATGCTGCTTACGGGGTGCACCTGGCGTACCACAAGCTGATGATTGAAGCAGGGGCAGACATTACCAGCTTCGGGGACAGTTCTTGCGGCCCAGACCTTTTAAGCCGGGATTGCTATTTGAAATTTGCCCACCCCTACCACAAACGGCTCCAGGCAGATTTAGCCGCCCAAGGCAAAAAAGTGGTGTGCCACATATGCGGCAACCTGGACCGCATCATTCAAGATGTGGCAGACGTAGGTTTTGCCGCCGTTGAAATGGACTACAAAACCAACATTGAACAGGCGCAAAAAATAATGGAGGGCAAATCTGTGGTGTTTGGGCCGATCGACCCCTCTGGTATCTTTTACTTCGGAACGCCGGAAATCGTAAAAGTTGAAACACAACGCATACTGGACATCTTTAAAGGCAAAAATTTAGTTATCGGTGCTGGTTGCGCACTGCCCGCAGGCACCCCGGAAGCCAATTTGCGTGCCTTTATGGAAACAGTCAAAGGGTACACACTGTAAACAAAAAGCTTTTTGAAGGACTTGGGAAACTTTTTCAAAAAAAGTTTCCCAAGGTTTTTTATTTCAATTGAAGCTGCCAAAAAGGGGTTTGCCATGTTCAAAAAGATAAAAAGCTGGCGGTTTGGAAGCTTAAAACAGCAGCTTATTTTTTATAACAGCATTTTACTGGTCTTTGTTTTGCTCATTGTGCTTTTATCTGTATTCAGCTACTCAAAAACCCTGAATACCTACGACATTTTTTCCGCCCAATACACCGATTTAAGCGGCTTTTACCGTGAGGTGAAGGCCGGGGACATTTCCGCCCGTAACTACCTGTATGGCAAAAACGCCGGCCAAATGCAAACGTTCCAGAACCGTATGCAGTTGGCCAACCAAAAGCTAGAAGCCATTTCCGCACGGGCCAAATACCCGGAACTGAAATGGCGGCTTTTGTTGCTGCACAACATGATGGAAACCTATAACGAAACTTTCGACCGCCTCATGAACAATCAGTTTGACAGTTCGGTGGCCTATACCAACGAATATTACTTTCTCATCAACACCGCCAAAAACATAGATGCCACTGCCCCCCAGTATTACGCCCTGCTGACGGAGGAAATGAACGCCGTATCAGACACGCTGCAAATCCTTTGGCGCAGGCAGACCATCTTGACCTTTGGTGTGATTGGGATTATGATATTGCTAAGCGTGGTTTTTTCCTGCACCTACATTTGGAGCATTACAAAACCCATTCAAAAAATTGTGAAGAACATTAACGAAATTAAGCAGGGGCGGTACGACTTAAAAGAAGTGAACCATGCCGGCCGTGAAATTTCTGTTCTGTGCGATGCCTTTGACGAAATGGCTCAAAGCGTTCAGCTGTACATTAAAAGCACAGAAGAAAGAGGCAAGCTGGAAAAGAAACTGTTGGAAACCGAAAACAAAAACCTTAAAATGAACGAGCTGCTCATGGAAAGCGAACTGAAAGCGCTGCAAGGCCAGATGAATCCCCACTTTTTGTTTAACACTTTAAGCATGATTGCTAAAATGGCCTATATGGAAAACGCCCCGGAAACCCGGGCCATGATGGAAACTGTGGCCGATTTGCTGAGGTACAGCCTGGATAAGTCTGCCAAAACCTCGGACTTATTCGGGGAAATTGAGTGCATTAAAAACTATTATGAAATTCAAAGAAAACGCATTGGCCATCGGGTTAAATTTTCCTTGCGCATTTCAGTGGGGCTAAAAAACATTTCCATGCCGGGCATGATTTTGCAGCCCTTGGTTGAAAACGCCATTTTGCACGGGGTTTCCCAAATGACAGGAGGCGCACGCATCGACGTTTCCCTCTACATCCACGGGGACAACCTGTATCTGGCCGTGGAGGACAACGGCATTGGCATGACCCAAGACACCATTGACAAAATCATGGCTTGCGATAACAGCATAGAAAGCAAAACCGGCACCAACATCGGCTTGCACAACGTGCTGAAACGGCTGGAAATATTTTATGGCAGCAATTTTAAAATGAAAATTATTAGCGATTTAGGGGAAGGCACCTACTTGATTATCAGCCTACCTGTCACCTAAGGAGATTCACCATGTATAAGCTGCTCATTGTAGAGGACGAACCCATTGAACGGCAAGCCATCCGATTAATGGTAAGCCATCACTGCCCGGAAATAGACCAGGTGGAGGAAGCCCAGGACGGTTACGAAGCTCTGAACATCTGCAAAACCTATTCCCCGGATATCATCATGCTGGACATTAACATGCCCGGCTTAAACGGGCTGGAAACCATTCGGGAGCTGCAAAACCGTTCAGGCCTTCACGCCAGGTTTCTCATTTTGTCTTCCTACGACCGGTTTGAATACGCCCGGGAGGCCATTCAGCTGGGGGTGGAGGATTTTATTTTAAAGCCTGCCAAAATTTCCCGGTTGCAGGATGCCATCCGCCAAACCATTTCAAAAATTGAAAATGAACGGCAGCATTCCCAGGAAAACACAGCCCTGATGAGCCGGGTGGAACGCATTCGCCCCATTGTGGAAAGCGATTGTGTGTATGCTTTAATTTCCGGCAATGAAAACGTGCTGTTAGACACTTTTTTTTCCTTTTTGGATTGTAAAGTGCAAAGCGGCTTTTGCCTGGTTGTGTATTGCGAAGCCATGCCCCAGCTGTTGCTTTCCCAGCTTAAAACAGAGCTGCAAAACCTGGGGCTTATTGCCATTGGCCAGCGGTACCATAACCATCTGGTGTTTTTTGTGTTGTCTGGGGAAAAACAAACCCAGGCGGATGTCGACCATTTAAAAAAGTATGTAAATTTATATTTAAACCACCATTTGCCCCAGGAACACATTGTCACTCTGGGTGGCATATACGAAAGCCCTGCGGAATTTCACCAGTCTTATCAAGATGCAAGAAACCAGCAAAAGCAGTGCCTGTCTAGCCAGAAAAGCGAGGCGGGGGACGGGTCAGAGGCCAAGCAGCTCTCTGCGGATTTTGAACAAATACTATTAAAAAAACAGGCAACCGAAGAATGCCTGCACGACTTTGCCGCAAGGGTGGCTTTAAACCACACTTTTCAGCAATCCAAAGACATGCTGTACCGCTTTTTAATACTGGCTGTGAAGTTTGCCGAAGACCGTTGCATTACGGCACAATCTCTGCAAACCTTTTCCATGGAGGAAATGGCCACCATTGGCAGCTACCGGCAGCTGACCCAATACTTTACCACGCATATTATGGAAATTATGGACCTTTTGCGCAGCAGCACCGGGGACTTGCACGGCATAGGGGCAGAAGCCCTGCGCTATATTGAACAAAACTATTGCCGCAACATCACCCTGGAAGATGTGGCCGCCCATTTAAACTTGACGGCCAACTATTTAAGCCGGGTGCTGAAAAAGCAAACCAATCAGAATTTTAGTGACTTTCTTACGGAAAGAAGGATTCACAAAGCCAAGGAATTGCTGCTGCAAAATTTGAGCATTAAAGAAATTACGTACCAGGTGGGTTTTAACAGCCAAAATTATTTTACAAAAATTTTTAAAAAAATGGTTGGGGTCACCCCCAGCGAATATAAGAATTTGTATTCTTAAAGCAAAGAGCGGACGAGCAGTGCTCGCCCTTACACAATGCACCAAATGGCAGTTGTAGGGGCGACCATTGGTCGTCCGCAATCTTTTAAATGCATAAATGGGGGCGGATTCCATATCCGCCCCCAGGTTTTGATCATCAAGCACGATTTGCTTTTTCACTGCTATTTTTAGCCTTGCCCTGAAGCTCTGGAACCGGAGGCGCATCATTTTTCTTAAAATGTGGCTTGTGGTTGCTCTCCGTTCCATGCGGGTCGCTGGGGTCTGGCCGTCTCATACCGGCTTTGGCCATAATATCACCTCTGCCTTATTGTACGAAAAAACCCGTTTATTATACTTCCAGCAATTACTGGGGCAAACTGTCAAACACGTTCAACACCGTTAACGCCGCACCCACATTGTAGTTGGCAAAGGCAAAAAGCCCCCGATGGTTTTCATCCACTGCCAGCACAAAAGGCTTGCGTTCGTCTCCTTCGCCCATCACCTTGCGCAACACTTCCGAATACGTTTCCTCCGGGCAAACCGCTGTAATCACCCCGGGAACAGCCTGTAGCAGCAATTGTAATGTGCCGTCTTGTAAGGCTTCCGTCCGGCTTAAAATGATGAACAAAGGCAGTTTCCGGCTGTTAAAAGTTTCCGCCAGCTCCATCACTTCCCGGAAGAAATGCTCCGTAGGCTCTTGCCCCGGCTCTGCAAAACAAAGGATGCCCTTCCGGGGGCCAATGGCTGCTAATACGTCCAAGGCATTCCCTTCTGCCGTGGTTAAAAAAGCTTTAGGCAATGGGGCAAATTTCAACAGTTCTAGGGTGTTGTCTGGGCAAAGTTCAATGGCCAAATTTTTGATTTCGCCAGAACCCAGGTGTACCGGGTAGGTCTTGCAAAGCACTGAACCGTCAATTTGCCGGGCCATGGTCATCACCCTGTAATCCCCCACGGGCAGCGTGAAGGTTAAAGCGCCTTCCAACACACCGGTTTCAGATTTTAAGGTATGATACACCCCGTCCATCAGCCGGGCAACGGTAAACTGCACACCGTAGGTTAAAGGTTTGCCAGTGGCGCTGGTGATGCACAACACCCCGTAGGCATTCGCATCTCGGCCCACAGGCACAAACCGGTTGTTTGCATACACTTCCTTCTCCCCCGTAATGGGAGAAAGCCGGGCCGCAAAACCCAGGCTGCGGCAAATTTGAACAAAGGCCACGTCGTTGTTGTGGGTGGTAGACACTCCATGGGCCAAAATGCCTTGGGGGGTGGCGTATAGGGCCGGGTCATCATAGTCGTCCAGCAGGGTGGTGTGTTCCTGTAAATAAGCCCAAACTTCTTCCCCGTTTTCAAAATGCAGCCCTTTTTCTGCAAAATAACGGTGAATGTCTTGGCGGTGGGGCAACAGTTGTTCGTTTTCCACCCGGGGGCAAAGCACGTAAGCTTTAAAAATATCTGCCGGGAAGTTTTGGGCAAAAGGAAGGGCGGCTTTCAAACAATCGGTTAAACAGTGGCTGGTTACGTCCACAAAATCTTTTTCCCGCAGGGTACAGAGCAAAGCTTGTTTATCTTCGTCTGCAAAATTTTCTTGGGCAAGAAACGCTGCAATCTCCGGGCCGTTGCCCATAGCCGCCAAACGGGCGGCTTTTTCATTTCTTAATTGTTCGCAAGTGGCCAGCCGTTTTTCGTGCGCTGCTTGCATTTGCGCCGTTATGCTTGGGGCTGGGGCAAAGGCAGAAGCGGGGGGGCGCAGGGCAAAGGTACGCACTGCTTCTTGCAATGGGGCATGGCTCAAATCCAGGGTTAAGGCGGACTGGTTGCGCACATCCATCAACGCTTCTACATAAACGTTTCCATCTGTGGCATGAACGTGTAAATCCCCCAAGCCGGTGGTAAAATGCACTTCCCCCCTGGCATCGGTAGTGAGGGAGGCAATGGGGGACAGTTCCGCCCCGTTGGCCAGTTCCAGCCGCACCAAGCCTCCAGCCACAGGCTGTCCGTTCTGGGTGAGTTGCACGGTGATGTCCTTCGTTTGTGCATAAGTGTCCAAGCTGTTCAACACCGTATACACCGGGGTTTGGCAAATGGTGTGTGCCCCTTGAATGCCATCTGTGAACCCACGGGCATACACCAGCATGGCTTTGGAAGCGGCCGCAGTAAACCAGCCCTTGTTCAAAACAGGCTCCGGCTCGCAAGCCCCTAAATACTGCCACTTGCCGTCAATGTAGGCCTCTACCCAGGCGTGGTTGTCGTCACAATGGGCCCAGCGTGGGGTGTAGCATTGCCGGGCAGGGATGCCAATGGCCCGCAATACGCTACACAGTAAGGTGGATTCCTCCCCGCAGCGGCCAAACCCACGGCGCAAAACGGCGGCGGCGGAAAGGGTGCGGTCGTCGGTGGAGCGGTAGGTGGCTTCTTCCCCGCACCAGTAGTTGGCTTCCAAAGCGGCTTCTTGGGCGCTTTTGCCTTCTATGCGGGGGTGCAACGCTTCGTAGATGAACTGCCGGTGGGGTTCCGCAGCTTCATTATTGATGCGATAGAACAAAACAAAGGGTAAAAAAATGTCTGTGGGCACTGCTTTTTGGTTCAGCCAAGGGGTTGTGTGGTAAAGCATCACCCCATGCTTCACAAAATCCACGATTAAGTCTACCGGGCAGGACAGCACATCGCTTACCGGCATAAAGCCATAGGTGTATTGCAAGCCCCATTGCTCGTCTTCTGTCAAGCCCGGCAGAAGGTTGGCTACCTTTTCTGCCGCCTGTGGCATCCGGTTACAAAAAGCGTTGTAGTGTTTTTGAATCCATTGTTGTTCTTCTAAAGTAAATAGTGCGCTCAAATTGATTGCTCCTTCTATCAATGTTTGTTCAAGGCTTATTCAGTGACCAGCTTGTGTACCCCGTGGAAAAAAGCGGCAGTGGCACCCCCAATGATGGCCCCGTTCTTACCCAGGGCAGAAAAATCCAGCCGGTAATTATTGCTGCTGTAGGCGTGGCTTTGGGTGGCGTGCTTTTGCACAATCATAGCCTTTAAAGCCGGGTTTTCTTCCACCAGGCTGCCCCCCAGCAAAATGGCCTGGGGTGCAAAGGTGTTGGACAAAAGGTTCAAGGCTACAAAGGTAAATTCCAGTACACGGTTTAACAGGTTTCTGGCCCAAGGCTCACCCATTTCATAAGCCAGCAAAATGTCTTTCACCTGAATGTTCTGGTTGGCCCGCACAGAACGGGCTTCCTGCAAAATGGCCCACTTGGCCACGTTTGTTTGCAAACAGCCAATCTTGCCGCATTCGCACATGCGGCCACTGGGGTTTAAAATGATGTGGCCAATTTCCCCAGCGGCGTTGTTTTCACCCCTATATATTTCCCCGTTTATCACCGCAGCCGCCCCCACGCCGTTGCCAATACTTAGCAGCACAAAATTTTGGTAACCTTGTGCGGCACCAAAACGGCTTTCCGCCAAAGCGTGGGCTTTAATGTCATTCTCCGGCACAATGGTGTACCCGGGCAGCTGTTTTTGCAGCCAGCCCACCAATGGCACGTTCCGCCAATTAAAATGGGAGGAAAAAACCAGCACCCCTTTTTCGGTGTCTATCAAACCGGGCATCACCACCCCAATGGTTTTCAGCATGGCAACGTGGGCGTGTTCTTCTATAAACTGGCTTAAATAGGTGCCGATATGGTCCATGGCTTCCTGGGCGGTTTTGCCTTCAAAAGTTTCCGCATAATCCTTTTTGGCCACCAGCTTGCCGTAAGGGTTGGTTAAACCCACAGACACCCCGTAGCTGCGCACAATCACACTGACACTATGTAGCTTTTCTGTAGCCACCGTTAATATTTTAGGCGGGCGGCCTACCGTTTGCTGTTCCGTGCTTTCGCTTTCTTTCAGCAGCCCTTTTTCAATAAGCTCGTCTGCAATGCGCCCGGCGCTCATCACGCTAATGCCTGTTAGCTGGGCAATTTGCGCCCGGGAAAGCTCTTTGGCCTTGTAAATTTCAGAAAAAACAAGCTGCCGATTGGTTCTTTTCATAAAGTCTTGATCAATACGGCTGTTTTTAACCATGGCACACCCCTGCTGTATATTATCATGGATTTAATAATTAATTGTCTACGTTATTGGTTCTATATCCATTATATACAATATTTATAAATATATCAAGATGGTTATTGACATAGTGCTTAATATTTATTATAATGCGTTTAATAATGATTACATATAATGTGAGGTATTGGCATGAAAGACATACTTGTTGAAGTTTGTTGCGGCAGTGCAGATGACGTGCTGGAAGCCTGTAAAGCCGGTTCTACCCGTGTGGAATTGAATTCCTGCTTGTTTCACGGGGGGCTTACCCCTTCTGTGGGCACGCTGATTACCACCAGAAAAGAACTGGAAAAGCTGGAAAATGGCTCCAAAATGCAAATCATTACCATGATTCGCCCAAGAGAAGGTGGTTTCTGCTACACAGATGTGGAGTTTGAAACGGCCAAGGCAGATGCCCGTATGCTGCTGGACAACGGGGCAGACGGCATTGTGTTTGGTTTTTTGCATGAAGACGGTACCATTGACGTGGAACGCACCAAAGAAATGGTGCAGCTGGCCGGAGACAAAACCACCGTGTTCCACCGGGCCATAGACGTGGTGCCGGACTGGAAAGCGGCTCTGGACGTGCTGGTTGAGCTGGGGGTTACCCGGGTGTTGACCAGCGGCCAAGAACCTTCTGCTTTGCTGGGGGCTTCCACCATTAAGGAAATGATTGAATACGCCGCAGGGCGCATTCAAATTTTGCCGGGTGCAGGCATCAATTTAAAAACCATGGGCCGTGTCATTAGTGAAAGCAACTGCACAGAAATTCACTTGGCAGCACACAAAACCATGTACGACCAATCCACCACCAACAACAGCAAAATTTTCTTTGGCGGGGCGTTGTATCCCCCCGAAGACCGGTTCAACATCATTGATTGCAGCTACATCGGCGCAGTATGTGCAAACGCCAAAAGCGGCTGCTAAAATTAAGCACACGAATTTAAAGGAGGATTTTACCGAATGAAAAGAAAAAGCATTGCTCTGTTTATGGCAGTGGCGCTGGGCTTCTCTCTGGCAGCTTGTAAAAGCAACGCACCTGCACCAAGTGCAGCACCCGCAGAGGGCACAGAAGCCGAAGCTCCAGCCGAAGGCCAAACCACAGCACCAGACAAAGACCTTGTGGTGGCCTTTAACGTGGACCTTCAATCTCTGGACCCACACAACACCACAGACACCCTGTCCATCACCATTAGCCGCACCATGTACGAAGGCTTGATTGCTTTCGACGATGCTCAAAACATTGTGCCTGTGCTGGCCGAAAGCTACGAAGCATCTGACGACAACTTGACCTACACCTTTAAATTGCGCCAAGGCGTGAAATTCCATGACGGCACAGACTTTAACGCTGCTGCATTCATTGCCAACTACGAACGGGTTATGGCCAATGAATCTTTCCGTCAATTCCGCCGGGCCAACACCTGGGAATCTGTAACCGCACCAGACGATTACACCATCGTCATTAAAACTAAAGCGCCTAACAGCTCTTTCATTAACCAATTTACCCAATTTTTAGTGATCAGCCCCAAAGCCATTGCAGAACTGGGCACCGAAGGCTTGGCTAAAACCCCTGTGGGTACAGGCCCATACGTGTTTGTTGAAAGAGTGGAAGGGGACCGTTTGACCGTGAACCCCAACGCTGAATACTGGGGCGAAAAACCTTCTGTAGACAGCTTAACTTTCCGTGCTGTGCCAGAAGATGGTTCCCGCGTGGCCATGCTGCAAACCGGCGAAGCAGATTTTATCTACCCGCTGCCAGCCATGCAAGCTGCTAATGTGGAAGGCACCAAAGACATTGCAGTCATTGCCAGCCCTTCCAACATTATGCGCTATGTAACCCTGAACAACGACAAGACCGAATTGTCCGACCCTCGGGTGCGTCAGGCTATGAACTACGCCATTGACAAAAACGCATACGCTAAAACCATTTTCAACGGCTATGCTTCCGAAGTGAACTCCTGCTTCCCATCCACCGTGTCTTACTACAGCCCACAAACCCCGTATACATACGACCTGGAAAAAGCAAAAGCCTTAATGGCCGAAGCGGGTTATCCAGATGGGTTTGAAGTAACCATTTGGGGTGACAACACCACCAACGAAGAAAAAGGGATGCAGTTTGTGCAACAACAACTGTCTCAAATCGGCATTAAAGTAAACGTGATGCCTATGGAACCCAACATCATCGACAGCTTGATCTACGTAGACAAAGCAGATGCCACCATTGAAATGTGGTACGTGAACTGGTCTGCTTCCTCTTTCGATGCCGACGGCTCTATGCGCAGCATTCTGTACAGCCAAATGGCACCACCAACCAGTGCCAACACCGCTTACTACAACAACCCTGAATTTGACACGCTGTTAGATGCAGGTTTGGCCACCAGCGACCCGGCAGAAATGGCAACCATTTACGCCGATGCACAAAAAATTGTTTGGGAAGATGCCCCATGGTTGTTCCTGGGCAACGACCAAGTGATTGCCGGTTCTAAAACCTATTTAAGCGGCGTTTCCTTAAGACCAGACGGTTCCTTGAACTTAAAAGCGGCAGCCCTTCAATAAGAGAAGTCTCGTCCGTGAACAATGAAACAATCCGGTGGTTTTTGCCGCCGGATTGTTTCGTTCTGGAGCATAAAATAGCAATTTATTCCATAAAGCTTGTAATAATACAAAAAAGGAGGGATAGGTTTGAGCCGGTATTTTGTTAAACGGGTACTGGGTACCATTCCGCTTTTGCTCATTATTTCCTTTCTCGTCTTTATGTTCATGCATATGATTCCCGGAGACCCGGCCAGAATGCTGGCGGGCAAGGAATCCACCGCAGAAGATGTGGTCCGCATTCAAGAAGCCCTGGGCTTAAACGACCCGCTGCTGGTGCAGTATGGCAACTATTTAAAAGATTTAACCAAAGGGGACATGGGCACGTCCTACAAAACCGGGCTGCCTGTGTCTGAAATGCTCATGGGGCGTTTAGGGGCCACCGTTTCCCTCACCATCTTTGCCATTATGTGGTCTGTGGTGTTAGGGGTCATCATTGGGGTTATTTCCGCTGTGTACAGAGGAAAGCCCCTGGATTACTTTGGTATGGTGCTTTCCACCTCTGGCATTTCGGTGCCCCCCTTCTGGCTTGGCCTTGTGCTCATCCAGATTTTTTCAGTGAACTTAGGGCTGGTGCCTACAGGCGGCTTATCCAACTGGCAAAGCTACATTTTGCCCTCTTTCACCTTAGGGTGCAGCATCATGGGCATGTTGGCCCGTTTTTCCCGTTCTTCCATGATGGAAACCATGCAGGAAGACTACGTGCGTACCGCCCGTGCTAAGGGTCAGCGGGAGTGGCTGGTGGTGTTCCGCCATGCCTTTAGAAACTCGCTGATGCAAGTGGTTACTGTAACAGGGCTTCAAATTGGGGCGCTGTTGGCCGGTTCTGTGCTGGTGGAAACGGTGTTCACCATTCCCGGCCTTGGGCGGCTCATTATTGATTCCATTGTTTTCCGTGATTATAAAGTAGTGCAGGCTCTTTTAATGTTCTTTGCCTTCGAGTATGTGACCATTAACCTGATTGTAGACTTGCTCTACGGTCTGCTGAACCCCAAAATCCGTTACAGTTAACAGAAAGGAGGAACGACAATGCCAGAAGGTAACCAATATCAAGACGAACCGGTCATGAAAGAGTATAATAAAACCAAAGAGCTGTTTAAAAAGTTTATGCAGCGGAAAACGGCAGTGGTTGCCGGTTGTTTTATTATCTTTCTTATTTTAATGGCCATTTTTGGGCCGCAGTTTGCCCCATACGACCCGGCAACCCCGGATTACGACAACCTGTTAAGCGCACCCAGTTCCGACCATCTGTTAGGGACGGATGAATACGGCAGAGACGTGTTAAGCCGGTTGCTGGTGGGTTCCCGCCTTTCCTTGGGCGTGGCGTTAAGCTCTGTATTAATCGGTGCGGCCATTGGCAGTGTGCTGGGCATTTTGGCCGGCTATTACGGCGGTGGGCTGGAAATGCTGGTGATGCGCGCCAGTGACATTTTGTTTGCCATGCCGGACATTTTGCTGTGTATTGCGGTGGTGGCCATCATTGGCCCCGGTGTGATTAACGTGGTCATTGCCGTTGCCGTCTTTACCATACCCTCTTTTGCCCGCATCATTCGCAGCGCCACCTTGGCTGTGAAGCATTGTTTGTATGTGGAAGTGGCCCGCTCCATTGGCTGCAAAGACAATCGCATTTTGTGGGTGTATATATTCCCGGGCACGGTGCAGTCTATGATTGTGAACTTCACCATGCGCATCGGTACTGCCATTTTGGCCGCCGCCTCTTTAAGCTTTTTGGGCTTTGGGGCCAATGTGTCTGAACCGGACTGGGGGGCCATGCTTTCTTCCGGGCGCAGCTATATCGGGGTTGGTTCCCATTTGGTATACTTCCCGGGCTTGCTCATCTTTTTAACCGTGCTGGCGTTTAACCTGTTGGGGGATGGTCTGCGAGACACCCTTGACCCGAAAATCAAGTAAGGGGGTGGGCCTATGAACGAAAAGAATTTAACCAACAAACAGGAACAGCCTTTACTGGATATTCAGCATTTGCGCACCGAATTTCAAACAGGCAAAAAGAGCAAAGTGTGCGTCATAGACGACGTAAGCTTTCAGGTTTACCGTGGGGAAATTGTGGGCCTTGTAGGGGAGTCTGGCTGCGGAAAGTCCGTAACGTCTTTGTCCATCATGCAATTATTTAAAAACACCCCCGGCCGGGTGGCTGGCGGCAAAATCATTCTGGAAGGCAAAAACTTGCTGGAATGCACAGACCGTGAAATGCGCAGCATTCGGGGCAAGAACATGTCCATGATTTTTCAAGAGGCCATGTCCTCTTTAAACCCTGCCATGCGCATTGGGGCACAGATGGTGGAAGCCATCCGCCTGCACATGGATTTAAACAAGCAACAAGCCATTGAACATGCAGAACACATGCTGCGTCAAGTGGGCATTCCCGTGCCCAGCGTTACCATGCGCAGTTACCCCCACCAGCTTTCCGGTGGCATGAGCCAGCGGGTGATGATTGCCATGGCCATGAGCTGCAACCCCCATTTGCTCATTGCAGACGAACCTACCACTGCCCTGGACGTGACCATTCAAGCCCAAATTTTGGACTTGATGCGCAACATCCGCACCGACTTTAATGCGGGTATTATTTTAATCACCCACGACTTAGGCATTGTGGCCGAAATGTGCAACCGGGTGATGGTGATGTATGCCGGGCGCATTGTAGAGGAAGCGTCTGTCCATGAGCTGTTTGCAGAGCCCAAGCACCCCTATACCCAAGGGCTGATTGCTTCCGTGCCCAAGCTGGGTTCAGGGGTAACATCCCTGCCTTCCATCCCCGGCAGTGTGCCGGATTTATCCGCCATGCCCCCCGGGTGCAAATTTGCCCCCCGGTGTTCCCGTGCCGTGGCCCAATGCCACGAAACCGAGCCCCAGCTTATTGAAGTGGGCGAAAAACGCAAATGCCGGTGCTGGCTGGTTGAAGGCACCACAAAGGAGGCTGTATCATGACCCCCCTTGTTTCTGTAAAAAATGTGTCTAAGAAATTCCCGGTAAGCAAAAGCTTGCTGGGGAAGCAACGTTTTGTTCATGCGGTGAACGACATTAGTTTTGATATATACCCCGGCGAAACCTTTTCGGTGGTAGGGGAATCCGGTTGCGGAAAGTCCACCACCGGGCGGCTGGTAGACCGGCTGATGAAGCCGGATTCCGGCGAGATTTGGTTTGACGGGAAAAATATTTCCGCCATTTCAGAAGCGGAAATGCGCCCCTTGCGCAAAGATGTGCAAATGATTTTCCAAGACCCTAACGCTTCTTTAAACCCTCGGATGCGGGTGGAAGAACTGGTGGCAGAGCCCCTGTTGGTGCACACCAACATGAGCGGCCCGGAACGGCTGAAAGCTGCCCGAGAACTTTTGAAAATTGTGGGCTTAAATGAAAAACACGCCCGCCGTTGGCCCCACGAGTTTTCCGGCGGCCAAAGACAGCGCATTGGCATTGCCCGGGCGCTGACGGTACGGCCCAAGCTGATTATTGCAGATGAGCCCGTGTCCTCTTTGGACGTGTCCATTCAGGCCCAGGTGCTGAATCTGATGCAACAGCTGCAAAAGGATTATGCCCTCACCTATTTGTTTATTTCTCACGATTTAAGCGTGGTGGAAATGATTTCAGACCGTATTGCCGTTATGTACTTAGGTTCCATTGTGGAAATGGCGCCTAAGGCCATGCTGTACAAAAACCCGTTGCACCCCTATACCCGGGCGTTGTTGTCTGCGGTGCCTATCCCAGACCCCACCCGGCAAACGGAGCGCAAAATATTGCAGGGGGACATCCCCAGCACCGTGGACCTGCCTGTGGGCTGCCCCTTCCAAACCCGGTGCCCCAGGTGCCAGGAAGATTGCAAGCAAGGCAAAATTCCTTCATTTCAACCGGAAGAAGGGCATTTTGTGGCCTGCTTGCACATTGACGAGAAGGAAGGTAAATAAGCACTGTGATTACTTATTGGAACGAAGCAAAAGCAACCCAAGCCCAATGGCAGCTGGACTTTGACAAACAGGGAGACTTGTTTGCCCTGCATTGTGCTTTTGAGGACGGGCAAATGCCCTGCGCCCTTGTCGGCTTGGGTGAAGCCGAAAAGCTCACCCCCTTGCTGGTTCGCCGTGCGGTGGCCGTTGGGGTGCGGCATGTGCAACGTTGCGGGGCACAAGGGCTGGTCATTCGGCTGAAAGCCCTGACAGACATGTTTGGAGACAAGGCTGCTGAATGGGTATATGAAAGCGCAGCCCTGTGCCTGTATAAGCCCCAAAATTGGAAGACCAAAGAAAACAAGAAAACATTAAATGTGTATCTGGATTTGCCGGAAGGCGAGAAGGATTTTGACAAGCTAGCGTCCATTGCCGCTTTGGCGGAAAGCGTGTGTATGGCTCGGGACATGGTGAATGAACCGGCCAACATGCTCACCCCAGAGGTGATGACCACCCGGATGGCCAAGCTGGCAGAAGAAGCCGGTTGTGCCGTAGAAATTTTGGACGAGAAGCAAATGGAAGCGCTGGGCATGGGGGCGTTACTGGCCGTAGGTGGCAGCGCCGAGCATCAACCCCGCATGGCTGTGTTGCGCTATACCGGCAACCCGGGCAACAAGGAAACCATTGGCCTGGTGGGCAAGGGCATCACTTGCGACACCGGGGGCTATTGCTTAAAGCCTGTGTTGTCCATGAAGGGCATTCGTGGAGACATGGCCGGTGCCGCAGCCGTTTTCGGCTGTGTGGTTGCGCTGGCCAAAAATAAAGTGCCGGTGAACGTGGTGGCGGTGATTCCCGCAGCGGAAAACCTCATTTCACGGGAAAGTTTCTTGGTGGGGGATGTGGTCACATCCATGTCCGGCAAGACCATTGAAATTGGCAACACAGACGCAGAAGGCCGGCTTATTTTGGCGGATGCCATGACTTACGCCGTGCGCAAAGCCGGAGCCACCCGTCTGGTGGACATTGCCACTTTAACTGGTGGGGTGGTGCAGATGTTTGGTTTTACTACTGCTGGGGTGATGAGCAATGACGATGCTTTCTACACCCAGTTTGAGCAAGCCACCCATGCCACTGGGGAACAATACTGGCGGCTGCCTACTTTTGCAGAGTACGGCAAAATGAACGATAGCCATGCCGCAGACATTAAAAACAATTCCGATGCAGGATGTGCCACCATTTCCGCCGGCATGTTCCTGAATGCTTTTAATGAGGGCTTGCCCTGGATTCACCTGGACATTGCAGGCACCGCCTGGGTGAGCACCCACAAATGGGAGTTCCAAGCACCCGGAGCAACCGGGGCAGGGGTTGCCGCTTTGTATGCTTTGTGTGAATCTTTTGCGGAGTAAAAATAAAGAAGCCGCCCACCGGAAACGGTGGGCGGCTTCTTTTATGTTTATACTCCTAATTGTTTCAAGCAATTGTCCACAAAAGCCTTGGCTCTAGGAATATCGCCCTCATCCAAGTGCTCGATGATGAGGGGGATGTTGGGGTGGGCTTCGGCTAAAAGCTTTAAGTACAGCTCATAGTTCAGCACACCCAACCCTGCAGCGGGCAGCTCCACGCCCCCTGAACCCCGGAAAGTGTGGGATTCATCAGCGTCTATGCTGGCGTGCTTTTCAGAAAAGTCTGCCGTTTCCTTGCAATCCTTAGCATGGGCAATTTTAAAGTAGGGTGCAAGCCGTTTGAATATGCTATGCAGTTCCTCGTCTACCCGGCCAATATTTTCCGATGTAAAGTAATTGGTAGGGTCGCAGATGAGCCCAAGGTTGGGGCTGTTAATGTCTTTAAACAGCCGCTCCACTGTATCTACAGAGCCGATGACGTTGTTCACATAGTTTTCAATAAGGAACGTCACCCCGCAGCTTTCGGCGTGGGCCACAATGTCCCGAATAACTGCCAGCGTTTCTTGGTAGGCTTCCTCTGTGTCATTGCGGTCGTGCCACACCCAATCACTTTCCGGGTTAAACGTGCCCGTTTCGCTGGCCACGTAGGAGCAACCTAGCGCCTTGGCATAGGACATCATGCTTTTAATGTAGGCAATGTTTTGGGCACGCTTTTCCGGGTCTGGATGCATAAAGTTGGTGTAGCTTGAAATGGTAATGATAGGCAGGTTGGCGTCCCGGAACTTGTCCCGGATAAGCTTGGCCGTTTCGGCATTCAGCTGGCCCTTTGTGGCGTCGCAGTCTTTAAAAGAAACATCCAGCTGCACGCAGGAAAAACCACAAGCCTTAATCCGTGTTATGGTTTCGTCTATGGTGTATGGGTAGTAACCTGTGAAAATACCAACGCTAATCATGCTGCGTCCCCCTTAATCACTTTTAATCTACAAGTATTTCTTCCAGCGCTACGGTGCGTTTTTCTGCAATAGAGCGGTAGCAAGCCTCCACGCAAGCAATGGTGCCCAAGTTGTCTTTGGCGCTTATTTCTGGGCTGCGGTTTTCACACACCGCCCCCAGTAAGTCTGCCATGGTACCTACAAAAGCGTCCGGGAACCAAACCGTGTCCCATTGTGGGGTCAGCCATTGGTTGGGGTAGCTTTTGCAGGTGAATTTTAGTGTGCTGGGCTGGCGTTTGGGGTATTCTGGCCAGCCAATGGTGCCGGTGGCCATGCCTTCTGTGCCTTCCACACGCCATTTGATGTAAATGTCCTTTTCACAAGGTTCCCCGGGCCATGCCCATACATCGTCCAGGCTGGTGGCCATCAAGCCGCTGCCGTACTGATACGTGTACTGGGTGATGCCGTCGGTGTGGGGAAACTGGCTTCTGGGGTCTGGCCGGCACAAAGCAGTAATGGCCGCCGGGTCGCCAAAAAGATAGCGGAAAATGTCCAGATGGTGGATGCCCATGCCGAAAAGTTCCAGCTTGTCGTAAGCTTTTAAAAACTCTTGCCAATGGGGAATGGCCCGCATTTCAATGGTGGCCAGCACCGGATCCCCTAAAAGCCCTTGGTCCAAAATGTAGCGCAACGCCCGCATGGATTGGTCGTAACGCATGTTGGAATTGACAGCAATGGGAATGCCCCGTTCTTCCCCCATGGCCACAATGGTTCTGGCATCTTTCAGGCTCATGGCAATGGGTTTTTGGCACAGAATGCCCTTAATGTGGGGGTGTTTGCAGGCTTCCCGCACCACATCTGGCTGTAAGTGGGGGGGCAGAGCAATGTCTACAATCTCCACTTCAGGGTCTGCCACCAGTTCTTGCCAGGTGGCATACACCTTGGGCAAGTTGTGCATCTTGGCCACTTCTTCACTGTGGGCCTGGGTGCGGGAAGCAATGGCATAAGGGTTAAACCCGGCGTTTTTATAGGCCACCAAATGGCAGTCCCGCATGATAAAACCAGCGCCAATGCAGCCGATTTTAAAGTCTTTTTTAGGCGGCAACATAGGCTGTGTGGCGGCTTCAATGTTCTTTAACAAGTCTTGCATTTTATTTCCCCTCTCATAAAACGCATTTTGTTATGAATTTACTGACGAATGGGTTTGGCCCGGTTGTACACGGCCAGCAGTGCAATGAGCACAATGCCCATGATAATATCCCGGATAGACTGGGGTAAATCCAGCACCGCCAGGAAGTTTGAAAGCACAATCATTAACAGCGCACCTACAGTGGTGCCCAGGTAAGACCCTTTGCCCCCTACAAGCAACGTGCCCCCAATAACCACAGACACAATGGACATCATGGTGTACGTTTCAAAAGCTTGGCACATAACGAAGTTCATGTAACCCGCGCCGATAAACCCGGCAATCCCCGCTAGAATACCAGCAATCACGTAGGTAAGAATTTGAATTTTGACTGTTTTCACCCCGGTTAAGTAAGCGGCGGCGCTGTTGTTGCCCATGAGAAAGAGCTGCTGCCCAAACCGGGTGCGGTTCAGAATGAAAAACACAACCGCAAAAAACACGGCGGCGTAAAGGATGATGGTGGGGAACACATTAAATACCCGGTATTGCAGGGTGGTGGTGAACAAGTCCGACGTGCGGCCTGATGGTTTGCCTTGGGTGAACACATATTGCAACCGGGTAACCACGTTGGCAATACACATGGTAACAATAAGCGGGGGCAACCCAATTTTGGCGGTGCCAATGCCGTTTAACAGCCCAATCACAGCACCCACGGCAATGGAAAAGACCAGGGCTAAAATCAGCTTGTCATTCATGCCGTTCATGGTGCCCACGGTAATGAGGGCCGTCATGGACATGACAGCACCCACAGACATGTCGATGCCGTCGGAGATAACCACCAGCGTTTGCCCTGCCGAGGCGATGGCCAGCATGGAGGTAAGGGCGAAAATAGAGCCAAAGGCGTTCACGTTTAAAGATTTAGGGTTGATGGCCACGTTCAGCACAAACAACGCCACGGAAATAATCAGCGCCATACCAATTTGGTTGTTCCGCATGAAAATGCTGAGTTTACTGCTGGTTTTCACTTGGTTTTGCAAGGTTTTCGCCTCCCCTCAGTTGTTTTTGAAGTCCTTTTTTAATGGATGCTTGCTGGGCTTTTACGGTAAACACAGTGGTGATAAGCCCAAGCAGCACAATGCCGTCGGACACCAAGTTTTGCCAATAGGACGTAACCTGGAAGCCGGGGAACACCCGGTAGAGCAGGTTAAACAGGTAAAACACACTGTTTTGAATAAGCACCAAAAACCCAGAGCCAAACAGGGCACAGGACATGGTGCCCCAGCCACCGGCCAAAGATACGCCCCCCAAAATGGAAGCACTAATGGATTTAAGCCCGTAAGCTTCCCCCATGATGGGGTTACCGGAAGCACTCATAGCGGTGAGGCACAACCCGGCAATGCCGGTTAAAAAGCCTGCCAACATGTACATGCGTACTTTCACCCAAGCGGTGTTCATGCCGGTGGCATAGGCGTTGCGTTCGTTGCCGCCCACCGCATAGGCGTTCTGGATGAGGGGGGTGCGTTTTAAGTACAGCCACGCCCCAAACACCAGGGCAACCACAATAAAGGTAAAGGGGATAAACCCGAAAAACAGCTTGTCGTACGTTTGGTATATAATGGGTGGAATGGTGCCTTGGGGTTTAGGCATAATCAAAAGGTTAATGCCCCGCACAATGTAAATCATGGCAAACCCGGCCAACAGGGGCGGAATGCGCAAAAACGCCACCACAGCCCCGTTAATGGCGGCCACCACCATCACAGCCACCACCGCCAGCACCCAGGCCAGCCACAGAGGGGTGTTAAACATGGTGGGCAGCATAATGGCAATCACGTTCACCAGGGAAAGCTGAATGCCAATGGAAATGTCTATAATGCCCAGCAAAAGCAACAGCGTCTGGGCCATGGTAATTAAAATAAGGGGTGCGTTTTTAGCGAACAGCAAGGAAAAGTTTTTAATGGTAAAAAATTGGGCTGGGGTTTGGATGATGACGTTAATGACCAGCACAATGGCAAACAAAATAAACCCTGTAAATGCCGGTGATTGCCTGAATGCTTTAATGTGCTCTTTCATAAGTCTTTTCCCCTCCTTGCCCGGCCTCTGGGGTAAGCCCCATCATGCCCGCAACCATTTTTTCCTCGGTACGGTCTGCACCGGTAAGCCGTGCGCTAATCTTTCCTTCATAGAACACATAAATGCTGTCGGATATTTCTAAAAGTTCTTCGTTGTCGCTGGACACATATATGATGCTCATGCCCGAAGCGGTACAGTCTTTTAATATTTTGTGAATTTCCTGTCTGGCGTGAATGTCCACCCCTTTTGTGGGGTCGTCCAGCAAAAGCAGGTCTGGCATTAAGGCAATCCACCGGGCAACCACCAGTTTTTGCTGGTTACCGCCGGATAAGCTGCTGGCCGGGTGGTATAAAGAACCGGCCACAATGCCGTATTTGTCCACGGCTTGTTTGGCAAAGTCATTAATGTTTTTCATGGACAAGGGGGCAAACAAGCCGCCCTTTGTGGTGTTGCCTGCAAAAATATTTTCCGCCACGGAACGCAAAGGAAAGATGGATTCCTTGTTCCGGTCGCCAGAAATAAAGCCAATGTTGGCGGCAATGGCATCTGCGGAAGAATGAAACTTGGCAGGTTGGCCGTGGTATATGAGCTGCCCGGAATCAACTTTAGCCACCCCTAAAATGGCACGGATAAATTCGGACTGGCCTTGGCCGTCCAAGCCGCCAATGCCAACGATTTCCCCTTTGCCCACTTTCATGGAAATGCCGTTCACCTTGGGGAACACGGAAAGGTTTTGCACCTCCAGCGTCACCGCTTGGTTTTCAGTTTGATGGGCATGGGCTTCTGCACTGTTGGGGTCTTTCACCTGTGGGCGCTTGCCCGTCATGTGAAACACAATGTCGTCCAAAGGCATTTGGCTAATGGGGCCTTCTGCCACCGTTTCCCCGCCTTTTAAAATGGTGCAGCTGTCGCACACACGGTAAATTTCACCCATCCGGTGGGTCACAATGATGATGGACATGCCCTGCTGTTTTAATTCCATTAAAAGCTCAAAAAGCACGTCCACTTCGTCGTGGTGCAAAGAAGCAGTGGCTTCGTCCAGCACCAACACTTTGGGGTTTAAGGCCAGCGCCTTTGCAATTTCTATCATACTCTGGGTCGAAGGCATTAAGGTTTGCACCAATGCATCCGGCGAACAGGTTATTTTCAACTTTTTCATAATCGCTTCGGCCGTTGCTCTGGCCTTTTGGCGGTCTATAATGCCGCTTTTTTTGCGGGGCTCCAGCCCCAGAACAATGTTGTCCGCCACGGTCATGGCGGGAATAAGGCTTAAATCTTGATAAGCCACGGCAATGCCAAGCTTTCTGGCATCGGCGGCGCTTTTAATGTGCACCTGCTTGCCGTCGAATAAAACTTCCCCGGCGTTGGGGTTTACCAACCCGCTCAAAACTTTCACCATGGTGGATTTGCCAGAGCCGTTAGAGCCCAGCAACGCTTTAATTTCACCTGTTTCCACACGCAACGAAGCGTTGTTCAGCGCTACCACCGCATCGAATGTTTTCGTTACGCCACGTAATTCAAACACGTTTAGTTCCTCCTCTTCCTTGCGTATGCTGTTGTTGCATAAGGGCGTGTTCACTGGGTGAACACGCCCAAGGGTTACATTTTAAATATACTGGAACTGCTTATTGGAAGTAAGCAGCCTTTGCATCTTCCACAGACATGTAAGAAGACACAGAGGTGGAATCTGGCAGGTCTTTCACGTCTTCAAGGCTTTCAGCCATGTTTTCGTAAGTCATCACCCATTGTGGCGCATAGTAAATGCTGTTGCCTTTCAGGCCAGTGGTGATGCCGTCTTTCAGTTGGTTGCCTTGACGCAGGTTGATACCGATAGCCAAGCTGGTGGCGCCGATTCCCGGTGGGTTTTCAACCACGATGAAAGGCAGCACTTTTTCGTTTTCGTTGATTTTAGCAATTTTGCGAATCCAAGCCACTTCTTCAGAGGAAGTGATGCAGCCTGGGTATGCAATGCCGGCTTCTTCAATAGCGCTCATGATACCCAGCGCAGATTCTTGGTTCACGATACCGTCATATTCTAAACCAGAGCTGATCACTTCGCTCATCAGTTTTTTAGATTCGGTGTCGTTCCAGCCGTGTGCCATGGTTTTAACAATTTCAATGCCACCGGCAGGCAGCACTTCTTGGTACACAGCGTTACGCATGTCGGAAGCAGAGTTGCCGTCGATGCCGTTGAACAGAATCACTTTTTTGCCGGAGCCTAAAGTGTCTACCACGAAGTTAGCCTGAATTCTGGCCCATTCGCTTTGGTCAACCACAACGTTTAAAATCTTGTCGGAATCATATTCGCAGTCTGCATTGATGTACGTGATGCCAGCGGCCAACGCCTTGTCAATGATTGGGTCAAGGCCGGTTGCGGCAATGGGGTTTACGATGATGATGTCGTAACCTTCGTTAACGGTTTGTTCTACTTGTTGAGATTGCACAGCAGGGTCGTTGTTAGAGGTAAAGGAAGCGTATTGGCTAATGAGGCCGTCTGCTTTTAAGCCTTCCACCGCTTGGGTCATTTGTTCTTCGTACACGGTGCGGTAAGGGTTGCCTTCAATCACGGCGTTGTGGGAAGCCACTTTAAAACCGCCGGTTGGGGCTGCTTCACCTTCTGTTGCGCCTTCTGCTGGGGCTTCTGCTGCCGGTGCTTCTGGGGAAGCTGCTGGCTTACTGGAGCCGCAAGCTGTCAGCACGGTGAAAGATAATGAAGCTGCTAACAAAATGCTTAAAGTCTTTTTCATTTTTGTTCCTCCTTGTTTTTGATTGCTGTGCTTAAAACAACGTTTCAGCACGCCATATAATCAAAGCACGCCATGGTGCTCTAATTATCTCTCGTTTGTTTACCAATCCACAGAAAAGTCCTGGCCTTGTAGCAAGGCTTCTGTGGCTTTCAATACGCAATCCACGTAGCTTTCAAACATCATAAACTCGGTGATGCCGTTGGTTTCCACTGCCACCCGGCGGGGAGTGGCTTCTGCATAAAAAGCCATGGTATCGTCGGGCTTTTGTGTGTCCCGGTAAGCAAAACTTACGGACAACAGCGGTTCACCGCTGGCTGGGCCCGGGGCCCTTTCGCCGTTGTGGGAAGCGTTCACAATCAGTGCATAATATTTACGAAATGGTTCAATGTCTACCGGTTTGCCATTGATGGTCACCGCCAAACTGCGGTTGTCTTCCCCTGTAAATTCAAAACGGTAGGTTTCATTCGGTGTCTGTACCGTCATTGTATTCAAGTCTGTAATAAAAGGGGTATAAAACCACCGCATCACCAGCTGTTCATACACCACGGCGTCAAATTCCTGGGGGTTAATGCGGTACACAATGCCGTCGTTATCCCGGGTTACAATAAGACCGCCTTCATATTGGGCCACCTTTAAAACCGTGGTGGTGGCTTCCGTTTGCCCCGGCAGGGTATAGGTGAAGTCTGCTTGCAGCCATGGGTCATTAAAGCCATAACCGGCCAATTGTTCGTCAGTACAATTATACGCCACAATGCCGTCCGAAAGCAAGCCCATTAATGCCTGAAACACCGCAATGCACTGGGTTTGGTTAATTTCGTGCAGCCCCGGGGCAGTGACCAAATGGGTGGCTACCCCGAAGGAAGCGGCTTGCCGCATCTGTTCCGGGTTGTTGGCATCCACTGCCACAATGTCTATAGGCTGTGGCAGCATCTTGCCGGACAAGGACACGTTGTGCATGGCCCCCAGAATTAAGCCGGTGTCGCAAAAGGGGGTAATGACGTAGTCGATATACCCCGTAAGGGGCAGGGTAAAACGGATGGTGCGGTTGTTCTTCATTAACAGCACCGGAGAAGTATCATTATCCGCCGCCATTACAAACCGTCCGCCGGACAAGGGCTCTTCATTGCCCACAAGCAACTGAAGCTGCTGGCCATCGGTGTATGTAACGGTGACGGTGGATACTGGGCTTTGAAGGCCGTATGCGTCCAGGTTTACCGGCGCTTCATGGGCCACTTCTACATAGCGAACGGCGCTGCATTCATCCAGCAGCATGTTCAAATAGTCTTGGTTCACCCGGTGGGGGGGCAGATCTTGGATGGTGAAACCACCGTTCTGCCCTTGGGTTACAGTATAGGTATCATGGGTGTTGGAGATTGTGATGGTTGCAATGTCTGCAACACCCCGGTTTACAAGGTAAAGGGTGGTATCTTCTTCCGTTTCCTTGGAGGGCTGAGGTTGATTCAACAGCAGAAACACCCCCAGCAAAGCCAGCAAAAGCCCCCCAGAGGCTATAAGAAGCTTTATTGGCTTGCTCATCAATCGTGCCTCCTTTTAAGCCACACAAAGGCACCCATAAGCAAGATGAACCCGGGAAGGCCAAACACAAACACGGTGCCAATGGCATCCGCTTTGGCTTTGTTTAAGTTAAGCCCTTGGGCGGTTAACGTTTTAGGCTGCACATGCACCGTGGCTTCCTGGCCAGACAAGGTTTCAAAAACCTTTAACACATATTCCCCGTTCATGAGGGCGGGGTTTTCCAGTACGTTGGTATCCAACATGGCCACAGAGCTGCAAACCAGCACATTAGAGCGGCCGGTTTCAGCGCCGGTGGTACGGTCTACTAAAACTTTGTTAGACAAAACCATGGCGGGCATGGGCCCTTTTTGGGTGGCATCTGCGGCCACAAAATCTTCCGGGGCATCCGGCGGGCGAACTCCTGTGCTTTTGCCAAATTCAAGCAGTACCGTTGTAGACGTGTTGTCCCGGTATTGGTACACCACTTCCAGCGGCCGTGCCATAGGCATCAGGATAGGCCGTGCTTTATCCGCCAAAAGTTGGGCGAAGGTGTCGTCCACCACGTCCACAATAGGGAAGAAAGGCTGGTAATTAAACACCCGGCTGGCATCGGTTTCAAACACCCCACCAGCCCCCGTGGTTACCCCCCATTCCTGCAAAAAAGATTCCAGGTTGGGCAAAGGCATTTGGGCCGCATTGGCGCAATATACTAAAGTTTTGCCGTATTGTCCGTTGTTGTACAAAAAGGCATCCAGCCGTTTCAGTTCCTGTGCATTCAAGTCTGTGGCCGGGGCCAGCAGAAAGGCCATGGTGGCTGCCGGGTCAATGTCTTGGGTGACCAAGTTTTGCTCTGTGATGGTGTAGTTGTTGTTTTGCAACAGGGCTTCCAGCGCTTTGGTTTCATATGCCGAATGCCCTGTTAGCAGGCTGACAGAAACCGCCGTTTTGCTGGTGACCCCCACCATGGCAGACAACAGGGCTTCCTCCGCTTTGGAAGAAGCAATAGACAAAGCCCCCGTGGGTGTTACATTATAATTAAACAGGTTTTCCGTGGGCACCAGTTTGTAGGCATCCCCGCTGGAAACCAGAATATCGCCGTGTTTAATGGAAAGCTCCGGGTAATTGGCGGCGAAGGTAGGGTTTTTTAAATAATCCACATATTCAAGCGTCACCTGCCCGGAACCCATGGCCAAAAGCTTTAAAACCTCGTTGGCCTGGGCGTTGTAGGCGGAAGTGTTCACAAACGTGCTTTCCTTGGCCAAAAGCTGAATGGTGACCGGCTGATCCAACGCCTGTAGGTAGGCATTGGTGCTTTCATCCAGCTGGTACGCCTTGTTCAGGGTTAAATCTAGCCGTAAGGGGTACCGTTCCCCCAGCATGGAAAATATGACGTTCACAAGCAACACGCCTGCTGCGCAAAAAAGCGCCATGAGCGCAAAAAAGCTTTGTGCGTTCACTCTTTTACTCACGCTTTTGCCCGGTTTTTTACTCATCCCCATTGCTTCCTCCTTTTAGAACCTGTACTCAACAAGCTGTCGCCCGCCTTTGAAGCGATTATTCCGCCCTTCTTTGTTGTGGCGGCTTGCCATAATTTTTCTATTATGCCCGCACCGCCACGCCTCAAATGGCGAAAAATCGCTGTTTCAAATTCTGGCAACCCATTATTGAATACAGGTTCTTAAACCCATCTTCGTTTCTCAAAGGCGCAGATGGCAAAAAACACAAACATAAACGTCATACTTAAGAAAAACACCACATCGGGCAGTTCCAGCATCCCCAAGGTAAAGGCGTAGTACCGGTTTTGGAAGGACAGGCTGGTGACCAGTTTCCGCAAGGCCGGGTTTTCCACAAGCCCTGCCAATGTTTCCACCAGCATAAGGAAAAAGCCCACGCAAAACCCGCCAATGGCCGCAATCACCTGGCTTTCTGTTATGGCAGAAAGAAAAAGCCCAATGGCAACCAATGTAAGCCCCAAAAGCAGCAAGCCCACAAAATGCCCCATAATCACAGGCCATTCCGGGGTGGACAGGAAAGCCACGGCCAAAGCAGCCAGCAACGTGGCCCCAATGCCAATGCCATAAACCACCGCCGCCGCCCAAAACTTGCCCATAATGACAGCCCAAGAACCGATGGGCGCCCCATAATAGAGCTGGTCGGTTTTCTGCCTGCGGTCCTCGCTCATGAGGCGCATGGTGAGAATGGGCACCAAAAACAAGGTCACGGTAAACAAAATGCTGAACAAGTTCCGCATGTCTGTTGAATTGCCGTATAGGTTATATTGAAAAAAGAAAAATCCACTAAACAAATAATAGGCGGCTAAAAACACATAGCCAAAAGGCGACGTGAAGTACGCCTTTAATTCTCTGTTAAAGATTGCCGTCAAAGGGCTACACCTCTTTGTTCTTCTCTAGAACGTGTTCACCTCTAGAAGTGTTCACAAGGTTCATAAAAATATCTTCAAGGGTGCGTTGGGTATTTCGGGTGGCCAAAAGGGGCAAACCCGCCCCGCTTAGCTTTAAGAAAACGTCCCGCCGCAAAGTCTCGTGGCCGGGCTCAAAGGTGAGCATGTATTCCCAAGCCAGTTCGGATTGTTGCTCCAAAGGAGAGACGGAAACCATGCCGGGCACTGTACCCAGCAGGGGCACCACTTGCTCCGGCGTTCCTTCAATGAGGGCCACGTAGCTGTTGCCGCTCATGGTATTGTTTAGGTTTTCCGCTGTGTCGTCCGCAATGATTTTGCCTTGGTTCAGCACAATTACCCGTTTGCACACCGCCTGTACCTCCGACAAAATGTGGGAGGAAAACAGCACGGTACGGCTTTCCCCTAGGCGCTGAATAAGGTTGCGCATTTCAAGCATCTGGGTAGGGTCCAGCCCCACGGTGGGCTCGTCTAAAATAAGCGCTTCCGGGTTGCCCAGCAGCGCGGATGCCAGCCCCACCCGTTGGCGGTAGCCTTTGGACAGGTTTTTAATCAGCCGCCCAGTGACGGCCGCTAGCCCTGCCAAGCCACAAACTTCCTCAATGTGGGCTTTGCGGTTGCTTTTTATATTCTTAATGCCGCTGACAAACCACAAAAATTCAAAAACTTTCATGTCCACATACAGGGGCGGCTGTTCCGGCAAATAACCCACCTTGGCTTTGGCCGCCAAAGGGTTTTGCAAAATGTCCATGCCGCCGATAGAGACGCTGCCTTGGGAAGATGCCAGGCACCCCGCCAAAATGTTCATGGTGGTGGATTTCCCGGCACCGTTTAAGCCCAAAAGGCCCACAACCTCACCCTGGTTAATGGTGAAGCTGACGTCATCCAGCGCTTTTTTGCTCCCGTAAGTTTTGGTTAATCCTTCAACGGTTACCAAGCCGCCACCTCCACAGTCTTACGCTTCAATGGCGTTTAGCAGGGTTAAAACCTGCAAAATCTGGGCTTCCTTCACCACGTCACTGGGCCGGTTTTCCTTCACGCACTGCATAAAGTGGGAAAGTTCCTCCAAAAAGATGCCTGTGGGGGGGATGTTAATGCCCGTGGGAATCTTGATGGTTTCGGTGGTGTCAAACACTTTGGGCGGGCAATCAAACTGGTACGCCGTGACGGTGGTGCCGTCAAAGACCACCACAGCCCGCTCAAAATACACCCGCCACGTGGCCGTAAAGGGGAAGTCTGCCTGGAACCAAGCCGCTTCGGCGCTCACGTTGAAGCCCTCGTATTGGTAGGTGAAGCGGTAGTGCTCTTTATAGCTGTTTTCTGGGCTGCCGCAGCTGGTGTAGCTGTGCTGCTGGGGCGCCCCAAACAGGCTGACGATGAAGTCTAAATCGTGAATATGCAAGTCGAAGGGCAAAAGGCCGCTTTTCGTTTTGTCAAAAAGCCAGCCGTTTTGAATCCACCGTGGGCAGCCGGAAAGCCGCAAAAAGCAGGCATCCAACACTTTGCCGTACACTGCCGTTTCCACCAGCTCCCGCAGCACCTGGCTTTCTTTTGTAAAGCGCAGCACTTGGGCAACAAAAAGCTGCACGCCCTTTTCACGGGCCTTGTCAAACATGGCTTGGGCATCTGCAACGGCCAGCGCCACGGGTTTTTCTACAATCACGTGGCAACCGGCTTCCAGTGCTTCCATCACCTGTTGTTTGTGCAGGAAAGTGGGGGTGCAAACGTCCACCACGTCCGGCTTTGCTTCGGCCAGCATCTGGGTTAGGCTGGTATAATGGGTTGCGCCTATTTCCGCCGCTTTGGCGGCAGCGGCTTCCGATGGGTCGCAAACCGCTGTCACCTGGCAGCCGTCAATGTGGGCGTAATTGCTCATGTGCACGGTGCCCATACCGCCGGCACCTACAACGCCAATTTTTATCATGGGTCAAACACCCCTTTATTTACATCAATGTTTTTAAATATCGGTAGCTTTGTTCAATGCCTTTGCGCACGTCTTCTTCGCAGGCTTCAAAGGCTTTGTCTTCCACTTCAATGCAGGCAAAGCCACTGTAGCGCACGTCGTTCAGTGCGGAAATAAGTGCGGCAAAGTTCACGCCGCCCATACCCGGCAACTTTGGAGAATGCCATTTGCCAGGGTAAGCGAAAATACCGTATTCATCCAGCTTGTCCTGGTAAATTTTAATGTCCTTAAAATGCACGTGAAACAGCTTGTCTTTAAACTCATACACCGGCTTCACATAGTCCGCATGAATCAGGTATGGGTGGGAAGGGTCGTAGTTCAGCCCCAGGCAAGGGCTGTCAATGCGCTTGAACATTTCCCGCCAAATGTAGGGTGCGCTGGCCAGGTTGTTGCCCCCGGGCCACTCGTCTGCCGTGTATAGCATGGGGCAGTTTTCAATGGCAATCTTTACCCCTTTTTCTTCCGCCAGCTTCACCACCGGTGTCCAGGCGGCTTCAAACAGGTCTAAATTTTCTTCCACAGTCTTGAACCGGTTGCGCCCGATGAAGGTGGTAACCATGTTGATGCCCATGTCCGCAGAAACCGCAATCAGTTTCTTAATGTGTTCCATGGCTGCAGTGGCTGCTTGTTCGTCTGCATCCAAGGGGTTGGGGTAGTAGCCCAAAGAAGAAATTTCAACACCCTTGGACTGGGCGTAGTTGCGGTAATATTCCATTTTTTCGGCGGTAAGGCCGTCTATATCAATATGGGTGATGCCCGCATAACGGCGGTTGGCTTTTCCGGCGGGCCAGCAGCACACTTCCACGCAGGTAAAACCCACAGCGGCGGCGTAATCCATCACCTGTTCAAAGCTGTAGTTGGGTAAAATGGCGGAAACCAAGCCTAATTTCATCATATTTAACACCCCGAGGTTTTAAATTTTCTTTAACATGTCCTGTAAAAAGCTTACGGCCAGCCGAATGTCTGCCCCGGCGTTTTCGCCCACTTCCCGCTCAATGGTTAAAAAGCCGGTGTAGCCGGTTTCTTTTAAAGCGGTCAAGTATTCCGGCCAGCGTACACTGCCTTGGCCAAGCGGGGTTTCTGTAAACATGTCTTGTTGGCGCAATGCTTCAATGTCGCCTTGGGCAAAAATTTCGTATACCGCTTCCGGCCCCACATACCGGTGACAGATGCCGTCTTTGGCGTGGGTGTGGACGATGAGCCCCTTGGCGGTGTACACCCCTTGCACCTCGTCATCCCCGGTGACCATCACCAGGTTGGCAGGGTCGTAGTTTACCCCAAGGCCCCCTGTGTTGCAGCGGTTAATCATACCCACCAGGTCTGCCACAGGTTCTGCCCCGGTTTCCACGGCAATGGTAGCCCCTTTGCCGTGGGCATATGCCCCAATTTCACACAGGGCTTCTTTTATAATTTGATAACGCTCAGCGCTGGTATCCGCCGGAATGCGGCCGATATGGGTGGTGACCACGTTGCATTCCAGTTCCAGTGCCAAATCCACCGTGCGTTTTAAGTATTCTAACTTTTTAGGGTTGTCTTGGCGAATCTCTAGCCCGTGGCCACCCAGTTCTCCGCAAAGGGCTGTGACGGCTTGTTTACAGGCTTTGGCCGTTTGCAAAACCTCCCGGCGAAATTCCGGGGTAATGGTTAAAGGGTTCAGTTCGTTGGCGGCATAAAGCTGCACGCCTTCTGCGCCGCACCGCTCCGATTCTCGGATGCCTTCAAGCAGCCCTACGCCGAACCAATCCGCCAGCGTTGCAATTTTAAACATATCCGTCACTCCTTAGTCCAGGCTCACCCAACGGCGTTCCTTGGCGCTTTGCACAATTTTATCACAAATGGTCATTTCCCGCACCCCTGCGGCAAAGTCCGCAAAGTCGAATCCTTCCGGGTTTTTAGCGGCAATGGCACGGTAAATTTGGCCAAAATTTTGTTTAAAAGCATCGGGGAAGCCCTCCACATGGCCGCCGGGGTAGCTGATAACCCCTTTGGTGGCATCTGCAAGAATGGAAGGGTCTTTCTCCAGCTGTTCATTGGCCAGTTCTCTGTGGCCAATCCACAGGCTGTTGGAATTTTCAGAATCCCAGTGCATGGCGCATTTAGAGCCAGCCACGGAAACAATCATCTGGTTTTTGCGCCCGGCGTACACCTGGCTGATGTTGCAGCTACCCACAGCACCGTTGTCAAAATGGAACAACACGGTGGCGAAGTCTTCGGTTTGAATGGGTCTTTCTTCGTAATCCTCTGGTTTAAGGGCCATGCCGGAGTAGGTTTCAATGGGTTTTAAAGGCTTTTTACGGGTTTTGTGGAAGGTGGAGAAGTCTGCAAAAACTTCCGTCACCTTGTTGCCTGTTACGAATTCTACCGTGTCAATCCAGTGGGAGCCAATGTCTGCAAAGGCTCTGGAAGCACCGGAAAACTCAGGCTCTAACCGCCAATTGTAGTCTGTATCGAAATACAGCCAGTCCTGCAAATAGCCCCCGTGGATGGTGTACACATCGCCCACTTCCCCGGATTTCACCATTTGCTTCATTTGGTAGACCATGGGGTAGAACCGGGCATGGAAGTTGATGGCGCAAACCAAGCCTTTTTTCTGGGCAAAATCCCGCATGGCTCTGGCTTCTTCCACCGTGACGGTCATGGGTTTTTCGCACACCACGTTAATGCCTTGTTCCATGGCGTACATGGCAATTTCATAATGGGTGTTGTTGGGGGTGCAAATGTGGATGCAGTCCAGCTGGTGGTTTGCAATCATGGTTTTATAGTTTTCGTAGCCGTTAGGCACGTTTAAGGCCTCTGCCTTTTTATCGTAATCTGTAGCGTCTGCAATGGCCACCACGTCCACGTTGCCAAGCCTGCGTAACGCTTCAATGTGGGCTGCGCCAATAAAGCCCACGCCTGCAATACCTGCTTGAAGCTTTTTCATGAATAGCCCTCCTTAATTTTTTAATCGTATGGGTGCGTTGCCCCAAGGTTTATATATGATACATCAATTTTTCTTTTTCCACAAGTCAATGGGTTTGGACACCACCGGTGCAAAAGGCAGGGTTACCTTTTGGCCGGAAGCGGCAGAAGCATAAGCCGCATATAGCATTTCCAAAACTGCCCGGCCGTCTTCCCCGGTAACCAGAGGCTCTTTGTCCTCCCGAACGCATTCAATAAAGTGTGCAAGCTCTTGGGGGTAGCCCTGGTTAAAAGCTTCCTCAAACACGGTAAAGCTCCACCCGGCACTGCTACCTGCTTTTTCCATGGCGTAGTCGTAGCCATCTACGGAATAGGTAAGGGCGGAATTGCCCCGGAACAAGTCTGCATAGCAAACCCCTTTGTCCCCGTAAACTTCAATGCGGTCGTCCATGCCCCCGTGTTTGGCCCAGCTGTCCTCCGCAATGCCAATCACATCATTCTCAAATTCCACCACAGTGACGCAGTTGTCTTCGCATTCCGTGTCGTGCATCACGGTTTGCATGGTGGCATACACGCTTTTAATTTTAGGGTTACCCCCAAGAATCCAGCGCATCCAGGCCAGGGCATGGCAGCCCATGTCCATCATGACGCCGCCCCCCGCATAGTCCGCTTCATAAAACCAGCGGCTGTGGGGGCCGGAATGTTTCTCTGCTTGTTTAATTTGATACAGCTTGCCGAAAGCCCCTAATTCCGTCAGCTTTTTCACCCGTTCGTATTTGGGGGCAAAACACAGCTCTTCGGCATACATCAGCTTCCGGTTGTTGGCCTTACAAACGGCAATCATTTCGTCGGCTTGTTCCAATGTTAAGGCCAGAGGCTTTTCAATGATGATATGTTTACCCGCTTTGGCAGCCTTAATGCACGCCTCATAATGCAGGTAGTTGGGCAGGCAGATGTCCACCACGTCGCAGTCACATTGGGCCAGCAAGGTGTCTACATCGCTGTAGAAGGCGGGTAGGTGGTGGGTTTTGGCAAATTCCTCGGCTTTTTCAGGGTTGCGGGCGTAAATCGCCACCACTTGGGCATCGGGAACAAAACGTGCATAGCTTTCCATGTGAATGTTGGCAATAAAACCGCAACCTAAAATGGCAACCTTTGTTTTTTCCATGAAAATCTCCCTCTCCTCATTTTATATCATTAAACAGATGTCTTATAGACTTGCCCGCCACTGCTCTAAAAACAGAATAATGTCTGGCAAGCTGGGGCTTTTCCCCTGGCTCACAAAGCTGCCGGCGGTGGCGTTGGCCAGCACCAGGGCATCTTCCGGGGTGGCCCCTGCCATCAAGGCAGTAAGCAGTCCGGCGTTGAAATGGTCCCCCCCGCCGGTGCTAATCACCGGTTTTTGCACATGGCGGCCGGAACTTTGCACAAATACGTTGGCTTCACCCTGCACCCAAAAAGCATCTTTAAGGGTATGAATGACCAAGGTGGTTACACCAAGGCGGGCTTGTAACTGCCGGCTGTGTTCAGCATCCAGCAAAGGCTCGATGCCAGCAGCCCGGCACAAAGTTTGAAATTCGTTTAAGTTCACGCTTACGCAAACGTCAAAAAGCTGGTTGAATTGGCCCATCAAAGCCATAACGTCCAAAATTTCCTGGGTGCTTCTGGCACTGCAATCGGCAAAGTCCACCAACAGGGGTTTGCGGGCAAATGGGTTGCCCCGCTTTTGCAACTTTTCAAGCACGGTCTCCCACAGCTTGTGCATGGCCACAATCTCGCCCCAGTTCACCAGCGCCGCACCGTGGCAGTTTTCCAACTTGTCCATCAAAGCATCCGTGCCCATGGCGTTTTCAATGTCTGCATAGCCAATTTGCTCAATGGCTGTGTTTTGGGTGAGAATAATTTTACCGTCGTCAAATTCCAGGGCGTTGGCATAGCCGGGTTTGGCCACGCTAATCCGCTGGCAACGGGGGTTCATTTGGGCAAAAACCTCGTCCTCTGTGGGGTAGCCCATGGCTCCCACACAGCATACCGTCACCCCAAGGCTGGCCATGGCGCTGGATAAAATGGGCGCATTGCCCCCAAAAGAGGTGCGGATGGCTTCCAAGCTGATGGAGCAGCTTTTGCCCCCTTTGCCCACCAAATATTCCCCAAAGCTTTGAATGGTGGGAAAATACCGGTCATGGCCGGATAAATGGGCCTGACGCACAGGCCGCACAAGGGTATCTACAAAACCGTCGAAACCGCAAACGCAGTGCAACGTTTCCGGCGGGGTAAGTTTTTCTAAAAAATTTTTGCAATGGTCTAAACTGTTGTGCATAGGGTTAAGTCCTTTTTAAACTTTATTCAGCTTTCGATAGGCTGTGGGTGAAACAAAAAAGTAGCTTTCAAAACATTTAATGTAGTGGCTGGAATCTCTAAAGCCCAATTCTGCCGCAATCTGCTTTACAGAAGCATCGGTGTTAATGAGCATCACGGCAGACTGCTTAATTCGGTACGCCATGGTGAAGCGGCCGAAGGAACTGCCCGTAATGCGCTTAAACTCCCTTGAAAAATGGCTGGTGCTCCAGTTCACACTAAGGGCGGCTTCCTTCACGCTGACCAACCCGTTTTTGGCCACAATGGTGTTCAGCGCCTTTTCCACACCGCTAAAGGTGTTGGAAAAAGCTTTATCATTGCGCTCCATTTCTTCGTACAGCCCCGGGTTGGAATCTAAAATATAAAGCAATAGGGCAGACAAAGTGTTCAGCCGCCAAACACCGGCGGTTTCTGCTCCCTTTTCTTCCAGTTTCACCTGAGTACGGCAGCGGTTAATGATTTCCTGCTTGTACTCGGGCTTAATGTAGGGGCAGCGGTGGTTTTTGTCGGTAAAAACAGACATCCAGTGCAGCCCCGGAGGCAACATGCCGCTAATGCATTCCGGAGACACCATGATGCACATCATTTCGCAGACAACCTCGTCCAAATAAAAGCCGTGGGGTTCCCAAATGCCGGCTACCCAAATATCACCCGGGCCAAGTTGCTGGGTTAAGTCTTGATAACGGCGGGTAACTTTGCCGGAACAAACCACCCCAATCTCCAGGTCGTAATGCATGTCGTACTGGGTGGACTCTAGCTGCTCATACCGGTCGAAAACCGTCATGGTGGGCCGGGTGGGCGATAAATTATAATGGAACTGTAAAAAGCTTTGGTTATCAAATGCTTTCGTAGAAATCCCCACTTTACTCTTGGATTATACTATAACACACAAGTTTATGACAACGAATTATATCAAGAATAGCACAAATATACAATCTTCAAGTTGGATTATTAAATTTTTTTTACAAATCTATTTTAACGGATTCAATGGGTGCATTGTCTTGCCGCATACAATAAAAAACGAGGGTTGGCCTGTGCCTTCCCTCATTTTTTATCTTATTTAAAAGCCATGGCCGTTTTAGCTAATGGCTAAACCTGCGCTGGCAAAACCCACAACAACATCCGCAAGCTCTGTACCTGTGGTTGTAAGCGAATACACCAGCAAGTAGCGGTTATCTGCAACAACAGGAATGGAAAGACCATGCAGTGCGCCAGCCACCACAGTGCCGATGGTAACAATGCCGGTGAGCGGGGGCAGCAATAACAACGTTCCGGGCACAGCGGTAAAAAGATTGCTCCCCGAGGGGGCTGTGAAAAGCTCTACATTAATGGTAGCAGTGCCTGTAAGGGTTACCGCAGCAGTAACGCTAAACATGGCAGACAAATCTGTAAGTGTGCCTGCCCTTGGTTCCACAAACGCCATATCCAATAAACCTGGGGTGGATAAGTCGATGATGGCGGACAAAGGCACCAACCCGGCAGAGGAATTACCAAACCCTATAAATGCCGGTGTTCCCGCAGCGCCTGAAACCAAGGAGGATAAGGTTACAGGGGCACCGGAAGCAAATGGAATAATGGCTCCTGCGCCAGCAGCCCCTGTAGCGCCTGTAGCCCCCGTAGCACCTGTGGCCCCCGTAGCACCAGTGGCCCCTGCAGCCCCGGTAGCGCCTGTAGCCCCGGTGTCACCCGTAGCGCCTGTAGCCCCTGTAGCACCGGTGGCCCCTGTAGCGCCTGTAGCCCCAGCAACGCCCGTAGCTCCTGTAGCGCCTGTGATGCCAGCAGCCCCTGTGGGGCCCGTAGCCCCGGTAGCACCTGTAGGGCCGTCTGCCCCGGTAGGGCCAGTAGCACCCGTAGCGCCTGTAGCCCCTGCTAAGCCGGCAGCACCGGTAGGGCCAGTAGCGCCTGTGATGCCAGCAGCCCCGGTAGGGCCAGTAGCCCCTGTAGCCCCTGCAATGCCAGCAGCCCCGGTAGGGCCAGTGGCCCCTGTAGCACCAGCGATGCCAGCAGCACCGGTAGGCCCAGTAGCGCCTGTGGCCCCCGTAGCACCAGCTAAACCAGCAGCACCGGTAGGCCCAGTAGCCCCTGTAGCACCCGTAGCACCAGCTAAACCAGCAGCACCGGTAGCCCCGGTGGCGCCTGTAGCGCCTGGATCCCCAGTAGTACCGGTAGCCCCAGTGGCCCCTGTTGGGCCAGTAGCCCCAGTAGCACCCGTAGCCCCCGTAGGGCCAGGGTCACAACAGCAATCACAGCAGCAATCACAACAACTAAAATCATCTTCGTAATAACGCTTGTATTTTTTCATATCTTTACTCCTTCACATGTTTTGATATAGCGATTAGGCTTGTAAGGCACATGAACCCACGGGCACTAAACGCTTAGCAAAAAGGCTGTATGATTCTTAACGTTTCTGTTTTTTTCTCTTTATTTCTTTTGTCCAACTAAAAGCATTGCGAGTGATTATAACTTGTCTTTATACGCAATATATGAGCATTTTTCATTTTTTGTGCGTGCCTTTAAATATGTAATTATATTTTGGTCTTGCATCTGTTTGGGTGTACAATCGTGGGCTTTTGGGAAGGGAAAATGAGACAAATAAGAACAGAAGTCCTCTTGAAGTCATATAGTGAGGTGTAACCTTATTTAACTGCAATGAATAGGCATTGCGGTTTTGGTTCCGACAAGTGAAATTTAATTTGGAGTGATTTATATTGAATGGCTTAATACTGGATGCAAACATTCCTTTGCAACAAGAGGGCCCAACCGGCCCCACTGGCCCAACAGGCCCTACCGGTGACACAGGCCCAACAGGCCCAACAGGTACCACGGGCATAACCGGCTCCACGGGCACAAGAGGAAGCATAGGCCCCACCGGTCCTACCGGCAATTCCGGCACAATGGGCACAGCAGGTGTAACGGGAACTACAGGTGCCACAGGGGCAACAGGTGCCACAGGTGCAGCTGGCGCAACAGGGGCAAGAGGTGCAACGGGCGTTACAGGAAGCACCGGCCCAAAAGGCAATTCCGGGGCAACAGGCCCAACCGGTGATACAGGTGCAACGGGGGCAACGGGCGCAACAGGTACAGCAGGGGCAACGGGTGCCACAGGGGCGACAGGCCCAACGGGTGATACAGGTGCCACAGGTGTAACGGGTGCAACAGGTACAGCAGGTGCAACGGGTGCAACAGGTGCAACGGGTGCAACAGGTACAGCGGGTGCAACAGGTGCAACGGGTGCCACAGGTTCATCGGCAACATTACAAAATGCTTTATTTACAGTAAATTCAACTACAATTCCAAGCGGCAGCAGCATTAGCTATGCACCATCGTTTATTCACGGCTCTGATATTTCTCAACCAACGTCAACATCCATAGCGCTTGTATCCGGACATATTTACAATGTTTCTTATCTTCTGTTGGCAACGTCTGCCATAACCACGTTTATTCAAGTTACACCCAACTTCAACGGCACACCACAAACGGATTTTGCCTCAAGGGCAGATACGGGTACCCTCATTGCCACCACAGGTGTTTCCGGCGCTTTCTTAGCCGATACCACTGCCGGTGGCATAACCCTTACGTTTGTATACACCAGCGGGGCCACGGCAACATCGCCATCGGGAAATGTTTCAATATTCCAAATACAATAGCATGGTTTGTGCTTGTTTAAGAAGCGGCATTTCAACAGCAACCCTGGCGCTAAGCATTTCTATAATGGAGGGAAAATGAATGGCATCATTAAGCGTATGTATGATTGTTAAAAATGAAGAAGAAGTTTTAGACAGGTGCCTAAGCTGCATTAAAAACGTAGCCGATGAAATTGTTATTGTAGACACCGGCTCTACCGATACCACCAAAAACATTGCAAGGCTGTATACCCAGTATGTTTACGACTTTGCCTGGGTGGATGACTTTGCCGCCGCACGCAACCATTCGTTTTCAAAAGCCACCATGGATTATGTGATGTGGCTGGACGCAGATGATGTGATTGATGAAGCCAACCAAGCCAGGTTAACGGAACTTTTAAGAAATATGAATCCGGCTACAGATATGGTGATGCTTAAGTACAACGTGGCTTTTGATGCCAACGATAACCCTACGGTAAGCTATTACAGGGAAAGAATATTTAAAAGAAGCAACAACTACCAGTGGATTGGGGAAATACACGAGGTTGTGGCCCCACAGGGCAACATGGTGTATGAAGACATTGTCATTTGCCACCGAAAATTGCGGCCAAACGACCCTGAAAGAAACCTCAATATTTTTAGGCGTATGCTATCGGAAGGCAAAACCCTAGACCCAAGGCAGCATTTTTATTATGCAAGGGAACTGAGCAATAACGGCTATATGCTGGATGCCATTAAAGCGTTTAATGATTTTTTAGATGCCGGCAACGGGTGGGTTGAAAACTGTATCAGCGCGTGCGCAGACCTTGCTGCTTGCTACAGAAGAACAGGCAATGAGGCAATGGAGCTAAACGCACTGTTCAGAAGTTTTAAGTACGACTTGCCAAGGGCAGAAATATGCTGCGACATTGGCAAATACTTTTTAGACCGCAATCAGTATACCATGGCCATCTATTGGTATGAACTGGCGGCAAGCAAAGCATATAACGACCAAAGCGGGGGTTTTCATTTCCCAGACTGCTACGGTTACATCCCCAACATACAGCTGTGTGTGTGTTACGACAAACTGGGGGACTATGCCAAAGCCAGTTATTACAACGACATTGCGGCAACATTTAAACCGGACAACGAAAGCATTTTATATAACAAAAAATATTTTGAAGGTTTGCTGAATCAGTAGGGCTTGTTTGAAAGGACAAACGTTGCATAAACAAACAGCTTTCAAACAAGACCCTACAGCAAACAAAGGAGTCGCTGAATAAGCCGGCGCAAAAGGTTGATTGATGCAATGTGCGCCCACTTATTCAGCGATTGTTTTATTTTTATTCTGCTAAAACAAATGTCTTTCATTGCTAACAAAACAAATATTTGGTATAATCTAAGTACATTAAACCATAGGCATAATCAAAGCCGCTCCATTTATGGATATGTGCTAAAACCCAGCAGGCAGCTTCAAACCCAGCGTAAACACTACATAATAGTACGGAGGAATGCAGGCATGAAAACCCCATCCGCAAAAAAGAGGAGCGTTGCCACAAGGCTCACCGCCATCATTGTGTTGGGAATGGTTGTTATTTTTGTTGCTTTAACGATTCAAATTACTAACTTTGTTCGGGCGGAGCTGCGTAAAAACCAAATGAGCATTATAACCGTTCTTGCAGAGGACAATGCAAACGCTGCAAAAGGGCTTATGCAAACCTCCCTGGATAAGCAGTCGGTACTTATTAACTCCATCTTCATCATTGAGCACGGAGACCTTGACGAACGGGTGCCTAACCTGGAAGAGTTGATGTCCCAGGCAAAAAAAGGCGAATCCAGTATGCTTAGCATTTTCTATGTGTCCAGCAAAGACTCGGGTGCCCCCAATGGGTTTACCGTTTATGCAACAGACGGCCAGGTGGATTCTGAAGATAACCAAACCGTCTTTTTAAGCCCGGAAGCTTATGCAGACATTGAAAAAAATAAAAACATGGCCATTTTGGACCCGCACAAAAAAATGATTGATGGCAAGGAATATTTGGTCATTACCTTGTTGCAACCGCTGATGGACGACGAAGGCAACTGCCTGGGTGTCATTGGCAGCGATGTAGACACTGCAATGCTCAACGCCATAGAATACAACAACGGGGGCTATAAGACATTTGAAAATGCCATCATCTGCGGGCACCAAACGTACATCATCAACACCAAAGAACCGGAGTCCATTGGCGTAAAGTTTACTGACGCTACCCAAAGCAAAAAGCCCGAAATAATTTTAACCGCCATTGAAGAAAAAGCAGCCAAAACCTTTATTGATGAATCTGCAAACGGCATAAAAGAATACAGAGCCTGTATCCCCTTTTACATAGGTACATCAAAGACGGTCTGGATGAGCATTACCAGCATAGAGGAAGAAGAAGTGTATGCACCCATTAGAATGTTTAACTACACCATTGTGGCATTTTGTGCCCTTTCCCTTATTGTGCTTGCACTGCTCATACACTTTACACTGAAAAGGACGTTAAAACCTCTTAAAGAGCTGGAAACTGCTGCCTTAGACATTGCCGCAGGTCATTTTAACGCCGTTCTGAACGTGAAGGCAAACGATGAGATAGGCAAACTGACGGCATCATTCATTGCCGTGCGCAACACAGTGGTGCGTTTGCTGGAACAAGTGCATGTGGCATCAAACGAGCTCAATGAAAAGGGCAACTTGGACGCTTGCATTGATGAAAGTCAATTTTCAGGGGAGTACCTGGCCACGGCCCAAGCCGTGAATGGCATCATCCAATCCAACGCCCATGAGCTGCGTATGCTGCTGCAAGCCTACGAGGCTGTAGGAAGCGGCAACTTTAATTGCACCCTTGCCCCGTTGCCGGGCAAAAAAGCCATCGCCAACAAAAGTTTTGATAAATTAAGAAACAACCTGGTTTCTGTAAGCGGAGACATTCATGGGCTTATTAACGAAGCGGTGGAAGGGAAGCTTTCCACCCGTGTGGATGCAGCCAAATACGAAGGGGACTGGAAGACCTTGACCGAAGGGCTGAATGCCTTGTTGCAGGCTGTGAATGCCCCCATTGACGAGGCCAACGCCGTGCTGGCCCAACTGTCTGCGGGCAACTTCACGGTGGATGTGAACAAAAACTACAAAGGAAGCTTTGGCACCATGATGGGTGCTTTTGACACCATGGTTACCGCCATTGGCTCTTACATCAACGAAATTACCCACGTACTGGACACCGTGTCCCATGGGGATTTACGCAACAGCATTTCCAGTGAATATATGGGCCAGTTTAGCAGCATTAAGGATTCGATTAACCAAATAACACTGGCATTGTGCAAAACCATTTCCGACATTCGTAGGTCTGCGGAAGAGGTACTCTCCGGTGCTCAACAAATATCGGAAACATCTGTAAGCCTGGCTAGCGGTGCCACCAACCAGGCCAGCTCCATACAAGAGCTGAACGCTTCCATCAGCCTTATTGATAGCCAGATTCACGAAAATGCTGGTAATGCCAAATACGCAGATGAATTGTCTCAAAAATCCATCAGCAGTGCGCAAAAGGGCAGCCAGGAAATGAACAAGATGCTCCATTCCATGCAGGACATTAAGGATGCATCAGACAACATTTCCAAAATCATTAAAGTGATTGACGATATTGCGTTCCAAACCAACATACTGGCTTTAAACGCAGCGGTAGAAGCAGCAAGGGCCGGTGCCCACGGCAAGGGTTTTGCGGTGGTGGCAGAGGAAGTGCGCGCACTGGCCAGCAGAAGCCAAAGTGCGGCCTCCGAAACCTCTACGCTCATTGAGGATACCATTGTTAAAATTAACAGCGGCATGGAAATTGCCACGTCAACCTCCCAAGCCCTAAAGGCCATTATGGGTGATGTTGATGCCATATCCAACATCATTAACGGCATTTTTAAGTCTACCAAGGAACAGGCGGATGGCATTGCCCAAATTAACGCTGGGGTGAACCAGATTTCCGACGTGGTGCAAACAACCTCTGCAACCAGCGAGGAAAATGCTGCGGCCAGCCAAGAGCTTTCCTCTCAAGCAGATTTGTTGAATGAATTGGTGGCAAAGTTCAAACTATAAAATGACCCAATGTACAGATGCTAAAATAACTCAATGAAGGTGCCCCATGGAAAAAGTGCTTGCAATAAACACCCAAGCGGTGAATGAACAATTAAATGGAAAAAAGGTCTTAACTTTGAGTCAGTCAGAAGCCTTACTGAACCAGATTTATGCCCAGCATGTGTTTATACCCCGAAAGGAAGCCGAAAAAGATACACGGTTTAAACAAATTATCCCCTATATATACATTTGCCATGAAGATAAACGCCTGCTGTTTCAACGCCTAGGCGCACAAACAGAAACCAGGCTCCACGGCATGTATTCCTTGGGCCTTGGGGGGCATATCAACCCGGAAGACGGCCAAGAAGGGGATGTGATTGAAGCTGGGCTTTTCAGAGAGCTGGAGGAAGAAATTACGGTCAATATGGACGGTAAGCCGAAGTTTATGGGGTTGATTAATGACGATTCAACAGAAGTGGGATTGTATCACCTGGGGCTTGTGTTCCAGGTGCGGTGCAAAGATTTGTTTTTTGAAATCAACGAAAAAGAAAAAATGAGGGGCCAGTGGGCAACCCATGCGGAGATACAACAAAAGTATCAGCAGCTGGAAACATGGTCTAGGCTGCTGTTTGATTATTTTTTGTAACAAAAAACCTTGGGAAACTTTTTCGAGAAAAAGTTTCCCAAGCCCTTCAAAAAGCCTTTACCTTAAATGCCGCAAAGCCCTGAGGTATTTACCCAACCAGTTTTTGAATGTCCCCCACGGTTTCGGCAAAAACGGTAGCCCCGGCGTTTGCCAGCTCGTCTTTGCTGCCGTAACCGTAAAGCACACCAATCACATCCAGCCCGGTCTTTTTAGCACCCAGAATGTCGTGCTCCCGGTCCCCAATCATCACAGCCGATGCTTTGTTTATGCCGCAGGTTTCCAGGGCATAGGCAATCACCTCATCTTTTTGGATGCGGGTGTTGTCTTTGCTGCTTCCGGCTATAAAATGAAAATACTTGGCCATGTCGAAATGCTCTAACACTTGCATTGCAAATTCTTCCAGCTTACAGGTGGCCACCACCAGCTTTTTGCCTGTGGCGTGCAGGGTTTTCAGCAAATCTTCCATACCTTCATACACCACGTTTTCAAACATGCCTTTGTCTGTGTAATATTCCCGGTAATAGAGAATGGCTTGCTCTGTTTGCTCCGGGGTAAAGCCGTAGAACTGGGAAAAAGATTCCATCAGCGGGGGGCCAATGAATTTATACAGCGGGGTTTTGTCTTCCACTGTAACCCCCATTTTTTCCAGGGCGTAGGCCACAGAGTTGGTAATGCCCACGCCAGGGTCGGTCATGGTGCCGTCTAAGTCAAATAAAATGTAATCGTAATTTTTCATGTGCAATCGTCCGCCTTTGTATGTAGTGTTATTGAAAAGGCACTGGAAACACATCCAGCGCCTGATATAAAAACATGTTTACTTCAACAGCGCCTCAACAGTTTGGGCCACATTTTCTGCCGTTAAACCGTATTTTTGCTGTAAAAAGTCTTGAGGGCCAACAGAACCAAACTGCTCCCGCACGCCCACTTTTTTCATTTTTGCCATAAGTCCCAGTTCCATTAATCCGTCAGCCACCGCATCCCCCAGGCCGCCAATGACGCTGTGGTTTTCAGCCGTGACAATGGCCCCGGTTTCCTTGGCACATTTTTCAAGCAAGGCCAAATCCACCGGCTTCACGGTGAACATGTCCACCACCCGGGCGCTAATGCCTTTGGCTTCCAGCAATTCTGCCGCCTTCATGGATTCTCCCACCATCAGCCCGCAAGCAATGATGGTCACGTCCTTGCCGTCTTTTAGCACTTCACTTTTGCCAATTTCAAAGGCATGGTCCTGGCTGTACACCGCAGGGTATTGTTTTCTGGAAGTGCGTACATAAACTACCCCGGATTTGTCTTTAATCTGGTGCATGATGGCTTCCAGCATGGCCCCGTCGGTAATGTCAATGACCGTGCTTTCAGGGATGGCACGCATAAGGGCCATGTCCTCAAAAGGCATGTGGGTGCCCCCGTTAAAGGCAGCCGTCACCCCAGGGTCAGAGCCAAAAAGCTTAATGCTGTTCCCAGCATACGCCACGGAAATAAACAGCTGGTCATAGCACCGGCGGCTGGCAAAAGGGCCAAAAGTGTGGGCGTATGGCTTTTTGCCCCCAGCGGAAAGCCCCGCCGCAATGCCCACCATGTTGGCTTCTGCAATGCCGCAGTTAATGGCCTGGTCTTTATTTTTCTTCCAAAGGCCAGAAGTGCCGATGGAACTCATCAAGTCTGCGTCTAAGTACACCACGTCTTTGTCTTGGGCACACAGTGCTTCCATGGTGCGGCCAAATACGTTTTTATAAGGTTCTTTATCCATTGTACCGTTGTAAATTAACATGTGCCGTCACATCCTTCCAAAGCAGTCAGGGTGGCTTCTGCCTCCGCCAACGCTTGTGCCAACAATTCCCCTTCCACCACAATGTGATGGTTTAAAGCAATGTTAGCCACACAGGGCACACCGGCCCCTTTCACTGTGTTTAGCACAATGCAGGTAGGTTTCCCAGTTTCGGCCTTGGCGGCGTCAACAGCATCTGCCACAGCGTCCACATCGTTGCCGTTTACAGACAGCACGTGCCAGCCGAAAGCTTCCATTTTAGCGGCAACGTCTCCCATGTTTATAACGGCGTTGGTGTCCCCGTCCAGCTGCCGACCGTTTACGTCTACAAACCAAACCAAGTTAGACAGGCCATGGTGGGCGGCAAACATAGCCCCTTCCCAAACCTGGCCTTCGTTCATTTCCCCGTCACCGGTGAATAAATACACCCGGCTGTTCTGCTTGTCCATTTTTTGGGCCAAAGCCAAACCAATGGCAGAGGAAACCCCTTGGCCCAAAGAGCCGGTGGTCATGTCTATGCCGGGGGTAAGCTTGCAGTCGCAATGGCTGGGCAACCTGGTGCCGGGCTGGTTTAAAGTGGCCAGCCAGTCCATAGGAAAATAGCCCCGCAATGCCAGTGCCGCATAAACGGCCGGGCCTGCATGGCCTTTAGACATTACCAGCTTGTCCCGCTCTGCCCACCCGGGGTTTTTGGGGTCTATACGCATGGCACCGCCGTAAAGTACGGCCAACGCATCCGCCACGCTTAATGCGCCCCCTAAATGACCAAAGCCCCTGGCTCCAATGGCTTTCACCGTTTCTACACGGATTTGGGCAGCCAGGCGCTTTTGCGCCAATCTGTTGGTTTTCATGAAAAGGTTCTTCCTTTCTGTGTGCCGATGCTGGTTCTAGCCCAGATGTTGGGCAAGGACTGCAATGGCTTTTTCTTTTATCATCAATTCCCCATGTTCCTGCAAGTAGTGCACAGATAACCGGGTGGAAATGTGTTTGCGTCCAAATTCCGCCAAAATAGCGTCTGTTTCAGACATGGTCAGCGGGCTTTTGGGGGCATCGTGCAGCATCACCAAAAAGAATTTGCCATTGTCTTTAAACAGCATGTTGGTGCCGTTAAACAGCCCGTTCAGGCGCACAGAAACGCCCGCCACCTGTTCCAAATTGTTAAAGGAA
>CAZCQP010000018.1:38607-45565 GCA_964500895.1 uncultured Eubacteriales bacterium | reverse complement strand
TCGCCAATTCAGGCTCGTTTTCAAAATAGCGGATAATGCCCAGATAAATGCTCCATGCCATCTTTTCCTGGTATTCTTCCTGGGTTAACTTGTGCCTGTCGGAGGGATTGGTGAGAAAGCCGCATTCCACAATAACTGCCGGCAATACCGTTTGCTTCAATACGTAATAATTGGAATTAGACTTAGCATCTAACTTATTTTTTTGGCCTAAAAAGTTTTTAATTTCTGTCTGAATGCATTGGGCCAACAGTTTGCTTTTTTCAGAGTTTTCAAAGTAAAAAACTTGCGCCCCGGAAACACTGGAAGAGGAATAGGCATTTTGATGAATGCTCACAAACAGGTCCGCCTGGCTGCCGTTAGCAATATGCTTGCGGCTTGTCATGTCTGAAGATTTTTGTGAGCCAAGTGCCTCGTCTTCAATCCGGGTCATAATCACATAAGAACCGCCCTGCTCTAAATAGGTCTGCAATTTTTGCGCAATTTGCAGATTAATATCTTTTTCCAGTATGGTATTGCCGCTGACTTTACCTGGGTCCCATCCCCCATGGCCCGGGTCTATAAGGATCACTTTTTTAGAAACAGGCATGGCAAAGGTGGCTACTGTTTCGCTTCTAACGGCACTGAACAGCCCAACCACAATGACAAGCAAATAAATTACAATTAGAATTTGCTCTTTCTTAACACTAATGACTTTCACAAGCCCCTCCAAGATAAACCGTTCGTTAATATATATTATTCGGCGGCATAACAGTTTATACAAGAAATAAAAAATGACCATGCGTGGCGCATGGTCATTTTTTTGTATAATTATTTAAGAAAGTCTTTAAAAGCTTTTACCAGATCTGCATAACTTGTGTTGCCTTTATAATTTTTTTGAATATAAAACCGGTCAACCATAATGATGGATGGGTTATAGAAATATTGCCCTAAATAATCGGTGACAAACCAGTCTTCAATCTTGTCCCCGTCTGTATCGTAGTAATACACTTGCACATTGGCTTCCTGGGCAGCAAGCTTAATGTTGTCCACATAGTCTTCATACTTGTCACTGTCATCTTCGCTGTTATACAGCACAAAAATAAACTTTTTGCCAGAATCCATCATCTCTATAGAATCTTCTACATCCAGTTCACGCCAATGCTTTGTGCCAACATGATCCGGGTCACCAGAAGGGGTGGGTGTTGGGGTAGCGGTAGGGGTGGGTGTTGGGGTTGGCGTAGGATTTAAAGCAGTAGGTTCTTCTTGCTGTAAATCCCATAGCAAGTCTTCCAGTGCAGATTGGGAAATGTCGCTTTTCACCCGCACAGGTTTATCTTCCCCGTAATACAGTAGAATAATGGGGTAATCTCTATCACTTCTATCCACCACATCCCAAACCCATTTTAAGTTTTGTGGGTTTGCAAACCGGGTAGAGGTGGTATCGAAGCCATACACTTTAAAGTCTGCCCCTTGCGCAGCCCCTTTAATCATAGGCATGGCGGCAATGGCGTCTGCATTTTTGCCGTCATAAATGACTGCTGCAATTTTGCTTTTACCCGTGTACATTTCTTGCAAGCGGGTAGCCGATACTTCTTGGAAATAGGTGCTATCCGCAAAAGCAGGGTCTTGCGGCCCTTGAGGTGTAGGCGTTGGCGTTGGGGCAGGCGTAGCAACAGGTTCAGGTGTGGGTTGCGCCCCGTTTTTGGTGGTAATGAGCACGGTCTTCGTGGAATCTATCCATGTCACCTCTGCACCGAAAGCCTTCGCAATGGCGCTGGCCGGAAACAGAGAAAAACTGTTTACAATAACCGGCGGAGAATCCAGTTCCATAATTTCAGTGGTTAAAACCACGGTGGAACCCGCTTCGTTTTTACCAAAAGAACCGTATGTCATGGCCGGGCTTCCAATGCTTAACACCGCATATTGGTTGCCGGAAGTAATGGTAACCTTCTTTTCAACATCATTCCAGTTCACAGAAGCACCCATAGACTCTGCCAAGGCACGCACAGGCACCATGGTGCGGCTATTAATGATTTGCGGGGCTACTTCCCCAAAGGAAACAGCTTGTCCATCTACAATGACTAAAATGTTGTCCGCCGCCTGTACGGCGCCGCTAAACAGTACAATGCTTGAAACCCCCATGACCATAGCCATTATGAAAGCTAAATAATGGTTTTTCAGTCTCAAAATAATTCCTCCCTTGTCACTTAAAATGTTCTTCCTTATAGTAAGCATTTTCACTGAATCTATGCTTGGATACAAGGAATACTGTAATTGGTAAAATTATACACGATTTGCTCTGAAAATGCAACAAGCGCTTTGCATACTTCACGCAAAACGCTTGTATAACTTCGACATCAATCATTTATGGTAAGGCTCTTTTTTAATAATTTTATAAGCCCTGTAAATTTGTTCTAAAAGCAACACCCTGGCCAATTGGTGGGGAAAGGTTAAAGCAGATAAGCTTAATAGCTGTTGTGCCCGGCCTAAAACTTGTTTTGAAAGCCCAAAACTGCCGCCAATAACAAACACCATATGCCCACGCCCCACTCCCTGCACCATCACATTTTCCAAATAATCTGCAAAAGCGGTAGATGTTAGAACTTTGCCTTCAATCGCCAGAGCAACCACATAATCTTTCTCGCCAATTTTTTCTAATATCCGGCTGCCCTCTTTTTCCAGCACCAGGTCAATGTCTTTGTTGCTTGGCTTATCTGGAGATTTTTCTTCTGCTACTTCCACAATGGTGGTCTTGGCGTATCCCCCCATCCGTTTCATGTATTCCGAAACTGCATCTCGCCAATAAGCTTCTTTTAATTTGCCCACGGTAATAATCGTTATCTGCATATCAATTCATGTTTTGGAACAGGCCTCTCATCCGTTCCGAGCGTGTAGTCCGGTCTTGCGGTTCTTCATCCAAAGGCACTTTCAAATCACCGCTTTGAAACTCGGTCATATAAACCCCCAGCAAATCCTCTGGCTTTACATAAGTGCCAAGCTCTTTGGTAATCATTTCTTTTATATAAGCGTCAGAGTCCGGACCGTCCAACAGGTCGTAGTCCATTTTGCTCATGGCTTTTACAATGCGTTCTTGCATGGTTTTGGCATTCACATTCTTTTCAGCCTTGGGGTTAATGGCCACAGAAAATTTGCCCACCACATTATGGGCTTTACCGTCACTTTCAGAGCGCACCATGGTAGACACCGTAGGGATCTGAATCAACCGCATTTTGTCTGCCGCCGCCTGCAAATCTGGGTAAATGATGGTTACGATAATAACCAGAATGCTAAATACAATCAGCACGGCAATAACGGTAGCCGCCGAACCTTTATGTTTTTTTGCCATAGCTTTCATTCCTCCTGTCAACAAGTTTTTGCTTACACAATATTATACCGCATCATGGGTTTGTTTTCAACCTACTACATTTTTAAAATTATTTTGAAAAAAACATTTAAATATGTTAAGATAGTCGTATCTTTTGATAAAGGAATGGTTCCGTGTGCGAAACACTCTGGAAATCAACGCTTTAAGCGCTGCTGAAAAACTCAGTTTGTATACCCGCATGTCTGCACCCTGTTTGAACATGGAAGCGATTTTTTCAGATGAAACGGATCGTTTTGTTACAGTGGATGGCCAACAGCTAACCATTCAAATACGGGTGGCCAAGCATAACATTGACGCTATTTTTCTATGGGTTAACGGGCAATTGTTGGCTATGGAAAAAACGCCCCATCCAACAGACAATTCCAATATGTTTCAGTATTACCAAGCTGCCTGCGCTATTGATGCACAAAAAGTAGAATACTATTTTGTCCTGCATAAAAACAACCGCACCTATTATTACAACAAGCAGGGCGTAACCCTACACCCAGATGCTAATTACCACTTTGTGTACATTCCCGGATTTTCCACCCCAGAATGGGCTAAAGGTGCCGTGATGTACCAAATCTATGTGGACCGTTTTTGCAACGGAGACCCTACCAATGACGTAAAGCCTAATGAGTACATTTATTTGGGGCAGCCTGTGAAACCCATAACAGACTGGTACAAGCTGCCCGAAACCATGGATGTGGCCAATTTTTACGGGGGCGACTTAAAAGGCGTGATGGATAAATTGTCCTATTTAAAAGGGCTTGGGGTAGATGTGATTTATTTTTGCCCCATTTTTGTCTCACCCAGCAACCATAAATATGATGCACAGGACTATGACTATGTAGACCCCCATTTCGGCGTCATTGTGGAAGACGGGGGCGAACCGCTGTCTTTTGAAAAATTTCATAACCGCTATGCCACCATGTACATGCACCGTACTGCAAAAAAAGCCAACCTGGAAGCCAGCAACCAACTGCTCATTGAACTCATTCAACTGGCCCACGAAAACGGCATGAAAGTGATTCTGGACGGTGTTTTCAACCACTGCGGTGCTTTTCATAAATGGATGGACAAAGAAAATTTTTATTCCGGCAAAGGCTACCCGAACGGGGCGTACATTGACGAACACAGCCCTTACCACAGCTTCTTCCGCTGGTACGACCAAAACTGGCCGGGTAACGACTGCTACGATGCTTGGTGGGGCTTTGACAACCACCCTAAACTGCACTTTGAAGCGTCTCCAGAACTATACGCCTATATCATGGACATTGCCCGGAAATGGGTTTCTCCACCCTTTAATGCAGACGGCTGGCGGCTGGATGTGGCAGCGGATCTGGGTTATTCCAAAGCCTTTAACCACCAGTTTTGGCGGGATTTTAGAAATGCGGTGAAGGAAGCCAACCCTAACGCCATTGTATTGGCGGAACATTACGGTGATCCCAAAGATTGGCTGGACGGCACACAGTGGGACACCATTATGAACTATGATGCTTTCATGGATCCACTCACATGGTTTCTAACCGGCATGGAAAAACACAGCGAGGCTTTCCGTGAAGACATGCTGTGCAATGCAGGTGCTTTTGAATCTGCCATGCGTTACCAAATGGCACGGTTTGCCCTACCCTCTTTGCAAATTTCTATGAATCAGCTGTCTAACCATGACCATTCCCGGTTTTTAACCCGGACGAACCGTCAGGTGGGCCGGCTGCACACCCATGGCCATGAAGCCGCCGCCCTAGGCATTAACAAAAGTGTGATGATGGAAGCCGTCACCTTCCAAATGACTTGGCCGGGCGCCCCCACCCTGTACTACGGTGATGAAGCGTCCGTGGTGGGCTGGACAGACCCAGACAACCGGCGCACATACCCTTGGGGCCACGAAGACAAAGTGATGCTGGCTTTCCACAAAGCAGCCATTGCCATGCATAAAAGCTACCCCGCCTTGATCCATGGCTCTGTAGAGTTTTTAAACACCGCCTACGGCATTATTTGCTATGGGCGCTTTACAGACGAAAACCGCCTAGTGGTGGTGCTGAACAATAACAATGAAAGCAAAACCTTAAATATTCCGGTGTGGCGCATTGGTATCCAGCGCCAAAGCACGGTGGAGCGTGTGCTTTTAACAGCCCATGACGGCTTTTACACCAAGCCAGAGACATTGGCTGTTGAAAACGGGTTCTTAACCGTGACAGCCCCGCCTTTTAGCAGCATGGTTTTTGTGGACAAAGGCACCCTTTAAGATGTAATAGGCAGAGAATGCGACACGGTTCTCTGCTTTTTTCATTTTATTTTCTTGCATTCTGGTTAAATTATTGGTATACTGCAAAATGGTTTATAAATCCTTTAATTCAACAAAAGTAGATTAGGAGTGCTTCAACATGGAATTAAGTTTGCGCAAGCTATTTAAATTTGCGGGCATGGGAATCAGTCTGCTGGCACTATTGCTGGCCCTTTCTGCTTGCACACAAAAGACCGGCCAGCAAACGCCTTCCTCTGGTGATGCCTCTGAAACCGCCCAGGAAGCCCCTGCCTCCCCTGCGCCCTCTGCTTCCGTGCAAACACAGGCCACCCCGTCTATCGTCCTCACTGCTGATGATGTGCCGGCACCTGCCAGCATCCCGGACTTAACGTTAACGGAAGCCCAAGTGTACGCCATGGTGGGCGAAATGGCCAAGGCGGCCCAACTTTATTACGATAAATATAATGACCAGGCAGAAATGGTCTGTAAAAACGGCTTTTTATACGATTACCCCAGCAAAGCATACATGACCAGCCAGTTGTTGGTTGAAAACGGCGGCTTAAATAGCCAGTATGCAGAGCAGACGGCCATGATTCTTTATGTGAATCCTTCCGATTTACAAGGCTTGAATGGCTTCACGCTTCCACGGCAGGACAATGAAGCCAACATGATTGTGGCTGTATATGAAACAGAAGACGGGTTTGTGCTTTCCAATGCATCTGGTGACAGCGGTAAAATAGCAAAAGCAGACATGCAGGCGTTGTTTGAAAAATACAATGCAAATCATGGGGATGTCACCCGTTATGCAGCAGACAGTGCAGAATTTGCCGCCATCATGGCAGGTGTTTACGCCTATCGGGGTGACGAAGCCCCTGTAGATGTGCGCTATCTGGTTGCCGACCAAAAACATGCTTATGTGGTATGTTCTCCAGTGGGCAAACCGGCAGAAATCAAAGCCTATGCCTTGATAAACAATGCAAACACCTGGCAAGTGGAAATGGCAGATTTTGAAAGAACGTATCAATCTAAAAAAGCAATATCCGAACAGTTGCCTGGTTTCAACCTGACGATTGCACCCAAATTTGATTTATATTTTCAATTAAAATATGTGAATGCACAATTTGATGGCTTGATTAATGCCATGAAAAGCCAAGGGCTTCTTTCGGACAATGACGGTGCCATTACCTTCATTTCCGGTACAGAAGAAGCCGTTTACGTTACGTTTGAATCCGGCGCACGGTTTGTGGGCAGCCCGGATGAAGAAGGCGTATGGGTGATGCATGAAGTGCCCAACTACTTGGCGGCGGAATCTTATTTGCAAGAAAACATATCCATGCCCCCGCTTTTTATTGTGAAACAGGAGTAGA
>CAZCQP010000018.1:0-38507 GCA_964500895.1 uncultured Eubacteriales bacterium | reverse complement strand
TATTTGCAAGAAAACATATCCATGCCCCCGCTTTTTATTGTGAAACAGGAGTAGAAGTAGCCTTTAGCTTCAAAGCATAAAAGGGCGTGTTGGTTTCATAGCACGCCCCCCTCTTTCAAGTATTTGCTTTAGTGATTTAAAGTTTTATAATACAAAGTGTGAAAGGTGGAAATGTTTATGCAAGTGGTAGCAATGTTGGCAATGTTGGTTTTCGTAGCGATGATGGTGGCTGTTGGTGTGGTTTGTGCAAAGCAAACCCAAACCCTGCACGGCTTTTTGCTGGGTGGGCGGAACGTGGGGGCGTGGATGAGCGCTTTTGCCTATGGCACCTCCTATTTTTCTGCTGTTATCTTTATAGGCTATGCCGGTAAAACTGGCTGGGGCATTGGCCTTGGCGGTGTGTGGATTGGGGTTTTCAATGCCTTATTGGGCAGCCTTTTGGCTTGGCTTGTATTGGCTCGGCGCACCAGGCGTATGACCCACGCCCTAAACGCATCCACCATGCCGGAGTTTTTTGCCGCCCGTTACCATTGCGAAGGCTTAAAAATTGTGTCGGCTTTAATTATTTTCATCTTTTTAATGCCCTATGCCGCATCGGTGTATATGGGGCTGGGTTTCTTATTTAACGCCATATTCCCCGGTATTCCTTATGTTTATTGCATGTTTTTCATTGCCGCACTCACTTCTGTTTATTTGGTACTTGGAGGCTATGTAGCCACCGCTCTTTCAGATTTTGTTCAAGGCATTATCATGATTTTCGGCATCATCATGATGGTGGTGATGGTGGTGAACAACCCAGTGGTGGGCGGTATTTCTGCCGGGCTTCATAAATTGTCTCTGCTGGAAAACGGGCAGAATTTGACCCATCCTTTTGGCGGAAGCAACTGGCCTTCTCTTTTATCCCTCATTTTGCTCACCAGCTTCGGCACTTGGGGCTTACCCCAAATGGTACATAAGTTTTACGCCATCAGAGATGAGGCGTCCATTTCAAAAGCAACAGTCATTTCAACTTTGTTTGCCGCATTAATCGGCACAGGCGCATACTTTACCGGCATTTTTGGGCGGTTGTTTTTAAACAATACCCTACCCAAAGAGGGGTTTGACAAAATTGTGCCGGATATGTTGGTGGCCGCTTTGTCTGGGGGCATGTTTGCCAACGTTGTGTTCAGCGTCATTTTATTGCTGGTACTGTCTGCTTCCATGTCTACACTGTCTTCTGTGGTGCTTTCCGCCAGCTCTGCTTTGGTGGTAGACCTTTTGGCCGTGGTTCGCCCATCCATCACTCAAAAATCACAAATGACCCTGCTGCGCATGGTTTGCGTCATTTTTATTGCCTTATCTTTTGTGTTTGCATCCATGCGTGTCACTTTCATTATTTCCCTTATGTCTTTTTCCTGGGGCACTGTATCCGGCTGCTTCATTGGGCCTTATCTGTGGGGGTTATACAGCAAAAAAGTAACCCGTGTGGGCGCATGGACAGGCATGTTGGCAGGGTTTTCTACCATGATTCTGCTGGTGGGCTACACCACGGCCACCCAAGGCTTTGGTGCAGCCACAGCGAACTCCCCTACTTTTGGTGCCTGTGCCATGGCGGCTTCCGTTATCATAGTGCCCATCGCCAGTGCTTTAAGCAAACCCTTTGAAAAAGCGCATATTGAAAATTTGTTCCAAAAAGCGTATACTGATGTTAATTCTTCTGTGATAATAGATTAACGAAGGAGCATGGACGATGGAAAAGAAAATGATATTGGGCAATGCTGCTATTGCCCGAGGGCTTTTTGAAGCCGGATGCAAGGTTGTTTCCAGCTATCCTGGAACGCCTAGCACAGAAATTACTGAATATGCGGCCACCTACCCGGAAATGTATGCAGAGTGGGCACCCAATGAAAAAGTATCGGTGGAAGTGTCTTTAGGTGCAGCCATTGCCGGTGTACGGGCCTTTTCTGCTATGAAACATGTGGGCTTAAACGTGGCATCAGACCCGGTGTTTACCGCCAGCTATACAGGCATAAACGGCGGGCTGGTTATTGCTGTGGCAGACGACCAGGGGATGCATTCTTCCCAGGACGAACAAGATAGCCGCCACTACGCCATTGCCGCCAAGCTGCCCATGCTGGAACCTTCCGATTCTCAGGAATGCATTGACATGGTGAAGCAGGCCTACGACATGTCGGAAGCATACGACACCCCGGTTTTAATTCGCCTATCCACCCGCATTTCCCATGCTCAAAGCGCCGTGGAACTGTCTGAACGGGTAGAAGTGCCATTAAAGCCCTATGAACGCAACATGCAAAAATATGTGATGATGCCCGCCCAAGCCCGTGGCCGCCACGTGGTGGTGGAAGCCCGGCAGCTGGAACTGGCCAAGCAAGCGGAAACCTCGCCCCTGAACTACATAGAAGACAACGGTGCCAAGCTGGGTGTTATCGCCTCTGGCATCGCCTATCAATACGCAAAGGAAGCGCTGGGCGCTTCTGCATCCTATTTAAAGCTGGGCATGGTAAACCCATTGCCTGTGCAACTTATCAAAGACTTTGCCCAAACCGTAGACCGTTTAGTGGTCATTGAAGAACTGGACGACATTTTTGAAACCCACTGTAAAAAACACGGCATTGCCGTGGAAGGCAAATCACTCTTTTCCCTCTTGGGGGAATATACCCCCGAAGACATTCGCCACAAACTTTTAGGAACTGAATTACCCCAAGCCCAACCCGCTGCTGTGCCTGTGCGCCCGCCAGTCATGTGCCCGGGTTGCCCCCACCGTGGCCTGTTTTATGTGCTCAACAAGCTAAAAGTAACCGTTTCAGGGGACATTGGCTGCTACACATTAGGGGCGCTGCCGCCGTTGGCCGCCATGGACACCACCATCTGCATGGGTGCTTCCGTATCTGCCCTTCATGGCATGAACAAAGCCAGAGGGGACGAATGGGCACAAAAAGCGGTTGGTGTCATTGGGGACTCTACCTTTATTCACTCCGGCATTACGGGCCTTATCGACATTGTTTACAACCAAAGCCCTTCCACTCTCATTATCGTGGACAACGCCATCACTGGCATGACAGGCCACCAGCAAAACCCCTCCACCGGCCTTACCCTGCAAAACAAGCCCGCTCCTATACTGGACCTAGAAGCACTGTGCCGGGCTGTAGGGGTTAAACGGGTAACGGTGATAGATCCCCATGACATGAAAGAAACAGAACGTGTGATTAAAGAAGAACTGTCAGCGGCAGAACCATCGGTTATCATTGCCCGGCGGCCTTGCGCACTGCTGAAATCCGTGAAGCACCAGCCACCCATGGCCGTTAGCGATAAATGCGTCAACTGCAAAATGTGTATGCGAGTGGGTTGCATGGCTATTTCAGCCAAAGAAAACGCCGTGGCCATAGACCAAGCCCTTTGTGTGGGCTGCGGGTTGTGCGCCAAGCTGTGCCGAAACGGCTGCATTCAATAAAAACATAAACAGGAGGAATCCCTTTGAATAACATAAACGTTTTAATTGTTGGCGTAGGCGGGCAAGGCTCTTTGCTGGCCGCACGCATTCTGGGCACCCTGTTTTTGAAAGCAGGGGCAGACGTAAAAATCAGTGAAGTGCACGGCATGGCCCAACGGGGCGGCAGTGTGGTTACGTATGTTCGTAGCGGTGAAAAAGTGGCCTCCCCCATGGTTTCTGTTGGGGAAGCAGACGTCATTATCGCTTTTGAAGCGCTAGAAGCTTTGCGTTGGAAACATTATTTAAAGCCGGATGGTGCCATGGTGGTAAACACCCAGCAAATTCCCCCTTTAACCGTGCTTACAGGCGCAGCCAAGTACCCGGAAAACATTGTGGGTATGCTGTCGGCATCTTGCAAAAAGCTGGTGGCGCTGGACGCTTTAACCCCGGCCAAAGCTTGCGGCAACGCCAAAGCCACCAATCTGGTGCTTTTGGGTGTGGCCTCTCGTTTCTTCCAAAACACCGCCCAAGAATGGGAAGCCGCCATCCGGGAACATGTACCCCCAAAAATGATAGACTTGAATTTAGCCGCATTTAAAACTGGAGGAGAGGAAAAATGGTGAAAGCATTCAATTGCGAAAAGGTTTGGAATGCAGAGGTTGAAACAATGGAAGCAGGCGTATTAAAAGCGCTGCAATCCCAACGGCTTGCAGACACAGTGCAGCGGATGTACAACAATGTGCCCGCCTACAGAGCCAAAATGGACGAAATCGGCTTAAAACCTGAACACATACAGTCTGTGGAAGACTTACATAAGCTGCCCTTCACCCTGAAGCAAGATTTGCGGGACGGTTACCCATACGGTATGTTTGCAGCCCCCTTGGAAGATGTGGTGCGCATCCATGCTTCTAGCGGCACTACAGGCAAGCAAACGGTGGTGGGGTATACCGCAGAAGACATTGTTGTTTGGCAAGAAGTGATGGCCCGCGCCTTTGTGGCCGCTGGCGGTTCCAAAGACAGTGTGGTGCATGTGGCGTATGGTTACGGCCTTTTTACAGGTGGTTTAGGCGCCCATTATGGTTCCGAGTATATTGGTGCCGCTACTGTGCCCGTATCCGTGGGCAACACCAAACGCCAAATTCAAATTATGAAAGACTTTGGCTCTACTTTGCTGTGCGCAACCCCCTCCTACGCCTTGTATTTGGCGGAAGTGCTGGAAGAAACCGGCATTTCACCCGATGAACTGCAATTGTGTTCCGGCATTTTTGGGGCGGAAGCATGGACGGAAAACATGCGCCAAGAAATTGAAGCAAGGCTTAAAATTAAAGCTTTTGACATATACGGCCTGTCTGAAATCATTGGCCCTGGGGTTTCCTTTGAGTGCCATTGCCAAAATGGCCTCCACGTGAATGAAGACCACTTTATTCCAGAAATCATTGACCCAGATACAGGAGAGGTGCTTCCTGACGGTACCCCCGGCGAACTGGTGTTCACCTGCATCACCAAGCAAGCGCTGCCCCTTATCCGCTACAGAACCCGGGACATTGCTACCCTCACCCACGAACCCTGCGCCTGTGGCCGGACGTTGGTGCGCATGTCCAAGCCTAGAGGCCGCACAGACGACATGCTCATCATTCGTGGGGTTAACGTCTTCCCGTCTCAGGTGGAAAGTGTGCTCTTAAGCATTGGCGAAACGGCCCCCCACTATATGCTGGTGGTAGACCGGGTAGACAATTTAGATACACTGGAAATTTTGGTAGAAATGACCGATGCCTTTTTCTCCGACGAAGTGCGCCAAATTGCCAAGCTGGAAGAGCGCATCCGCAAGGAAGTGGAAAGTGTGCTGGGCATTTATGCAAAAGTGCGGCTGGTGGAACCCCGCACCATACAGCGCAGCGAAGGCAAAGCCCAGCGTGTGCAAGACAACCGTAAACTGGTGGATTAATGGAATTAGAAAGGATGACGACCTATGCTGATTAAGCAAATTTCCATCTTTATTGAAAACAAGCCGGGGCGGCTCACTGATGTGTTGGCGTTTTTGTCCAACGCAAACGTGAACTTGCGGGCACTTTCCCTGGCAGATGCAAAAGATTACGGCATTTTGCGCTTGATTGTGGACGACCCTGAAAAAGCGGAAACAGTGCTCCATGGGGAAGGGCTCACCGTGTCTATCACCCAGGTCACTGCTATTAAACTTTCCGATGAACCAGGGGCATTGGTGACTGTTTTGCGCCTGTTAAGCGACAGCGGCATCGAGGTGGAATACGCCTACGCCTTCCTCACCCACAAAGAGGATGCGGCTTGCGTTATCATTCGGGTGGAGGACAACCAGAAGGCAGCAGCTATTTTACGGGAAAAAGGCATTGACATGATGGAGGAAATCGCTTTATAATGTCCGAATATGGAGGAACGTGCCATGGAAAAACTTGCCCATGAACCGATAACAACCAGGCGTCTTACCCTTCGGCCGGTGGATGCCCGGGATGGAGCCAACTTGTTTCAGTATTTTACCGATGCAGTTGCAGCTCTAATGTTACCAAAGCCTGCCAGAAGCTTGGAAGAAGCCCAGCAGGTGGCGGCGTTGTTTATGGCGCAAAGCCAGGCAGGCACAGACTTTTTATATGCGGTTACCCCTTTGGATGAAGACGTTTACCTGGGGCTGGTGGGCATTCATGGGGTGCGCACCGGCTCCCCTTCTTTGGGTGTTTGGTTTAAAATAGGCGCGCAACGTCAAGGCTATGGGAAGGAGGCACTGTCTGCCCTCATCGCCCATTGGGCGGCCCGTTTGCCCTTTGAGCGGCTTGTTTATTGTTGCCACGAACACAACACCGCCAGCAGAGCGCTGGCAACTGCACTGGGTGGCGTTCATGTGGACACCCACCCCGATGCAGACATGCATGGCAACAAGCGGCTGACAGTGGTTTACCATATCAACTGCTAAGGAAAGAGTGGCCTATGGAAAAACTAACCAAGTACGACATCATTCAAACCATACTGGAAAATGTGGAAGCAGATTTATCTAACGAAGAAATTATTCACCGGGTATTGTCCGAGCAATTGTCTTCCAATGCGGAAGAAAGGGATACCTTTGGCCAGCGTGCCGCAGACAAGCTGGCCAAATTTGCGGGCAGTTGGGCTTTTATCATCGGCTTTTCAGTTATCCTGTTAAGCTGGATTGTACTTAACATGTATTTTCTTGTTAAAGCCTTCGACCCCTTCCCGTTTATTCTGTTGAATCTGGTGCTTTCCTGCGTGGCAGCCATTCAAGCCCCTCTTATTATGATGAGCCAAAACCGGCAGGAGGAAAAGGACAGGCGGCGGGCAGAAAACGATTACCGGGTCAACTTAAAAACGGAAATTATTATCCAGGACTTGCACTATAAACTGGATCATATACAATCTATACTAACACAGCAACAACAGCAGCAGAACAAGGAGGATTTTCATTGAGTAATGTGAATGTGTTTGATACATTAAACGAAAGAGGGTTTATTCAACAAGCCACCCATTTAGAGGAAGTACGCCATTTATTGGGTTCTGAACGGGTGTCCTTTTACATTGGCTTTGACCCCACCGCAAACAGCTTAACTATAGGCCATTTCCTCACCGTTATGGCCATGAGCCACATGCAACGGGCAGGTCATCGTCCCATTGTACTGATGGGCGGGGGCACAGGCATGGTGGGCGACCCGACAGACAAAACGGAAATGCGCCGCATCATGACCAAAGAGGAAATTGAACATAATGTTTCTTGCTTTAAAAAACAGTTTCAGCGGTTTATAGATTTTGACAACGATGCTGCCATTATGGCCAACAATGCCGACTGGCTGCTGGAGTTAAAATATGTGCCTTTTATTCGGGAATATGGCGTGCATTTTTCCGTTAACCGTATGTTAACAGCGGACTGCTACCGCACCCGTTTTGAAAAAGGATTGTCTTTCTTTGAGTTTAACTATATGCTCATGCAGTCTTATGACTTTTTAGAATTGTACCGCCGGTATAACTGTAAAATGCAGCTGGGCGGCAACGACCAGTGGTCCAACATTCTTGGCGGCGTAGAGCTCATTCGCCGGGTGGAAAATGCAGCAGCTTATGGCATGACCTTTACCCTGCTGCAAACCAGTGAAGGCCAAAAAATGGGCAAAACTCAAAAAGGCGCTTTGTGGATTGATTCCCAAAAAACGTCTCCTTACGAGTTTTATCAGTATTTCCGAAACGTGGGGGATGCAGACGTTGGCATGTGCCTAAGCCTGCTCACTTATCTGCCCATGGACGATGTGAACGACTTAAAAGCTTTAACCGGAAGTGCTATTAACAAAGCCAAAGAAGTTTTGGCTTTTGAGACCACTAAAATTGTTCACGGTGAAGCCGAGGCCATTAAAGCCCAGCAAGCTGCCAGAGCCCTTTTTGAAGGCGGCGCTGAAGAAGGCTCCATCCCCACCACCACCATCACCGGGGATATGCTGGACATGCCTTTGGTGAACCTGTTGGAGCACATAAAACTAATGCCATCTAAAAGTGAAGGACGCCGCAACATTGCCCAGGGCGGTGTAAAAGTTAACGGGGAAAAAGTGGAAGATATAAATTTCATGGTCACCCCTGCCCAGTTTGACGGCGGCGTACTCTTGCTGCAAAAAGGCAAAAAAACTTTCCACCGGGTTATTTTAGGGTAAACAAAACCAAAGCCCCCCAAACCAGTGTTCCAAACGGTTTGGGGGGCTTTCCTAAGTTCAAATATTGCCGATTTTAGTACAAAGCAGCTGTAAATCTTGTTCGTAGGTGGCCGCCAACTGTCGGTTGTAAATGACAGATGCCGGATGATACAAGGGAAATACTTCAAATCCCAACGGATGTGCCAGCGTTTGGCCATGCACATCCCCAATGGTCAGCTTATTGTCCCCCATCACCCCACGCAACGGCACATTGCCCAGGGTCACCACCGTTTGCGGCTGAATCAACTGCAATTCCTCTAGCAAAAACGGGGTAAAAAATGCCACATCGTCTTTGTCAGGGGTGCGGTTAATCAGCTTTTGGGTCTTAGGGCTTGTTTTAACCGTGCGCACTTTCACCAGGTTGGTAATGTATAGCTTTTCACGGCTTAGCCCGGCCCCTTCCAAAAAACGGGTTAAGTTTTGCCCGGCTTGGCCAACAAAGGGCTTGCCTTGCTGTTCTTCCTGGCTGCCTGGGGCTTCCCCCACCAGCACTAGGGGTGCAGGAATGTTGCCTACCCCAACAATCACCCTGCGGCCTTCATAAACGGGGTGGTTTTGTGTTACCAGCAAAAGCTTCTGATTTAACGCTTCTAACTTAGGCTTATTCATCCAAGGCCACCTCCTTCCGAGGCACTGGTGTTAAAATGGTCCATATATAGCCCAGTAGCCCACCGGCAAGGAACCCACCAATGTGGGCACCATTGTCTATATTGGGTATTAAAAAGCCTATGGGCAAACTGAAAATACCGTATAGGAAAAAGAAATACAAGGGCAAACCATCCAAGGCCCGGCGGGTGACCAACGTTCTGGCCGCCGCAGCTCCGATTAAGCCATAAATGGCCCCGGAAGCCCCTACCGCAAACCCAGTCAAAGACATTAGGCTTGCCAGGCTACCCATAAACCCAGAGAAAACATAAATAGCCAGAAAAACACCATGGCCGTAATACCGTTCTACCCGGGTTCCAAAGATGTAAAGCCCCAGGCAGTTGCTGGCGAAATGAGCAATACCGCCGTGGAGCAACATCACCGTAAAGAGTCGGTAATATTCCCCATATTGGAACACCCGCACAGGCTCCAGCGCCCCCAGCCGCAATAAAGTGTCATTGTCTAAGCCACCCAGCAAAAAGGTGGCAATAAACATAACCCCGTTCAAAGCCATGAGCCCGTAGGTTAAAACAGGCCGTTTTGCCCGTGGTGCATAGCGGGCATCGTTCAGCAAACGCCCCTGCCCTTCTGTGGGCATTTCATGATGGTATTCCCGCAGACTGTCTTTCAAAATGTCCATCACCCGGCCAATGCCGTTGGGCTGGTTTGGGTTTACGGCCAACCCTTCGGGCTGGTCCAAATCTACACTCCAATAAATGTTGTAAACGGGCTGGTTTAAATACTCCTCGCCCCCGTCCACAACTGGCTGAAACTGCGCCTGTTGGCTGTGGTGCAAGAAGATATGCGTTAAAATAACATTGCGTAAGCCGTGGGCTTCCATGTGTTGGAAAATATCCCCATTCCATAAGGCTTCAGCCTGCAAAAAATCGGCAGCATTTAAACGGTCACCGTCGTACAGCCGGACAATGCATAAATCATTGCCTAAAAATTTACTGAAAGTAGCTGCGGTTCCGTCATGGTGTTGTTGGCTGGAATGATCTTGGAGCACAAACCCTTCCTGAATAGCTCTTCTGCTGAAACTTTCTATCAGCGTTAGCATAAAAATACCCCTTTATTAAAAACCATCCATCTGGTACAATACAATACAGTTCACTTACACTTGGAGGTTTATCTGTGAAAAATGTGTTACTGGGCAAACTTTTGACCCATCCACTATTGCAAAACGCCATTCGGCTTCGTGGCAACCCAAAGTATTTGGTGCGGGCAGAACCGCTCATCAGCATTCCCAAAACATTGTACACGCCATTTGCCACCTTATATATGTATAGTTTGGGGCTGTCCGACACTAAAATTGGCATGGTTGCATCTATATGGATGTTTTCATCTATTTTTGCGGCACTGTTCGGGGGCATCATCACAGACCGCCTGGGCCGGAAGCGCACCACCTGTTTTGTGGACTTGATTTGTTGGTCTAGCGCATGTTTTGCTTGGATGCTAGCCCAAAATTTCTGGTGGTTTGTTGTTGCCGCCGTGCTGAACAGTACCATGTACATTGCCTATACATCTTGGAGTTGCCTTATTGCAGAAAGCACAGATAAAAGAACGGTTCCCCACGTATTTAGCCTCATTTACATGTCTGGCCAGTTTGCGGTTTTTTTCGCACCTTTTGCTGGGCTTATGGTGAAACAACTGACCATTGTGCCCGCAGCCCGCATTTTGTACGGTACAGCCTGTGTATTGATAACCACCAGAATCTGCATTCTGCTCCGTTTCTGTAAGGAGACAGAACTAGGCCTTATACGGATACAAGAATCTAAAAACGAGTCTTTGTTACACACGTTGGCAGGGTACAAATCGGTGTTTAAAACCATTTTATCCTCGCGGCCTATGCTCATGAGCCTGTGGTTAATGGTAACGGTGACCGTATCCAATGCCGTCATTAACAACTTTTTTGGCCTATACGCCACCAGAACGTTAGGCTTTCCAGATGAATACCTGGCCTACTTTCCCATGTTGCGGGCAGTGGTTATGCTTTCCTTTATGCTTGGCATCCAACACTTACTATACCGATTTGCCATTAAGGTGCCTTTTATGGCCGGCCTTGTGTTGTACATGGCTAGCCAGGTTGTTTTAATACTGTCCAGAACGGCAAGCATACCAATGATTATAGCCTATATTGTGTGTGAAGCGTTAGCCTTCGCCATTGTGGTGCCGGGGAATGACACCATTGCGGCGTTGTTCATCGAACCGTCCCAGCGTGCCAAAATATTTGGTGTTATTGCCGTGGTGATGTTAAGTGTTTCGGCACCTTTTGGCATCATCGCCGGGCGGCTTTCGGAAATAAACCGCCGGCTGCCTTTTGCCATGAACATGGTGTTTTTCCTTATTGCACTGATTATTGTGGCCAATAGCCATGCCCTTTCAAAAGCCCATGAGGCATAGGCCAGTGCGCCTATGCCTTATTGCCCCCGAATTTCTTCAATCATGCGCTGTTTCAAGCCCCACAGCTTGTTGGACAAATCCACCGGCATGATGTGCGGGTTCACCAGCCGCCGGTGTTCTTCCCACAGTGTATTTTGTTCCCGCTCGCAATATGCCCGAATATCTGTTACGGCCGGGCTTTCGTACACACATTCCCCTTGAATAAACACAGGCACCATCAAAGCACGCACCGAATAAGTGCCCCCTTTAAGCACCATCTTTTTCCATACGGCAAAGGGGTCAAAAAGGGTTAAATCTTGGGTGGTATCCAAAGTTTCATCGTCCAGCATTAATAAGTCTGCTTTCATTTTGCCGGTTGCTTTATCGTACAGGCGCATAATTTTTTTCACACCCGGGTTGGTGACTTTCTCTGGGTTTTCTGAAAGCTTAATTTTGGAGACCATTTCACCTTTTTCATTGGTTTCCGCCGCTAGTTTATATACCCCGCCAAAGGCCGGGCAGTCCTGGGAGGTAATGAGCCGTGTGCCCACACCCCATACCGAAATTTTAGCCCCTTGCAGTTTTAAATCCCGAATGATATGCTCGTCCAAATCACTGGAAGCACTAATCATGGCATCGGTAAAACCGGCGTCATCCAGCATTTTTCGTGCTGTTTTGGAAAGGTATGCGAAGTCCCCGCTGTCTAAGCGAATGCCGTAATTATTAAGAGGAATGCCATCCTTGCGCATGTCTTGAAACACTTTAATGGCATTGGGCACCCCAGATTTAATGGTGTCATAGGTGTCTACCAACAGTGTGCAAGACTGGGGGTACAGCTTGGCATATGCCTGAAAGGCAGTGAGTTCGTCTGAAAAGCTCATAATCCAGCTGTGGGCATGGGTTCCCCGGATGGGCGTGCCGAACAACTGCCCACACAGCACATTGCTGGTGGATTCACAACCCCCAATAACAGCCGCTCTGGCCCCAAACACTCCAGCGTCCGGCCCCTGTGCCCGCCGCAACCCAAACTCCAACACCGCATCCCCTTGGGCAGCATAAACAACCCGGGCAGCTTTGGTTGCAATCAAGCTTTGGTGGTTCACAATGTTGAGCAAAGCCGTTTCAATGAATTGCCCTTCCATGATGGGTGCGGTTACCCGAATTAACGGTTCGTGGGGAAAAACAACCGTCCCTTCTGGAACAGCCCAAATATCCCCGGTAAAACGAAAGTCTTTTAAATAGGATAAAAAGTCTTCCCTAAAGCATCCTTTTTCCTTTAAATAAGCCACATCTTCATCTGTAAATTGCAAATGCTTAATGTAGTCTATCACCTGCTCCAGCCCTGCCGCAATGGCAAAGCCGTTGCCGGATGGGTTGCGCCTGTAGAACAAGTCGAAGACCACGGTTCGGTTTTTAAAGCCCAAAGTATAATAGCCTTGTATCATGGTCAGCTGGTATAAATCGGTTAATAATGTTAAATTGCTTTGTCCCATAAGGGCGCCTCCAAATCAAGATAATCCTGTATATATAAAAGGGTGACTACGATAGTCAGCCCTTTTTTAACCATAATAAATGTCATAAGCCTCTTGGGTATACTGGCCCTGGGACTGGTAAATCACAAGGGGTGGCAACACCTTCACCATAGGCTTTCCGCCCCGAATGGCTTCTACCATTACCATGGTAGGTTCTTTGTGGGCAAAAGGGTGGATGAAACGCATGGTTTTAGGTTCTAGTCCCCTTTCCCGCAGCTGGGTGATAATGTCCGTCAGCCTGTGGGGCCGGTGAATCATATAAAAGCGCCCGGCAGGCTTTAACAGTCGGGCGGCACAATCAATCACATCTTGCAGGGTACAGCACAGTTCATGCCGGGCAATGGCCATGGGGCTGTCTGGGTTGGTTAGCCCACCCCCGGCGTTCATGTACGGGGGGTTACAGGTGATGACATGAAAGTGGGAAGGCTTGTACAAACCTTCCGTTTGGCATATATCCCCCTGGTCTATGGTAATGCGGTCTGTTAAGCCGTTAAAAGCCACGCTGCGCCTGGCCAAGTCCACCGATGCTTCCTGTATTTCCAAGCCGGTGAAGTGTGCGGCCTCTGTTTTGGCTGATAATAAAATGGGTATGATGCCTGTGCCTGTGCCTAAATCCAGCAGAAGCTCTCCCTTTTTCACTTTTACAAAGCCAGTAAGCAATACCGCATCTACCCCAAAACAAAAAAGTTTCGGGTTTTGTATAATTTTTAAACCGTTACGGTGCAGATCATCCAGCCGTTCGTGGGGGTGCAAGGTCACCATATCAGTCTAAAATCTCCTTCAAATGTTCCGTATCCACTTTTTCTTCCTGCACCTTGGCTTTGCTTAGCACTTTAATCTCTTTCACGCCATAAAACCCAACCACAGGTTCCTGGTTGTGCCCTTTGGCTACAGACACCTTCACCATCTGGCGCAACACATTGGCCCCAATGATATGCCCGTTGCCATCGGGGGTTTGCACCATGTCTCCCACATTAGGCATGTTGGCGTTCAGGCTTTCATAGGTTTCTTCTTCATATTTTAAGCAGCACATGAGCCGCCCACAAATGCCGGAAATTTTCGTAGGATTTAAAGACAAGTTCTGTTCCTTGGCCATTTTAATGGACACGGGCTGAAAATCCCCTAAGAAGGTGGCGCAGCACAAACTGCGGCCGCAAATGCCCATGCCGTTTAACATTTTTGCCTCGTCCCGCACACCAATTTGCCGCAGTTCTATGCGGGTTCTGAATACGGAAGCCAAGTCCCGCACAAGTTCACGAAAGTCCACTCGGCCATCGGATGTAAAATAAAATATAATTTTAGTCAGGTCAAAAGTCAGTTCCACATCAATAAGCTTCATATCCAGCTTATGGTCTTTAATTTTTCCTAAGCAAATGCCAAAGGCTTCTTTTTCCTTCACCTTGTTGGCGGCTTCCTGCTTAAAGTCGTTTTCAGTGGCAATACGAATCACTTTTTTAAGGGGGGTTACAATCTTACTTTCATCCACCAAACGGTTGGCCAGCTCTACGGTGCCGAACTCTACCCCCCGGGCGGTTTCCACAATGACGGACTGGCCCCGGGTAATGTCCAGGTCGCCGGGGTCAAAATAATAAATTTTGCCCACCTGCTTGAACCGTACACCAATTACACTAATCATTTTAGTTCTCCTTTAGTTTTAGCATCAGCAAATGAATGACAAGCTGGAAATTGCCATACTGCCCCAATTGCCGTTTTGCGCTGCTAACAGCCCGGCAATTTTCCAATATTCTGCCCAATGAAAGCTTTTTGGCTTGCTGGGCAATTTCCGCCTGCTTGTCTTTTTGGGTGTAAAGCTGGGTTTGGCCTGTGGTTTTAGCCACCGCCAAATCCCGGTAACACATGTATAAAATATCCAGAGCTTCCTGGATGCGTTCTTTATAAGTTTCAAGCACTTTGGCGTTTGCAAAAGGGTCTTCTGCCCTATGTGGTACAAGCGCCATGGTCAGCATGTTTTCCCGCATGTCTGTAAACGCTGTATCTTGCAAAAGGGTCAGTGCCCGCCCCACGTTGCCTTGGGCGTAAATATGATACTGCAAAGCTTCCTGCTGGGTTACCCCAGCTTTTTGAGCCAAAGCGGCGACCATGCCTTCCGGGGGCACCGGGTTCAACCTAAAACGGATGCACCGGGACAAAATGGTGGGCAACAGGCTGGAGGGGTTTTCCGAAAGCAACATAAAAATGCCAAAGTCGGAAGGTTCCTCCATGGTTTTGAGCAAAGCATTCTGTGCCGCCACACTCAGGGTGTCTGCTGCATCAATGATAAATATTTTATAAGAGTGCCGGTAAGGACGGGTGAGCATCTGGTGGCTAATTTGCTCCCGGACGTCATCCACCCCAATGGCCTTTGTTTTCGTGGGTTTCACATAAAACATGTCCGGGTGGTTCCCGCTTTCAAACGTCACACAGGACACACAAGTGCCACAAGGGTTTGGTTGCCCCTTTTCACATTGCAGTGTTTTGGCCAGGGTGTAGGCCATGGTCTTTTTGCCCAGCCCAGCTTCCCCTGAAAATATAAGGGCATGGGGCACATGGTTGGCCTTCACTGCATCCTGTAACTGCTGAATCAACGCCTGGTTGCCTTGTATGGCTTCAAATGCATGCATTAACGGTTCCATGGGTTTGTCTTCTCTTTCCAACGGGCATACAAAGAAGCGCCCAAACGGGTCGCTTCACACGATAATATCCAGCAAAAGCCCTCGTATTTCGTCTGTTTTTTCAAGAATTTTCAAATGGTCTTTTTCGCTTTTTAAAAGCTCTTGGGCCAGCTCGTCCAAGTTTTTGTTCACCAGCTTCACAATGCCGTAAACCCGGTGTCTCCCCCGCCGGTCTAAAAAGTTTTCCCGTGAAAATTGATGGGAATTGGTGACCACTTCGTTTATAAACTCTGAAATTTTGCTGCGGTAAACCCGCATGTCCGCCAAGTCCATATGCTCGGAAATTTTCTTGCCCAGCACGGTAATGTCGTCAATGAGCCCGGACAGGCGTGTAGCCAGCCCTCTTTCATCCAGCTTGTTTAAGGTAAAAGCAAAGTCCGGCTGTGTTTTTTTATCGGTTACAGCTTGGGCCTCCTGGAACTTGGCGGACAAAATATCGGAAACTTTCATTTCCACGGATGTCACTTCCTTTTAGGGGGTCAAAGTCACAAATTTTAGGTCTACACTTTTCTAAATTCATCCACATTCAGCACAAAGATGGTGGCGCCCCCTACGGTCACCTCAATGGGATAGGGCATGTAGCCGTCCGATGCATTCACATGGGCAGAGTTAACCGAAGCAATTTGCTTTCTGGCTTTGCATTTCTTTTCAATAATATCAATCAGTTCCTCCAGCCGGTCTTCTTCCACCCCGCAAATTAATGTGGTGTTCCCTGCGCGCAAAAAACCGCCGGTAGAGGCCAGCTTTGTTACGCTGTAGCCTTTTTCACTTAATAAATCCATAATTTGAAAGGCATCTTCATCATGAATAATGGCCATGACAAGTTTCATAAAAAATCTCCTCCTTTCATTAATTATGTATTATTATAACACATCATACGGCATTTCACTAGGTTTTTATTCAATCTATAGATAAATTTTTATTACCCCACCCAAAAGCAAAAAAACCGGCTGCCTTTTGGCAACCGGAAAAAAGATGTATTATTCCGCCAGCATTCGGTTAACAGCGCTGACAACCGCTTTAATGGAAGATTTACTGATGCTGGAACTTTGCCCTGCACCAAAGAAATGGCGGCCTTGGTCGTCTGCAATCTCCACATAGGTAATGGCCCGGGAACCTGTGCCGTGTTCCATGGAGTGCTCGCTGTAATGCACAATTTCAAAGGTTTTGCCCAGCAATTGCACAAGGCCGTCGGAAAAGGCACTTAACAAACCGTTGCCTTGGCCAGACACAGCTTTTTCTTCCCCGTTCACCGTCACCACAGCTTCCACTGCAATATGTCCATTGGTTAGTTCTTTGTATGTTTGCAGAGCCACCGGGCTTTCCAGGTTAATGTAATGGGTTTTAAACAGCTGGAAGATGTTTTCCGGCAAAAGCTCTTTGCTGTTGGCATCGGATTCTTGGGTCACAATCAAGCCGAAATCCTGTTGCATGGGTTTAGGCACAATCAAGCCGAAACTTTTTTCCAGCACAAACGCCACGCCACCTTTGCCCGACTGGCTGTTGATGCGAATGATGGGGTCGTAATTGCGGCCCACATCCACCGGGTCGATGGGCAAATAAGGAATCGCCCAAGGGCCGGGGGCTTGCTTTCTTCTGGCCATGCCTTTGTTAATGGCATCTTGGTGAGAGCCGGAAAATGCTGTGTACACCAAGTCTCCGGCATAGGGGTGCCGGGGGTGTACCGGCAGGCCTGTAAAGTTTTCATACAAAGCCACAGCCTCGTCAATCTTGGAGAAGTCTAACCCAGTTTCAATGCCCTGGCTGTACATGTTCATGGCAATGGTCATAATGTCTGCATTGCCTGTGCGCTCTCCGTTGCCAAACAAGGTGCCTTCCACCCGGTCTGCCCCTGCCATTAAAGCCAGCTCTGTAGCGGCCACCCCTGTGCCCCGGTCGTTATGGGCATGAAGGCTGACAATCACGTTTTCACGGTAATGTAAATGGCGGCACATGTATTCAATCTGGTCGGCATATACATTGGGGGTAATCATTTCAACGGTGGAAGGTAAGTTGATGATGGCCTTGTTTTCTGGGGTGGGCTTCCACACGTCTAAAACAGCGTTGCATACCTCGGCGGCATAGTCCATTTCCGTGCCCGTAAAGCTTTCCGGGGAGTATTGGAAAATGAAACGTTCACGGCCAAAGCGTTCAGCCTGTTCCTGCAACAGCTTTGCCCCTTCAATGGCGATTTCTTTCACTTGGTCTTGGCTCATGCCAAACACCACGTCCCGCTGCAAAGTAGATGTGGAGTTGTATACATGCACCACTGCTTTTCTCACCCCGGCCAAAGCTTCAAAAGTGCGGGTGATGATGTGTGGTCTGGCTTGGGTCAACACTTGAATGACCACATCGTCCGGAATCATTTGCCGCTCAATCAACGTACGGGCAAACTGGTATTCTGTGTCCGATGCAGCTGGGAAACCAATTTCAATTTCTTTAAAGCCGATAGCCACCAAATATTGAAAAAACTCCACCTTTTGCTGCAAGGTCATGGGGGTTTCCAGCGCCTGGTTGCCGTCCCGCAAGTCTACACTGCACCAGATGGGCGCTTGGGTAATTTGTTTGCTGGGCCATGTGCGGCTGTCGAACTGAAATACAGGGAAAGGACAATATTTTTCTGTATGCATGATAAACCTCCTATGGCGTGTTTGAAAAATCATTTTGTGAGGGTTTTAACCTTTTTTAGGCAGGGAACCCGTTCAAATGAACGCGGTTCAAGTTCGTTTGAACGGATTCCCTAACAAAATATTGGTTAAAACCCATTGTTATGAATTTTCAAACACGCATTTATAGTATAAAAATAAAAAAGCCTTTCGTCTCTGTAAAAGAGACGAAAGGCTATACTTCCGCGGTACCACTCTCATTTGCCCAATAAGGGCACACTCGCTTCCCATACGCCGCCAACATAGCGGGATATGCGTCCAATGATAACGGATGGAAAACCGTCTAAACCTACTTTTGGCATATGCCAAGTTCAGCCAGCCGCTCAAAGGTCAGTTCAGCCAGGCCTGGATACTGCCTCGCACCAAACGGCAGCTCTCTGAAAACCAATCAAAGCTTACTATTCCTTATCATTGCGTTTCAATCATTTTTAATTGCAATAATTGTAACATGGTGCCCCAAGTTTTGTCAATACAGCTTTAAAATTTTCTTACGCTTTTGTTTTGCTGGCCAGGTAAGCGTTAATTTCGTTCACCAGGTTATCTACTTCCATGCCGTGCACAAGACCGGCTTCTGCAAGGGTTTCCCCTTGGGCGGAAGGGCAGCCTACGCAATGCATACCTGCTTTCATTAAGTAAGGAACGGTGCCTTGATCCATGCGAATGATGTCGCCAATGATGGTGTCTTTTGTTATTTGAGCCATAATAATCTCTCCTTCATTTTTAAAATAACTTAAAGCTTGGAAAATATCTGAAAATAACTTTTCCAGAAATATCTTCCTTATGCACGTATTTGTTTGTCCAGGAACGAGCGTCCCTAGAGTTGTTCCGGTTGTCCCCCATCATGAAGTAACTGCCTTCCGGCACTTCATAGGGGCCAAAATCTCCCCAAGGTTCCCCTTTCACAAACGTTTGGTCCAGGGGCTCTTGCACACCGTTGATGTATACAAGCCCTTCTTTAATGGTGACTGTTTCCCCCGGCAGGCCGATGATGCGTTTCACAAAAAGCACATCCGGCTCATCTGGTGCCGGAAAGACCACAACGTCAAACCGTTCCGGTTCGGCAAACTGATAGTACAGCCGAAAAGCAACCACCCGATCCCCCACCATAATGGTGTTTTCCATAGAGCTGGAGGGTACTTTGGCGTTGACAATAATAAAATTGGTAATTAAAAAAGCAAAAATTACAGCAAAGCCGATGACTTTCACCCAGCTTATAATCTCCTGCTTAATGTCTAACCCTTCATTCTCCAAACCCTGCATCTCCACCTGTTTATTCTTCCCATTACGTCTATTATAATGTATGGCCGGGCTTAATGGCAAGCCCCAATTCTTCAAGCTGCTTGTTGTCCACGGTGCCTGGTGCGTCTGTCATTGGGCAGGAAGCATCCTTCACTTTGGGGAATGCAATCACGTCCCGAATAGAGTCTGCTCCGGTTAAGAGCATAGCCAAACGGTCCAGCCCATAGGCCACGCCACCGTGAGGGGGCACACCATATTTAAAGGCTTCCAGCATAAAGCCGAAACGTTCATAAGCTTGTTCAGTGCTAAAGCCTAAAATGTTAAACATTTTTTCCTGAATCTCTTTTTGGTAAATCCGAATGCTGCCCCCGCCGATTTCTGTGCCGTTAAGCACCAAGTCGTAGGCTTTGGCACGCACTTTGGCCGGGTCTGTTTCCAGCATGGGCACATCCTCGTCCATGGGGGAGGTAAAGGGATGGTGCTTGGCATAAAAACGGTTGTCGTCCGCAGACCATTCCAAAAGTGGGAATTCCGTAACCCAAAGCAATGAAAATTCATCTGCTTTCAGAATGTCCAGCTTTTTAGCCACCTCTACCCGCAGGGCACCCAAGGCATCCATTACCACATCATGGGTATCGGCACAAATGAGAATCAAGTCCCCTGCTTTGGCTTCAAATGCCGCCATGATGGCCTGCAACTGTTCATCATTAAAAAACTTGGACAAGCTGGTTTTTGGGGAACCATCCTCGGTGATGGTAATCCAAGCCAACCCTTTGGCTTTATAGGACTTTACAAACTCCCCAAGGGCATCAATCTGCTTTCTGGAAAAGCTGCCGCAGCCGTTGGCGTTAATGCCCCGCACACTGCCGCCGTTGTCCAGCGCATTTTGGAACACCCCAAATTCACTGCCAGCCACCAGCGCAGAAATATCCTTTAATTCCATGCCGAAGCGTACATCCGGCTTATCGGAACCAAAGCGGTTCATGGCTTCCTCATAGCTTATGCGGCGCAGGGGCAAGGGTATGTCTATGTTCAGCGTTTCCTTAAAAATGCGCTGCATCAGTTGCTCGTTCATAGCCATCACGTCCTCTGCATCTACAAAGGACATTTCAATGTCTACCTGTGTAAATTCCGGCTGACGGTCTGCCCGCAAGTCTTCATCCCGGAAGCATTTGGTGATTTGATAATAACGGTCAAAGCCGGATACCATTAAAATTTGTTTAAAAATTTGTGGAGACTGGGGCAAAGCGTAAAAGTTACCCGGATGTTCCCGGCTGGGCACCAGATAGTCTCTGGCTCCTTCGGGGGTACTTTTGGTCAGCATAGGGGTTTCAACATCCACAAAACCTGCATCATCCAAAAACCGGCGCACAGATTGGGTAATTTGGTGCCGGAACATTAAGTTCTTTTGCAGTTGCGGCCGACGCAAATCCAAATAGCGGTATTTTAAGCGCAAATCGTTTGCCACACCTTCATCCATAACAGAAAAAGGCGGCACTTCCGCATCGGACAAAATGCGCAGTTCAGTCACTTCAATTTCAATTTTACCTGTTTCCATGTTAGGATTAATGTTTTCCGGGGTTCTGGCCATGACCACGCCGGTTACGGCCAGCACGTATTCCCCACGGACAGACTCTGCCTTTTGGAACAGTGCAGCTTCGGCTTTGTTGCCGTCAATGGTGGCCTGCACCAAGCCGGTGCGGTCCCTTAAGGCAATGAAAATCAGCTTGCCTAAATCCCTGCGTTTATTCACCCATCCCATGACGGTGACGGTTTGCCCTAAAAGGGTTTCATTCACTTTGGCGCAATAATGGGTGCGCTTCATCCCTGTTAATGCTTCTCCCATTGCCTGTTACTCCTTTATGATGTATTGAGCCAGTTCCGAAAGCGGTGCGTCTACTTGTTCCCCGGTCTCCATATTTTTAAGTTTTACGCAGTTGTTGGCCAGTTCGTCATCACCAAGAATAGCCGAATACTTGGCCCCTATCTTATCTGCAAATTTCATTTGTGCTTTTACGCTGCGTTCCTGCATGTCTGCTTCCACGCAAACACCGGCTTCCCGGAGCTGAAACGCCACATGCTGGGCTTTTTTAAACCCTTCTGCCCCAATGGCACCTAAATATAAATCCACATGCCGGGCCACTTCATTGCCTTCTTGGGCGTTTTTGGCCAAAGACAACATCAACCGTTCCAGGCCCATGGCAAAGCCTATGCCACCCATCGGTGACCCGCCGGAAACCTCAATTAAGTTGTCATACCGGCCGCCGCCGCACACGGCACTTTGGGCGCCAATATCGTCACTAACAAATTCAAACACCGTGCGGGTGTAGTAATCCAGCCCACGCACCATTTTGTGGTTAATTTCCGCATTAATGCCCAGTTGTTTCAGCAAAGATAAGGTGGTTTCAAAATGGTTCCGGCATTCCGTATCCAATGTATCAATGGTGGAAGGCGCTCCTTCCAGCACGGCTTGGCATGAGGGGTCTTTGCAATCCAACACACGCAAGGGGTTTTTCTCAAACCGCTCTTGGCAGGTGGGGCAAAGTTTGTCCAGGTTTTCCTGCAAAAATTCTTTCATGCGCTTGTTATACTTGGCACGGCATGCATTGCCCCCCAAGCTGTTGATATACAAACGGGTGGGAATGCCCAACCGTTTTAACACTTCATGGGCAAGGGAAATCATTTCTGCATCGGCTGCCGGGTGATAAACCCCAAAATACTCTGCACCAAACTGGTGAAATTGCCGCAACCGCCCCGCCTGTGGTTTTTCATACCGAAAACAGGGGGACAAATAAAACAGCTTGGAAGGCAACGTTTGGGCATACAGTTTATGTTCCAAAAAAGCACGCACCACAGCTGCGGTTACTTCCGGCTTTAACGTAATGCTTCTGCCGCCTTTGTCCGTGAAGGTATACATTTCTTTTTGCACAATGTCCGTGGTATCCCCGGTGGTTTTAACAAACAGTTCGGTGTATTCAAAAACCGGGGTGCGTATTTCGCCAATGCAAAACGCTTTGCACACGTCACGGATGGTGGCTTCCATATTGGCCCAACGGGTGGCTTCCGCGCCAAACAAGTCCTTCGTGCCTTTAACCGCTTGAATCATGACAAACTTCCTTTCATGCATTTAATTGTATTTTACGCTGAATCATTTCATCGCAACGCTGTATATACTCGTCCACATTTTTTACGTTAAAAAAACGTTCCAGACGGTTATTTTCAGGAATGTAAAGCTTGGTTACGGCACCGGCACCCAACGCCAGCACCGTTTGAACGTCCCCCATCATTTGCACGTTATACACGCTTTCATAGCCCGGCTTGGCGTAACCTACGTTTTCAAAATGCCCCACCATGTTCTTTTGGCGGTACATGTAGTAAGGGCGCAAGCCTATGTTAGTTGCAGCATTTCTGGCCGTTTGAATCATGCCCTCAATCATCTGGGTGTTATAAATGGCTTTGTCGCTTTCGTCCAGCTCCGCTTTTAACAAAGAAGCCCGTTTAATGGCCAGCGTGTGGACGGTAATGTTTTCCGGTCTCAGCGGGGTAATGGCCGCCATGGTGTTGGCCACTGCGTTTATGTCTTCCCCAGGCAAGCCCACAATGAGGTCTATGTTAATGTTATCAAACCCGGCCGTTCGGGCTTGTTCAAAAGCGATTAAAAACTGTTCCGGGGTATGGTCCCGCCCAATGGTTTTTAAAGTGTCCGCATTCATGGTTTGGGGGTTAATGGACAGCCGTGTTACCCCGTGGTGCCGCATCACGGCCAGTTTTTCCGGGGTAATGGTGTCCGGCCGCCCGGCTTCCACCGTAATTTCCTGCAAGTGGTCGGTGGGAAAATGCTGCCGTAACCCTTGCAGCAGCCGGTCAAGCTGTTGCGCATTTAAAGATGTAGGGGTACCTCCGCCCACATAAATGCTCTGTAAGTGATGCTTTTCGGCAAAAGGCTTCATGGCCTCCATTTCCCGAAGAACGCAGTCAACATACGTATCCACCTGGGCCTGGTACCGTTCCAGGGGGTAAGAAGTGAAGGAACAATACAGGCACCGTGTGGGGCAAAAAGGGATGCCCACATACAGGCTGTAGGCCTGCGGGTCATTTTCCCATAAAATGCCCTTCTCCACCCTCGCCACGTCCATGGCCAGCTGTATTTTGTCTGCATCCATGTCAAAAAAGGCGGCCATATACGCCTGTACCTGTTGGTCATTCATCCCCTGCCGCCATTTGTCCATGACGCTTTTAGAGGGGCGTATGCCGGTGAAATTACCCCAAGGGGGCTTGAAGCCGGTATGTGCCTTCAAAAGACCGTAAACAGAGCGTTTCACTGCCGGCCGAATGCCCCGGGCATCCGTTTCGTCTGCTGGCTCCTGGTAAACCCCAAGCACCTGGCCTTTTTCATATAAAGTGGCCACACATTCCCCGGGCAAGTATTCGCTTTTCACGGTGAGTGGGCCGCCCGCTGTCAGAAACTGCGCTTCTTCCAGCGTCTCAAATTTTTCTCCGGGGTAAAACACCTGGCACATGGTTTGCACTTCGTTCACATGCTGGTGGCCCCATATACAGTAATGCATCAGTTGCCGTCCTTCGTAAAATAAGGGTTATGCTTTTTTTCACGGCCAATGGTACTGGAAGGCCCATGGCCCGGGTATACGGCCACATGTTCCGGCAAAGGCAACAGCCGGGTGGATATGGCGTGGTAAAGCATTTTTGTGTTGCCGCCGGGCAAATCTGTGCGTCCGATGGAGGATTTAAACAACGTATCCCCGGTAAACATGGTGCCGTAGGCTTCATCGTAATAGCAAACGCCCCCGGGTGTGTGCCCCGGTGTATGAATCACATGCAAGCGGCATCCGCCGAATGTAAAATCTTCTTCATGGGTCAGCAAAATGTCGGGCTTGATAGACACTTTAGTGCCCCCATTATATCCTGAAAAATTAATAGCCGGGTCGGACAAAATTTCTACCTCGTCTTTATGGGCAGCTACGGGCACTTGCAGTGCATTTTTTAAATCTTTCACGGCCATAATATGGTCAAAATGGCCATGGGTAAGCAAAATGGCGGCTATTTGCAATCCGTTTTCCCGAATAAACCCAAGCAGGGTCTCCCCTTCCCCGCCGGGGTCTACAACAACGCCGTCTTTGGTGTTTTCATCGTAATAAATGTATGCATTTTGTTCCATAGGTTGTATGCAAAACACTTGTAAATGCATGGTATTTCCCCCTTGCCTTATGTGGTGACCCGGTCGATGTTATGCACGCCGGAAAGGTTCATGATGCGGGTTTTCAGCCGTTCCAGCTGATATTTATTAGAAATTAAAAGCCCAATATCGAATATGGCTTCCCCGTTGGATGACCGGGCGTTTAGCGCCTTCACAGGTATTTTTTCTTCCGACAAAATGCGGGATATGTCCGTTAAAAGCTCCATCCGGTCTTCGCTGGTAATTTTAATAGACGCCTGATAAGTAATGGACTCGCTTTCCGTCTCTGGCAATTGCCATTCTGCATCCAAAAGCCGGTGCCTGTCTATTTCATCTAAGTGAATCATGTTCACGCAGTCTGTGCGGTGAATGGACACCCCACGGCCACGGGTGATAAAGCCGATAATTTCGTCTCCAGGCACTGGGCTGCAACACTTGGAGAAACGCACCCCAATGTCTCCAACACCTTTCACGGTAATGCCGCTTTTCTGCTTGGACTGCCGGTTAACATGCACCACTTCATCAGCCACAATCACTTGTGGGTGAAGTTTGGCCTGGGTTTTTTGGTAGTCTTCATTTAACCGGTTGATGACCTGGCCTTCTTTAACGCCACCGTGACCAATGGCGGCACACAGGGAATCCCAGTCTTGAAAGCCATATTTATTCAAAACACTAGCTCTACGGTCATTTGACAAAAGTTCTGATAAAGTTAAGCCTTTCTTTTTGGCTTCCTTATCCAGCAAATCTTTGCCCTTTAAGCAGTTTTCCTCTTTGTTTTCCTTCTTGAACCACTGGTTAATTTTATTTTTAGCCTGGCTGGTTTTCACAATGGACAACCAGTCCCGGCTTGGCCCTTTGGAATTCTGGCTGGTGATGATGTCCACCCGGTCGCCGGAAGACAGGCTATGGTTAAAGGTAACAATCTTGCCGTTTACACGGGCGCCAATCATTTTGTTGCCCACGGCAGAGTGAATGGCATAGGCAAAGTCTATGGGGGTGGAACCTCTGTTTAAGCTGATGATTTCACCCTTAGGCGTAAAGCAGTACACATGGTCTGTGAAAACATCCAAATCTACCTTCAGCGCCTTTAAAAACTCTTTGTTGTCGGACAATTCCCGTTGCCAGTCCAAAATTTGCCGTAGCCAAGCCAGTTTTTCTTCCTCACTTCCAGCTTTCACTTTGCCACCGGAACCTTCTTTATAACGCCAGTGGGCAGCGATGCCGTATTCAGAAGTACGGTGCATATCCCAGGTGCGCATTTGTATTTCCACAGGCTCCCCTTCCGGCCCCATAATGACCGTATGGAGAGACTGATACATATTGGGCTTGGGCATGGCGATGTAGTCTTTAAAACGCCCGGGCACAGGGGTATACATTTCGTGAACAATGCCGAGAGATTCGTAACAGTTGCGCACATCGTCCACAATGATGCGCACAGCAAATAAATCGTATATTTGGTCCAGGGTTTTATCCTGGCTTTTCATTTTTTTGTAAATGCTAAAAAAGTGTTTGGGCCGTCCGTCTACCGTAGCATCAATGCTGCTTTGAACAAGCCTATCCCGCAACTGGCCCACAATCTTTTGAATATACGCCTGCCGTTCGGATTGCTTCCGGCTCACCTTATCCGCCAAGTCAAAATAAGCCTCTGGGTTCAAATAGCGGAAAGACAAATCTTCCAGCTCATGACGCAGCTTGGAAATGCCCAGCCTGTGCGCCAGTGGACAATAAATATCCAGCGTTTCCTGGGCTTTTTCCTTTTGCTTATCGTTGCTCATGTATTTTAACGTGCGCATGTTGTGCAGGCGGTCGGCAATTTTAATCAAGATAACCCGAATGTCTTTGGCCATGGCCAAAAACATTTTGCGGTAATTTTCCGCCTGCAACTCTTCACGGTAGTTTTTGTCTTTAGATTTTTCAGCCGGATGGGTTTCGTCGCTGGGGGCAGATTCCTCCAGATTGCCTTTCATCTGCACTTCCAAACTTTCCAGCTTGGTTACGCCGTCTACAATGTCTGCCACTTCTTTGCCGAAGCTATCCACAATGTCCTGGTAGCTGTACACTGTATCTTCAATAACATCATGCAAGATACCCGATATAATGGATTCCAAATCCAGCTCTAAATCTGCCAGAATATAAGCCACCGACAACGGATGAATGATATATGGCTCGCCAGACTTGCGCAGCTGGTCGCCATGGGCTTTTTGTGCCATGTCGTAAGCTTTTTGCACGTTGGAGAAATCATTGGACGGATGGTACATCCGTATGCGCTCCATCAATTTTTCAAACAATTCAAGATGAGCCATCATATCACCCTCTTTCATTCATAAACTTTATCACTTGGCAGCTTTTACCTTCGCTGCCCATAAAATCTCTATAAACATTTTTACAATGGCACACAGAGGCACAGCAAACAATAACCCTGCAAAACCAAACAACTTCCCGGCTACAGTTAAGGAAATAATCACCAGCACCGGGTTCATTTGCACATTTTCGCCCACAATTTTGGGCTGAAGCACCAGTGCATCCAGCTGCTGAATGACCACAATGCCAATGGCCACAATCAGAACACGCACTAAACCCCCGCCGCCCAGTGTAGCAGCAATAAGCGTCAGCAACAACCCAGCCACTGCGCCAACGTAAGGAATCACGTTGAAACAGCCGGACACAATGCCAATTAAAACAGCAAAATCTACCCGCATCACCAAAAGCCAGGCGGTAATCAGCGTGCCAATAATGAGCGCATCGGTTAGCTGCCCTTGAATGTACCCGCTGCATATTTGGTTAATCTGGCCCATAAACCATAAAATACGGCTGCTGTTTTTAGAGGAGAACCATAAACGAACGCCTTGCAGCGCTTTAGATTTGATGGTGTGCTTGTGTATGAGAAAATAAAAGCCGATGACAGTACCTAAAGCAAAATCCACTAAACTGCTCCCGGTGCTGGATAGCCGGGCAAACAGACGGTTGCCGAAAGCAGACAACCAGGTCTGCACACCGGTAATGCACCGGGTGATAAAGCCTGAAAAATAATCCCCCACACCCCACTCTGTCAGCCGTATTTCCATGCGTGTGAGGGAATCGCCCATGTTGCCCATGGTGGCTGCAATGGTGCTGGCCATTTCCCGGGAAAACATGGTGGATATTTTGCCACCACCACGAAAAACCAAAAGCAACAGCACCCCAAGAATGAACAGTAAAACCACAGCGTAAGCAGCCACAGTGCCAAAAATACGTTTTTCAGAGCCCTCTTGTTCGTTAGCCCTTTTCTTAAAAATGCGCTTGCCCAATCTTTGAAAAAAGTCTGCCATTGGGTTTAAAATGTAAGCCAGTATAAAACCAATAAAAACCGGGGTAAACAACCCCAAAAACTTACCAATCGCTTCAAAAACACCAGAGAGGGCGGCCGTTGGGCGCACCAGTATAAACACCAGCCCATTCATTAATAAGACCAGCGCATAAACCACCACCAGCGTGACAATGACGTGGAAGGCAATTTTTAAATATCTGGAGTCCCAAGGCAATTTCATGAAGCAAAATCAACCCTTTCAATGCTATACTATTCAATCAGTTTCGATAATGCTAAAAGCAAGAAATCCCATGTGCGGCCGATGGAAGTAATGCTTATCCGTTCATCCGGGGTATGCACGTCTGCCATATTTGGCCCAAAGGAAATCATATCGGCATGTTCAATTTTATCGGCAAACAAACCGCATTCAAGCCCGGCATGAAGCACCTCAACCACTGGTTCTTTGCCACGCATTTCACGGTATGTGTTCATAAACACATCTCTTAAAGGCGAATGGGCCTCATACGCCCAGCCGGGATAGTCACCATACGTATCAAAAGAAGCACCAAGGCTTTCTGCCAGCAGCGCAATTTGGTTTTTGATTAATATTTTCTTGCTGGTCAGTGCGCTTCGGAGTGCACTGGTCATTTGCACACCATCGTCTAAAGTGCGCACCACCCCTACGTTGTTAGAGGTTTCCGGTAATCCGTTCATGCCTGGAATGGTGGCTTCCACACCGTTGGGGTGCATAAGGATGCCGGCCACTGCTTTACGCAATGTTTCAGCTGTGAAAACTTTTGCAGGTTCTTGTTCAAGGGATACTTGCTCTAAAATAACCCCATCGTCTTTTTGAGAATATTCCCGTTTAAAAATGGTTTCAAACCCTTTAACCACTGCATCCACTTGTGGTAAGGCGGCTTCTGGGTAGCCCACAATAGCCCAGGCTTCCCGAGGAATGGCGTTATCCTGTGCCCCACCGTTCATAGCGGCAACCACAAACCCTTCCAATTCCGTTAATTCAAACAAAACCCTGGCCAAAAGCCTGTTGGCATTGGCCCGTTCCTTTGTAATATCAAGCCCGGAATGGCCGCCTTGTAAGCCTTTCACCCACAACGTGTTGTATACAAGGCCTTTGGGTGCTTCCGCAAAAGTAGCAGGTACCGTCACAGTGGTGCGCATACCACCGGCACAGCTGACCACAAAAACCCCTTCTTCTTCGGAGTCCAAGTTAATGAACCGTTTGCCGGTAAGCAATTGGCCGTCAAAAGCGGCAGCGCCTAGCAGCCCGATTTCTTCAGCAGATGTAATCACTGCTTCTAATGGTGGATGGGCAATGTCATCGGCATCTAAAATGGCTAAAATCATGGCTACGGCAATGCCATTGTCTGCGCCCAGGGTGGTGCCCCGTGCTTTAATGTCATTCCCGTCTATGTAAAGCTGTAGCGGGTCTGTTTTAAAGTCGTGAACCGTATCCATGTTTTTTTCGCAAACCATATCCATGTGTCCCTGCAAAATAACCGGGGGGCTGTTCTCATAGCCTTTAGAGCCCGGTTTTTTGATGCATACGTTTAATGCAGCGTCTTGCACAGCTTCAAGCCCCCGCTTTTGCGCAAAGGCCATTAAGTAGTCGCTAATCTGTTGTTCGTTGCCGGAACCATGGGGTATTTGACAAATCTCCTCGAAGAAAGCAAAAGGTTTCTGTGGCTGCAAATGACCAAGTACCATGACATTCCCTCCTAAAAACATATCTGTTCAATGGATTAGTTTTTAAAGCTGTGAATAGGTGCCGGAATGCGGCCGCCCCGCTGAATAAACGCTTCACAACTGAATTTGTTTACCGGCATAATGGGTGCGTGGCCTAAAAGCCCACCGAAAGAAACCGATTCCCCTACGCCCTTGCCCACCACTGGTATAATACGCACAGCAGTGGTTTTGTTGTTCACCATGCCAATAGCCATTTCGTCGGCAATAATGCCAGAAATGGTAGATGCTGGGGTGTCCCCAGGAATGGCCACCATGTCTAGCCCCACGGAACAAACGCAGGTCATGGCTTCTAATTTTTCTAAGGAAAGTGCGCCTAATTCCACGGCTTTAATCATGCCGTGGTCCTCGCTAACAGGTATAAATGCGCCGCTCAACCCACCTACATAAGACGAAGCCATCACGCCGCCTTTTTTCACGTTGTCATTTAAAATGGCTAAAGCGGCTGTTGTGCCTGGGGCGCCTGCGTGTTCCAGGCCCATTTCCTGAAAAATCTCGGCAATGGAGTCCCCAATTTCAGGGGTGGGTGCCAGGGAAAGGTCTATAATGCCAAAAGGCACACCCAGGCGGTTGGATGCTTCCTGTGCCACCAGTTGGCCCACACGGGTTATTTTAAAAGATGTTCTCTTAATGGTTTCGCACAGTGTTTCAAAGTCCGCGCCCTTCACTTCTTCCAGTGCCCGCTTCACCACGCCGGGGCCGCTAACCCCGACATTAATAACTGCATCCCGTTCACCTGGGCCGTGAAATGCCCCCGCCATAAATGGGTTATCTTCCACCGCATTGCAAAACACCACAAACTTTGCACATGCAATGGCATTTTGATCTTTGGTCAGCTCTGCCATTTCTTTAATGGAATGGCCCAGCCTTTTAATCACATTCATGTTTAAGCCGCTCTTGCTGCAACCGGCGTTTACAGAAGCGCATACCCGTTCTGTGGTGGCCAGTGCTTCCGGCAAAGAACGGATTAATACTTTGTCGCTTTCCGTGCTACCCTTTTGCACCAAGGCACTAAACCCGCCAATAAAGTTAACCCCCACTGCACGGGCCGCTTTGTCCAACGTTTCCGCTACGCTTACGTATGAAGCGGCGTTTGTCCCGGCGGCCGCCAAGGCAATGGGGGTAACGGCAATGCGCTTGTTGACAATAGGTATACCAAAAGCCCGGCCGATGTCATCCCCGGTTTTCACCAGGTTTTCGGCAAGGCGTGTGATTTTGTCGTAAATTTTTTGGTTAAACCGGCCAATATCTGAATCGGCGCAGTCCAACAGGCTAATGCCCATGGTAATGGTGCGCACGTCCAGGTTATGGTCTTGAATCATTTGGTTGGTTTCCAACACTTCCAAGTGGGTTATCATGTTCTGCCTCCTCTAAAGGTTTACACCCGGTGCATACTGTTAAAAATGCCTTCATGCTGAATACGGATGACCATGCCCAGCTTTGCACCAACAGCGTCCAGCAACTCGTGTGCTTCCTCAAAAGAAACAGCGGAACCCGCCAAATCCACAATCATCATCATGTTGAAATAGCCTTCTACAATGTTTTGGGAAATGTCGCAAATGTTAATGTTTTTCTCTGCCAAAATGGAGCAAACGCCTGCGATAATGCCTACCCGGTCTTTGCCCACCACCGTTATAATTGCTCTCATGTTGCCTCCTGTGCAAAATGTCATGTTTTCCCACTTCTTTTAAGAATGGGTTTTTGCCAATTTTAGCATATATGACTAAAAATGACAACATGAAAATGCATAACGGAAAAGGAAAAAATTATTGAATATAGCGGCTTAAATCCGTCATTTCAATGCCCGGGTGCAGCGCCACGTTAATGGCATTGGCAATAATGCCCGAAAGCCGTTCGATGGTGGAATCCACCTCCTTGGGGGTTACAAACATATTGCCCATGTACGGGTTTAACACATGGCTGATAAGGTGATATTTTTCTTCCGTTTCCAAATCTTTAAGCATTTCATAAAAAGGTGAGCCTTTTTCTGTTTGGGAAAGCAAAGAATCCAGCAGCATGTCCATGGTGTCGTTCACCAGGGTGGCAGCATCCACCACCGTAGGTACACCAATGGCGATCACCGGTATACCCATGGTTTCTTCGTTTAGTGCCATCCGTTTGTTGCCCATCCCTGCCCCTGGGTTCACCCCAGTGTCCGACATTTGAATGGTGGCGTTAATCCGGCTGGTGTGCCGGGCCGCTAATGCATCAATAGCCAAAAGCAAATCGGGCTTTACCCGCTCTACAATACCCTTGACAATTTCTGCCGTTTCTATACCTGTAATGCCCATAACCCCAGGGGAAACAGCACATACAGGACGCACATGCCCTAAAAGCGCCTCCGGTACTGCACCAGAATCTGCAATGTGCCGGGTGACCAACACTTTGGAAATGACTTTCGGGCCCAGGGCATCGGGGGTGACGTGCCAGTTTCCCAAGCCAATAATGAGTACCACACTGTCTTTTTTTAACCGGCCTAACGCCTTTAATTTTTCAGACAATATTTCGGTGATGGCTTCATGGGTTTCTGTGTCGTTTTCTTTCATGGCTTCGGACTCAATGGTAATGTAATTGCCCTGGGGTTTTTGCATTTGCTCCACCCCGGTTTCATTTAATATTTCCACCCATGTTACCCGAATGCTTTGGTCTGATGTTTTCTCTTTTTTAATTTTTACCCCTGCTATTTCTTCATTTTCTTCTTTTTCTAGCATGGCTTTACATTCAATGGCAAGGTCGGTATAAATATTAATTTTTTGGTTTTCTTCTTTTTTTGATGCCTTCATCGTATCCTCCGTCTGCTATTTTTTTCCTATTATTACCCAACAATGAATTTTTATTATTTTTTATGCAAGCACAAAAAAGCTCCATGGCATTTCTGCCATGAAGCCTGTGTTTAAAGTATTAATCAATCACTTCCATAATTCTGCCGCAGCAAACAGGTACGGGGTCGCCTGGTTTCAAGTCTACCAGTTTGTTGCAAATGGAGCAGTAGCATTTGCAGTTTGCATCCACGTGTACTTCAACAGGGTCTGCGGGTTTGGCTTCATCTAAGCCTTCAATGTAGAAGGAAGCGCCTTTTTCGTTCTTTTGAGGCACATATTCACCCACAGGGGCCAATTTTTTAGCCTCTCCATTGCAATCAATGAGGGTTTTCCAAAGAATTTCCAACTTGGTTTTTTCACTTAAATTTTCCGGCGTTAACTCAACCAAGTTTTTGTCAATATTAATTTTCATAAGAATCCACCTCTCCTTTGATAATAATTATTAGCATGGAAATATTATAACATACTGTGCTTTGGAAATCTATAGCAAATAGAAGGACAATGAAGAAATACAAAAAATCATAAAAACTTTAAAAACTGTGCAAGTGTTTGTAGCTTTGATTTTCCATCCCTGCCAGGCTTGACAAAAATTTCCAGATGTTGCAAAATAAATGTGACACTTTGACGATACTCGGTTTAGGAGGAATGGTGCTTATGCCGGAGGGCGCTGCTTATAAAATCATGCTTGTGGATGACGAGGAGGAAGTGCGGGAAGCCATTGCCGGAAAGGTGGATTGGGCCAGCCTTGGTTTCCAGGTTGTGGCCACCGCAGCCAACGGCGAGGAAGCTTTGGAGTTCGCCGATGCCCATGAGGTAGACGTTCTGCTCACGGACATCAAAATGCCGTTTATGGATGGGCTTACATTGGGCCGGCACATGAAAGAACGGCACCCGGGGGTTAGAATTATCATTTTAACCGGCTTCGACCAGTTTGAGTATGCCAAGCAGGCCATTAGCATCAACACCGTAGAATACATATTAAAGCCCGTGAACGAAAAAGAATTGCGTGGGATTCTTACCCAGGTAAAGGAGAACCTGGACGCAGACTTGCTGAACAAGCGGAATGTGGAAATCTTGTGTGAATGCTATAATAAATTTCTGCCCATCTTGCGGGAACGGTTTTTGTACGAACTTTTGTGCGGGCAGTTTGTGAAAAGTGACATTTCAAGCCAGATTGGGCAATTTTCTTTGCCATTCGTGTACGGCAGGCAGAAAAATGTGCTGGTGCTTGAAACAGATGTTAAAACGTCTAAAAACATCATTGCAAGCGAGCTTGTGCCTGTGTTTGTAAAGCGCATTGCCGATACCCATTGCGAGGGGCGTTGTGTGGTGGAATCTTTCATTAACGGCAAAGCTGTTATCGTTGTAACAGAATGGGAAACCAAAAGCCCAATTGGCGGCATTATACGCCTGGCCAACGAAATCTGCGAGGAATGCTATCGTGTTTCTGCCATTAAAGTTACAGCGGGCATTGGGCGGTGCTATTCATCCCTTACAAAGCTGTGCCTGTCTTACGATGAAGCCCTATCTGCCTTGGAATATAAAGCAGTGGCCTCGGGGAACGTCATTTACATCTGCGATATGGAAGCCGCCGAGCTTGAGGATACCACCGCAAATGGCCCTAGCCCACGGCGCTTTGCATCGGTTGTAAAGTTCGGAAGCCCCGGGGACATCGCTTTAATGATTGACGGCATGACTGCTGCGGCCGAGGAAAATGCAGAAAACCGCCTTAAATATCAATTAAGTGTCATCAACATTCTGGGTTCAGTGATTTATGCTGCCGAACGCCTCACCATAAGCGAAACAGAGTTGTTCGCCACAGAGGATTTTTTCCGCTTCTTAAGCTGCGATATTTCCGCTTTTAAACAGTGGCTTCTTGATTTATGCCTACGCATGAATGCGCTAGCTTCGGCCAGGCGCATTTCCACCGAGGAAAAGCTTATAGAGGGCGCCAAAGCTTATATTGCAGAAAACTATTCAAACCCTAAACTCACTGTGGATGTAATGTGTGAGCATCTGCACATTAGCCAATCTTATTTTTCAGCACTGTTTAAAAAAATTACCGGTCAAACTTATGTGAATTATCTCACTGAATTTCGGCTGCAAAAGGCCCTTGAACTACTTGCCGGCAGCGATGCAAAAACCTATTGCATCGCCGGGGCAGTGGGTTACGAGGAGCCAAACTATTTCAGTTATGTTTTCCGTAAACGCTTCGGCATTACCCCATCGGCATACCGCAGGAATTTGCAGAAAGGCACAGACCTAGACCTATGAAAGCCTGGAGGTGCAAGCTGTTGGAGAGGTTCCATTTCGGTAGCATTAAAAACTCGGTGTTCATTTCGTTTACCATAACAGCATTGGTGGCGCTTGTGATTACAGGCATTGTTTTTTACATGCGGTTTTCAAAACAGCTGGACACGTACTTGCGCAGTGAAAACGAAACATTAATCGAAGAAGTGACCCAAAGCATTAGCGTTTATTTGCGGGACATGATAAGGCTTTCCGACTCCATTTATTATAATGTGATTAAAGGCACCGATTTGTCTGAGGAGTCCATTGCCGATAGTTTGCAGTTGCTTTATTCTGCCAACAACAACTATGTGAAGGACATTTTTGTGTTTGACAGAAAGGGTACCCCCATAGCAGCCGTGCCTCCGTCCCTGCTTAAAGAAAACGTGGACATCACCAGTTACCCTTGGTTCCAGAACGCATTGCAACACCCGGAAAACCTTCACTTTTCAACCCCATGTGTCCAAAATTTTGTGTCACAAGGGGATAACCCTTTAAACTGGGTCATGTCACTTTCATGTTCTGTTGAACTCACCTACGGCAAAATCACCCGCCAAGGGGTTTTGCTCATTGATTTAAGCATGAACGGCCTGGCGGAAGCTTTTCGCAACCAGCGGCTTTCCGGCGACGGCTACATTTACTTGATGGACGCCGGGGGCAGACTCATTTCCCACCCAAAACAACCCCTCATTGACACAGGGATTCTCAAAGAAGACAACCTTGAGCTGGCCACCCTTAAAGATGGCTTTTACACCCGGCGGTTGAATGGCGAAACCCGCTCTGTCATCCTACGCAGTGTGGGTTATACGGGCTGGCGTGTGGTGGGGGTTATTCCCAAGAAGAATCTGGCTTTGGAAACCAAATCGAACATCTTGTTTGTGGCGTTAATCGTGCTCATTTTGCTTGAGTTTCTGCTCATTATAAACGCAGTGATTTCATCCCGGCTTACAGACCCCATTAAGAAGCTTGACCTATCCGTGCAAGAACTGGAGCGTGGCCTAGACACGGAAATTCAAGCCGAGGGTTCGGATGAAGTGCAGCACCTAGGCAAATCCATTCAGAGCATGGTTATACAACTGCGGGAAATGACCGAGCAAATGGTGCGTGACCACCAGTTGAAGCAAAAAAGCGAACTGAATGCCCTGCAAGTGCAAATAAACCCCCACTTTCTTTACAACACCCTAGACATTATCGTCTGGATGATTGAAAACGAGCGCAAGGACAACGCCATCAATCTGGTGACGGCTTTGGCCAGGCTTTTTAGAATTAGCCTAAGCCAGGGCAAAAACATCATCACTGTGGCAGATGAGCTAGAGCATGTGCGGAATTATCTTATTATCCAGTCCATGCGCTACAAAAACAAGTTTACATACACCATTGAAGCACCGCCTGAAATTCTTGGCATGTCTGTAATAAAACTCATCATACAGCCCCTTGTGGAAAATGCCATTTACCACGGCATGGACTTCATGGATGGCGACGGCATCATCGACATCACTGGGCGGCTTGAAAACGGGGACGTTTACTTAACCGTTTCAGACAACGGCATGGGCATACAGGAGGAAATTTTGGCCGGGCTGCTGGACGGCCACGGGGCAGTAAGCGGCTTTGGGCTTAAAAACGTGAACGAGCGGGTGAAGCTTTATTTTGGAGAGGACTATGGCCTATCCATAGAAAGCGAGCCGGACGTGGGCACCAGTGTTACCGTGCATCTGCCTGCTGTACCTTTCTGTGATGCCAGCTTACACTTAATGGAGGAAGGCCATGCTTGAAAGATATGAAAAAGTTCTCATGGCGCTTGTAGGCATTATGATTGTGGTTTTGCTTGGCCTTATGAGCCTGCAACTTGTGGCAAAGCCTGCAAACAGAACGTGCAAGGTGTCTGTAATCACTGATGATGGCGGCGGCGAGGCGGCTCATCTCATTCAAAAAGGTGCAGACAAGGCAGCCATGGATTTTAATGCGGACATTCAATATGTCTCTGCGGCAAGCGTTGCGCAAGATTTGGACAGCTTTGTCACAGAGACCGAAAACGCATTGGGTGCCATTGTTATCGTCTCGTCTAACGGTGAAGTGGTGAAGTGGTTCGCCGAAAACACAGCCGACTGCGTGGTGGTGTCTACAAACCCCGCCCAGGCCATGGATGGCACTATCAAATATGTAGGGCTGGAAAACAAAGGGCTTGGGGCGCTTCTGGCTGAAAAGATTGCACAAGACGGTGTGCAGGAAGTTTACATCTTTGCCGATGACATTGGTGCGGCGCATATCAGCCAGCGGTATGACGGCTTCACAGAACGCTGTGATGCGCTGGGGGTTTCCCACACCCTGCTGCTTAGCGAGGAAAGCCGCCGGACATTTCTGGAGGGTGTAGACACTTGCAACATTGTGTCTTTCAGCGCAGACACAACCAAAGGGATTCTGGAGGCCACAGGGGAAGAGAACGTGAGCATTTATGGCATTGAAAGCGCTGTGCCACTGCTGGAGTTTGTGGAAAACGGAAGTATTGCATGCCTTATCGTGCAGAACAACTATAACATCGGATATCTGGCGGTTGTAGAGGCCATCAAGACCGGGTCGGGGTTAAGCTTAGGCAGCTACGAACTTAAACCCAACGTGCTCACCAAGGATACCCTTTACACCGATGAAATGTCGTATGTTATCGCCCCGGTTTACTAATACCAAATAGAGGTGCAAACATGAAAAATAGCTTCTGTTTCGCATTGATTGTTGTAGCGCTATGCGCCGGGGCGGCTGCCGCTTTTGTTTTTATGAACGGCGACAAGACCGATGTGGAAAGCAAAACCATTCGCATGGCTGTGTTTGTTTATAAAGGAAGTGACACGTTCATTGAAAATGTGTCTGGTGCGCTGATGCAAACCGCCGCAGAATATACCGGTGCAAATGGTGAAAAAGTGTATATGGCTTATCTGGATGCCAACGATTCCCAGTCTTTGCAAAACGAGCAGATTGCACGGTATATTTCCCTGAATTACGATGTGCTCTGCGTCAATCTTGTAGACAGAATCGAGGCCGCCTATGTGATCGACATTGCCAAAGAAGCCAATGTGCCTGTGGTGTTCTTCAACCGTGAGCCTGTGAAGCAAGACATGACAAAGTGGGAGCGCACCGTGTATGTAGGCACCGATGCCAAAAAAAACGCCGAACTAGAGGCGGAGGTGGTGTTGCAGCAATATCGCCGTGACCCCTACGCTATTGACAAAAACCAAGATGGTATTGTGAATTACATAATGATTGAAGGCGAACGCCGGCATCAAGACACGTTAATTAGAACCGAGGTTTCCGTACAAACCCTTCGGGATAATGGTATGGAATTGGAGCGCCTGGACGGTGGTATTGCCAATTGGACCAGAAGCCAGGCCGCCGCTTTGGCCGAGCAGTATTTCAACAGCTATGGCGATGCCATTGAGCTTATCATTTGCAACAACGATGATATGGCCCTTGGAGTTGTGGACACCATCGACAGGCTGGGCATTGATTTCGTGAACATTGTGGGTGTGGATGGCACACCCCAGGGCATAGAAGCCGTGAAAAGTGGAAAAATGCTGGGCACAGTGTCCATTGGCTGCGAGGAACATGCACAACTCATTTTTGACATGGCACTGGCTTTGTATCACCAGCATTATAATCAAATTGCTGAGGTCGCCGGAGAAGACGGTGCTGTCCGTGCTCCTTTAAATATCATTACGAGCACATCCTACTGATGGGCATAGAACCTGTATTCATAAACGAAACGCCGTCTTTTCGGCAAATTGTATGCCATACTGCATTAAATTTTCTTGAAATACCTCAAGGGTATTCCTACGAAAATTTGCCTTGATGCACCGGCAAGAAGGCAGGACGCACCAAAGGTGCGGCG
>CAZCQP010000017.1:0-49718 GCA_964500895.1 uncultured Eubacteriales bacterium | reverse complement strand
ATTTTAAAAAAGTAGGAAAAGGTCATATTGTTATAACTTCCAGTGTTATGGGTACTAAAACTCGTGAAAATTCGGGTGCTTATGCCGGATGTAACCATGCCTTAGAGGCATTAGCCGAGTCACTCAGGATGGAACTTTGTGATACCGATATAAAAATCACATGTATTGAGCCTGGTCTTGTTGAAACTGGATTACATAGAAATTGGGATATAAAACCCAAAGAATTACTTGGAATATCAACTGCATTGCAACCAATAGATATTGCCGAGGCAGTAATAGAAATACTTAACAAACCTGATCATGTTAGAATCCCTAAATATATGATTTTACCAAAAGGACATAAAATCTGATTGAATAAAACCAGCATAACGGATATTGAATCATTGTCACCTAAAAAGCAATGCAGAAAATAATTATTATCTTCTGACTGGCGTTTAATTGCTGATAATAAAGAATATTAAGATAGCATTTTTTATTAAGACATCGCCTACAAAACTTGTTATACTTGTATATATCGGTGTGAAAGGAGTGAAATAATGGATAATACGCATACTGTTGCGGCAGTTGTCGATTATATAGAGAATAACCTGAATGAAGATTTGACCTTAGATAAAATTGCAAAAAGGGTTGGCTATTCAAAATTTCATTTGAATAGATTATTTTCAGAAAACACAGGGTGCACAATCCATAAATATATCCAGATGCGTAGGCTTACTGAGGCAGCAAAAAAGCTCGTCTATACTGAAAAACCTATTATTGAGATTGCCTTTGAAGCAAACTACGATTCGCAACAATCATTTACCCTTGCATTTAGGCAACTATATGTCTGCGCACCACAAGAATATAGAATGAAACGAATTTACACGTCAAAACAGAACAGGTTTACCATAAACAACAGTATTGCAATGCGTTATAAACTTATGTTGAATTGTGAGGTTATGGCTGCATGAGTCCAATTCCATATGTTATTGAACAGACAAGCCGTGGAGAAAGAAGCTACGATATTTTTTCCAGGCTCTTGAGTGATAGAATCATTTTCTTGGGTGAGGAGATCAACGATACCACCGCCAGTTTGATTACAGCGCAACTATTGTTTTTAGAAGCTCAAGACCCTAACAAAGATATTAGTCTTTACATTAACAGCCCGGGTGGCTCTGTAACAGCGGGTTTTGCTATATTTGACACAATGAATTATATTAAATGTGATATCTCTACTATTTGTGTCGGACTCGCTGCAAGTTTCGGTTCCTTTTTACTTGCGGCAGGCACTCGTGGAAAACGATTTGCCCTGCCAAATGCTGAAATTATGATTCATCAACCTGCTATATCAGGTGGTATCAAAGGCCCAGCCAGTGATATTAAAATAATGTCTGACTATATGCAGAAAAATAAACGCAGATTAAATCAGTTACTTGCTGATAACACAGGAAAAACGGTTGAAGAAATAGAGCGCGATACCGACCGAGACACTTTTATGACAGCTGAAGAAGCAAAAACCTATGGTTTGATTGATTTAGTGATTGCAAAGCGAAACAAAAAAAATGGTTTACTTTTCTAAGGTTGTTCAAACATCGGATTATGAATTGCTATATAAAAAAACATAATAACACCAAGTGCAGCCGCCATTTTAATTCTTGACGGCTTCTTTTGTCAAAAATGTTTTAGTCTGTCACTCGGGTGCTGTCAAGACATGACTAAGTAAAATGCTTGTTATTGTAAAATTTTTAGCTAAAAATTGTTGTTAATAAATAAATTACGCTGTATACTTAACAAAGAAAATAATTGTTATCTTATAACTAACTATTATTTAATTATTAATGGCAAATTTATATTTTGCAATAGCTGTTTAATGCAGTGAATCACTGAAAGAAAAAATAAGCGTCCTTTTGTGGACGTTTATTTTTTTGAAATGTGTAATGAAAATAGATTTTTTACGTATACCAAGTTGAAAGTCAAAAATAAGTGCATTTGCAGAAAGGAGGAACACATGGACGTTTATATTAGAAGGGCCCTTAGTATAAACCAAGATAAGACGAAAAACAGAATTGATGACGAATTTTTGGAAACGATATACAGGCAATACTACAAAAATGTGTATAACTATATCGGCTTTCGAATTAATAATCATTTTGATTCTGAAGAGTTAGCGAGTTCTGTTTTTGAAAATGCAATACGTAAATTTCATACATATAAGCCCGAAGTTTCACCAATTGAAGCATGGCTTATAGGTATTGCAAAAAATGTTGTTACAGACTATTTACGAAGTAAAAAGCATAAATTTTTTGTCCCCATAGACGATATAATTGGACTTGTTTCTTTTAACAAGCAGCCAGAAGAAGTTATCGTGATAAATGAGAATAATAGGGCTTTATTACAAGCTATGTCAAAACTCAAAGAAAAAGAGCGTCAAGTATTGTCCATGAAATTTGCCACCGATTTAAAGAATAATGAAATTGCTAAAATATTAAACATCAGCGATTCAAACGTTGGGGTTATCATACACAGGTCTATTCAGAAGTTGAAAAAAATTTTAGAAAGGGAGAATGGTAGCAATGAAAAATGATAATCTAAACAAAGACTTTATAAAAAAATGCAGAAACATAGATTTTTCTGCTGAAAGCATTAATCAAGAAAAAAACCTTGAAATATTAAAAACTAAGTTGTTAAACTTGGATAAAGAGAGGGATATTATTATGAATAAAAAAATTAAAAAACCTATGGCATTTGTGGCTGTTGTAGCATCACTATTATGTCTTTCAATGGCCGTTTATGGTCAAGATTTAGTGCGTATTATTAAGACGATAACACTTGGAAATTATGCACAATATAACGTGGTCGAGTATTCAGGAGATGCTGTTCCGTTGCCGGAGAATCTTGCTGGGCAGTTGTTTGACAAAGATGGAAAAGCATTAATATCGTATCCGGAAAATAATGTAATGTATAATGCTAACGGTCAAGAAGTGACGGTATATTTCGATGAGATTGGTGCAAAAATTGCGACTATCGAAGAATTTGAAAAAATGCATGATTTTACAACTGTTGATTTTTATGATATGAAAGAAGGTCAGAGCTACTTTATTTCCGACACGCTTATGCCAACCTATTTGCCAGACGGATACTCATTTAAAAACATTAGTTTTTATGTTGATTCAAAAGAGAAACTTAGCACTGAAGACGGTGCAAATAAGTATATGAATGTGTATTACAGCAACGGCAAGGACGAAATTTACTCACAAGTTCGATTTATGGACGAAGAATCAGCGTTTGGAAGCAGTGCCAGTGAAAATATACAAAAAACTAAAATTAATGGGCACGACGTTGTAATTGATCAAAATGAGCTGGATATACAAATTGGCGACGTTATGTATATGTTTTTTGCTAACGATAAATTAAATGTTGATGAATTGGTAAAAATTGCAGAATCGCTTAAATAATAAAAATATTCATATGTATGTGGAGTATAAGCATTATACTTGCCACTAGACCAATTAATTGTCACATAAAAAACAAAAATAATCTCTAAGAAAATCCGCCAAGTAAAATCAGACAGCTGTTTTTGTCGAAAACGTTTTAGTATACTACTAGACCTCGAAAGGCCAAAAAACAATAGGCTTGGTTAACGGTAAGAAGTCGGTGTTGTAGCAGCGCAAATGGGTGAACACATGCTTGCGCCCTTGCAGTATGATGGTACGATGGATAGCCATAACTCCAACGCCATTAACCAATAAAAAGCCAGCGACTATTCGGCAATCTGGACCAAGCTGCTGCTGCGTAAAAGCTGGTGTGACGACAACTTTACCTCCCCCATTCCACTTTTTGCTCCCGTTACATAATAAAAATGAAAACCCCTTAAAAGCCTGTTTTTCATAGGTCTTTAAGGGGTTTTATTGTTAATGCTGCTTAAAAAAACTTACCGTTAGGAAGGAGCACCCGGCCTACAATTCTGAAAGATAAATGATTGTCTGGCACAATATCCTTGTATTTAGAGTTGAGGGATTTAAGCACAGGTGTTGAGGGCTTTTTTGTATGGGGCGTTTGGGGTAAATGGTATACCTTGCAATACGCCTGGTCATCCAGAATAAAAATACCAATCTGCCCATTTTCAAGATACGCCTGTTCTTTCACGAACACCACATCGCCATCCAAAATACGGGGTTCCATGCTGTCCCCCTGTATACGAACGCCATAATCAGCCCCTTGGGGCACAATGCTTGTTTCAAAGGTTAATTCGGTATAGGGCACCTCTTTGTCCAGTAAACTGCCTGTACCCGCAGCAGATGGGGTATCGTAAACCATTAAAGTGGTCGTGCCCCAGGGTTTCTCATAAGCCGGTTCAAGAGCTGGCATGACCGATGACGCTGGGGACGGCTGATGTTTGGTAGCCGGCAGGGCAAAGTTGGGCTGCTTTGATTCTGGCAGCGTTTGTTGGGCTTTTGTCTCCTTTGTGGTTGCGGGAATATCCGTATCCACAATCCGAAAAATACTTCTTAACAATTCATAACGTTTAGCGTCTGGCAAGTCTCTATAATTCTCAAGCAATAACCTTTCATCCATAGTAAGGAGAGCATCGGAAAGAGGTGCAAGAGATGCGTCTCTATCCATGGTCCCTTCTCCCGTTAGAAGCCAATCTAAATCTACATTAAAAATTCGAGAAATTCTAATAAGCACTTCTATTGAAGGTTTAATTTTGCCGCTTTTCCATTCAGATACGGAGGAACGGTTAATCTCTAAAATCCTGGTCAATTCCTTCGCCGTCATTCTATTCGTTTTCAACAATAGCAATATACGTTCTACCATACAACACACTCCAAATTAGAATAATTCAAAATTATTATTGACTTTTAGAATAATTCTAACTATACTTATAACAAGTTACTGTTTTAAGAGCCTGTTTAATATCTCGCTTGTAGCGGATTTTCGAGATAATTTTTCGCCATTTGCGGAGGCCGCACGACGGCATAATAAGCGATTATGACTAGTGCGGCTGACAAAGAATGGTGGAAAATTAGCCGAAAAGGCGTTGCAATGGGGGTATTAAACAGACTTTAAAGCCAATATATCATAACTACTTTAAAAAAACCATAACATTTCCAAAAAAAATTATAACCGTTTGGGCGTATTTTAAGCATATGTGGCTTTATTGCCGGTCAACTTGAAAAATAGCGTTATTATTGGGGGGAAAAAGATGCAACATGGTGTGAGAGACGGACCAGCCGGCATTGAACGGCTGCATAAAAAACAAAAGGAGATGAAAAACCTTATGCCTAAGGTATTAAAAAAGATTTGCCCTGCCGGGCTTGCAAACAACCCCAACAGGGATTTAACGGCCATACATTACATCACTATCCACACCACAGGCAATACGGCACCCACTGCAACAGCCAAAATGCACGCAGATTATCAGTATAATGGTTCTGGCGGGCGAGAGGCTTCGTGGCATTATACGGTGGACCAGCTGGAAATTTGGCAGTCCTTTGAGGACCATCAAGCCTGTTGGCACGCTTCGGACGGCAACGGAAGTGGAAACATGGCCAGCATAGGCATTGAAATTTGTAACAACAGCAAAGAAGGCTTTGTGCAAGCCTGTGACAACGCCGCCTGGTTGGTGGCCCAGCTGCTACATAAACACAACCTGCCCATAGACAGGGTGAAACAGCATTTCGACTGGAGCGGCAAAAACTGCCCCTATGAATTGCGAATGGGCAGTTGGGGCATAGACTGGAAAGGATTCATGGCCAAAGTTCAAGGGTATATGGCCAATGAAAAAGTGGATACGCCCAGTGTACCTACAGTGCCAGAGTGGCAGCAGGCTGCCTTTCAAAAACTGGTGCAAAACGGCACCATTAAGTCCCCGGAATATTGGGCAAGCAGACTAAACCAACAGGCCACCATTGGGGAGATGTTTGCTGTAATGGCCAGCTTGTAAAGCAATGCCCATAACACATAAACCCAAATATATTCAGAATGAGGTAAAAGCCCATGTTTAACTTACAACTATTCAAACAATTGGAACTTGAAGACCTTCAAGTGCAGCACCGGCAGTTGGCCGATGCCATTGGCCTGGAAGCCATGAAACAGCTTTCGCTGTATTGCGGCGGCACACAGGTGTATATTCCCCAGCCCTTCGAGCTGGCCAAAGAAATGATATTTAGAAAAATTCTAGAGGAATATGCCGGGGACAACATTCAGCAGCTGGCCACAAAGTACAAGGTGTCTGTCAGTACGGTGTACCGGGTGGTGAAGCAAAAAATCTCCAGGCGCTCCTTGAGTCAGATGGGGCACCCCATTGTCACAGAAAAAGGATGTGACAGACGGACATGACAAACCCAACAGGCTATAATGAGTGCAACACAAAAGGAGCAGCGAGAGCGAGGGATACATTGAAGACACGGATAAGGTTATGGACATTCATCAAGGAAAAAACGCAGGAGGCCACAAAAACATTAAGGGCAGATGAAGCGTTTGATGAATCCAGCATGTGCAAGGTTAAAGGGTGACGGCCATGGATGCCGACTTTACCATGATGCTTAAATCTGCCGTGGAAATTGGAATTACCCCTGTGCTGCTCATCATTTTTGTGAAATATTTTTTCGACCGGGATAAAAACCGGGACAAGCAGTTGGAAGACCAATACCGAAGTTTTCATGAACGTGAGAACAATATGGCGGCGGAAGCTGCCAGGCGGGAAGAACTGCTGCGGCAAGAAGCTGAAAAGCGAGAAATGCATTTGATGGTTACCATTGAAGGGTTTTCCAATACCATGGGCACCATTTCCAACACCATGAGTGAGATGAAAAATGCCTTTATTCAAGTGGAACATAAGGTAACCAGCATTGAAGAAAAGTTGGAAAAAATGCGTTCAGATGCAGGCTAAGAAAGTGGGGCTAACCACATGGCATGGCCCCAGAAACAAGTACCATCAAATTTTAGAAAAGTAGGTGAACAACAATGTTTGGCTTTGACAAATGCGGTAAAATTACGTGTTATGAAAATGCAGATTTTAACTATCCGTTAAAATTTGTTGTGATGCAGAACTGTAAGCCTTTAAAGGACATTCCTGTGACCTTTGTGCTTCAAAAACACGTGAACTGCGAATGCTACAAATTTTCAAAAGTATTGGTCAATGGCGTTTTAGACATGACCAAGGACGACATTCCACCTGTGGGCGTGTATGTGTACGGCTTGGAATTTTATGACGAAGCAACCGGCAAAATCTTCCCGATTATTGCCAAAAAACCATTTATTGTAGAAAGGTGGGTGAAACAATGAGCCAACATTACAGCGTAAACAACGGGTGCACCTGTGACCAGTTGCAAGTGTGCTTAAACGGAGCAATATGCGATGGGCAATGTGATTCGGGCCAAAATCCGCCATGCATGGCAGACATGAAAAAAATGCTGGACTTTATGTATCCTGTGGGGGAACTGTATCAACAATTTCCGGGCACTTTGTCCCCCAATGATAAATGGGGCGATTTTTCCCAGTGGCAATTGTGCCATGACTTTGATGGAGCCTTTTTCCGGGCAGAAGGCGGAGATGCACTACCGTTTGAAGCTGGGGTGCAAGGTGACGCAATACGAAATATAACCGGTGGTAGGGCCGGTGGAACGCCACAAGAAGCAACACGTGCATTTAACATGACCTCACAAAGTGGGGTAAGCATGGCGTCAGGAGTAACATATAAATTAGGGGCGCTTGAAATGGTGTCATATAACCCAAACGCATTATCCACGTATACAGCCACCACTAAGGATAGCGGGTATGCATACTTTACCTTTGATGCAAGTAATGTTGTGCCCACCGCCGCAGAAAACCGCCCAATTAACCACACCATGCGCATCTGGAAGCGCATCGCTTAAAGGAGGAAATGAAAATGTTTGATGAAACCATCAATAATGAAGTGCAAACCCAATTACCGGCAGTCCGCACACAATGGATGTTAGGCGGCACGTTTTACGACTTATCTTCCGCAGAATGCATCTGCGATGAAATGAAAGAGTACCACACCGACCGGCGCACCATTTACAAAACCGCAGATGGTACATACATTGAGGTGGTAGGCAGCGACATCAAAGCCATCTTGCTGCAAGGGGACACATTGGCCAATGAGCTGATGCGCTGGGCACCCCAAGAATACCAGCAAAAATTTGGCCAAACGCTGTAAAATTGTTCTGTGGCCAAAAGCTTTACAGGCATCATCACCTGAATAAAGCCAAGATGTTAGTGTCCTCTGCAAAGGGGATGCTAACATCTTTTTCATTTGTTTTTTATACACTTGTGGTGTTCAAAAAGAAATTCCTGTTGTCAGTTTTTACCAGCCGTGGTAAACTATACGTGGAAATTAAGAACCTGTACGCAATAATGGGTTGCCTGATTTTGAGCAAGCGATTTTTCGCCATTTGAGGCGTGAAATGCGTTGCGAGTGGCGAAGGCATAATAAAAAATTATGTCGAGCCGCCACAACAAAGAATGGCGGAATAATCACTCTCAAAGGCAGGTGGCAGCTTATTGAGGACAGGTTCTACAAGGAGGATTACAATGGATGCCAAGCTTAGCGACAACACAAAAACATTCATAGGGGCCATGATTACCGTTATTTTATGGGCGTCTGCATTTCCCGCCGTGAAAGCGTCTTTGGTGTATTATTCCGCAGAATCCATCATGCTCTTTCGTTTTTTGGTGGCTTGCGCCACCTTGACTGTGCTGGCCGTTGTGAAAAAAATGAAGCGGCCCAAGGTCAAGGACATGCCCTTGTTTGCCCTGGGCGGCTTTATTGGCATCTTTTTATACATGTGGCTCTTTAACACAGGCACCAAGTTTGTGGCTTCCGGGGTGAGCAGCTTTGTCATTGCTTCCTCACCAGTGTTTACAGCCATCTTTTGCTGGATACTGTTAAAGGAAAAAATGCGGGCTTGGGGTTATGTGGGCATTTTCATCAGCTTTTTGGGGCTGGTGCTCATTATGGTCAGCCAGACCACAGGGTTTGCCCTTAACTTTGGGGTGCTGCTTTTAATTGGGGCGGCGGTGTCCACCAGCTTTTACAGCATCATCCAGCGGCGTATTTTGCAAAGCTACACCGCCCTGGAGGCCACGACCTATTCGGTTTATGCGGCCACCCTATTTATGCTGGTGTTTTTGCCCGGTTTCTTGCGAGAACTGCCCAGCGCACCCATGGCCATCAATTGGATTATTGCATACATGGGGGTTTTCCCGGCTGCGTTGGCGTACCTTTCTTGGAACTACGCCTTGTCCAAAGCCACCAAAACTGCCAGCGTCACCATGTTTTTATACCTGGTGCCCTTTGCCGCCAGCTTGATGGCGTACATATGGTTGCATGAAACCTTTGCCCTCCTGTCTTTCATTGGCGGGGTGGTCATTATTGCAGGGATGGTGGTCACCAGCAAAAAGGCTTAGCAGGCTTGTTCAAAAGCTTTCAGCAGGAAGTGGTATACCGGGGTTAAAAGAGTGAAAGCTTCTGCCAGTTCTTGGGCAAAATCTTGGCGGTACAGCCGCTCAAAGTCGTTACTGTTATGGATAAAGCAGATGTTCTTGCGGTCTAGCCACGGGCGCAAAACCTCGGTTGCATCCGGGTGGCGGCTTTTTTTGTACATGTCCCCTTCCAGCCCAAAATGGCTTTGCTTTTCCACCGCAGCAAAAGCTTCCTGAAAAGCCTGGTCACTGTTTAATATCAGACGGCGTAAGCTTTGCATGGTTTTGGTGTTGTCCAGGCAATAGCCGCAGCCGTAACGGTATTGGGCTGGGGAAATTTCAAAGAAAAAGCCGGGGTGGCCGGTGGTGCTGCTTCGTTCCCGGGAAAAGGACACCCACATGATGTCCCGGTACAGGGACTTGTCTTTGGAAAAGCGCACGTCCCGGTGTATGCGGGAAATGCATTTGCCCACCTTGGGCTGACAGATAAACTTGGGGTCAATGGCTTCCATGGTGGGGGTCAGCCGGGTCACCAGCTCTGCCAAAGGTTCAATGACCACCTCCTGCATTTGTGGTTTATGCTCCTGGAACCATTCTTTGCTGTTGTGCAACCGGTTTTCCACTAGGAAGGTAAATGTTTCGGGGGTAAAAGGCATGGGTATTCTCCTTTATGCATATGGTTATGGTTTTATAACAAGCCCAGCTGTAGAAGCAGTGATATGCCTAGAAACAAGGTAAACACGGACAAAAAGGACCCCACCACCACCATCTGCCCCGCCAGCTCATCGTCACTGCCCATTTGCCGGGCCATGATATAGCTGGATACAGCAGGGGGTGTGGCGGCCATGGCGAACAACGCCGCCAAAGCTTCTTCTTTAATGCCCAGCCACACAGCCATGGGAATCACCAACAAGGGCATCACCACAAGCTTTCCTGCCACACCCAGCGCCAAAGCCTTTGTATTGGCCTGTACCCGGGAAAAGGCAAAGGAACCACCTAAAGTCATCAAGGCCAAGGGAGTGGCTACGTTTGAAAGGGTGCTCAGCGTGGACACCAGCGGGGCTGGCAACCTGACACCCGCCAGCACAAAAACAAAAGCCAGCAGCGACGCCAGAATGAGTGGGTTTTTAACAATACCCACCACCATGGCTTTGGCTTGCTTGTTATTGCGGCCATAAACCTCCAGCACCATCACCGCCTGGCAGTTAAACAGCGGGATAACAAAAGCCATTAAAATGGCCACCAAAGACGTGGCATTTCCAGGCCCATACAAGGACGTTACGATGGACATGCCAAAAAGAATGAAGTTGCTGCGAAACATGCCCTGCACCAAAGCCCCTTGCCTCCGGTGGTCTTTTTCCAGCTGGGGCACGGCCACCATGAGCAATATAAAGTAAGCCACGTTGCAGGCCAAAGCATACAGCACCAGCCGGGGGGAAAAATCCTGTTTAAAGTCACTGCTGTAAATGTTTACAAAGAGCAGAATGGGCAAGAACACTTTAAAGCACAAGCCGTTCAGCTGGTCTAAAAAGGCAGGGGTGAACAGCTTCACACGCTTGAGAAAGTAGCCCAGCGCCATCATCAGAAACAAGGGGAACACCACGGAAAAGGCAATGGTCAGGCTATTCATGCATAAAACTCCCGTCAGCTTATAGCGTTGCTCATTTTTTTAGAATGAATCCTTGAAGTCTTGACACTGTTTACAATGATATCGTATAATGCAAGCCATTGCAACCGTTGTTTCAAGGTGGAAGGAGGCTTTATATGGAAGATTATGATAAAATGAGTTGGCTGTATAACGCTTTATATGGGGACATGTCCCGTGAGCAGCTGATGCAGATGGAGTTTATTGCAGGCATACAGGCTGTCTTAGACCTTTATAATCACAAAGACATGGCTATCTTAGATGCGGCTTGCGGAAATGGCATTCAGGCAACAGCGTTGGCCTTGCATGGTTATCACGTGACGGCCACCGACATCAGCAGTGAAATGGTACGGCTGACCAGGGAATTTTCCAAGAAACATCATGTATCTGTTGCCACAGATGTGAAATCTTGGCAAGAATTGCCGCAAACCTTTCCACCCCAATTTGATGTGGTGCTTTGCACAGGCAATTCTATTGTACATTCAGCCAATGCCACAGAGCGGGTGCAAAATATTGCCGCATTACAGCAGGTGCTTGCGCCCAATGGAACCCTTGTTATCGAAACCCGTAACTGGGACAAAATCATTCAAGAGAAAAAGCGCTTCACTGTTCATAATCAGTTGCGTTATCAGGCCTGTGCATATATCCCTCTCTATCATTGGAAGCTGGGGGACATGGAGCAACCAGCAGAGGTGGAAATATTGCTTCAAGAAATTAATGCACAGCAACACATTACGCTCTATGAAAGTGTGCTGCATTTCACGCCTTTCAGCCATGAAGCTTTACGGAAAGTAATGGAAAACTTAGGCTTTACCATCACGGGTGATACATTCACAGAAACCAATGACTGGTATCAACTATGTGGACAAATGCCAAGCATGTAACAGGTAACTTAAAGGGGGATATGTTATGTTAGAAATCATTGTCTTGGCTTTTTTGTGCCAGGCCAACATGGACAATGCTTTACGCCGGGGGCGGAAGCCTAAGCCGTACGCTGTGCTAACCGTTTTGCTGTGGCTGGTCTTTGAGGTGGCCGGAAGCATTGTTGGTTTTGGTGCCGGATGGAGTAAGCCCATGGTGTATCTGTCGGCGTTGGCAGGGGCAACCTTGGGCGGGCTCATTGCATACGTGATAGCCAAAATCTGCAAACCAGGGGACTATGTACAGGAGCGTATGGAACCGAACTTTCTACAACGCTATCACCACAGCTTTATGAAATTCTATAACATTAACCTGGCAGATATTCCGGCGGAAATGCCCGTAACCCGTAAACAAAAGTTGGCAGCCATTGTCAACATTGTTGGCGGCATTCTATTGTTCTTGTTCCCCGTGGCACTGCTGGTGTATGACCCCACCTGGCACCCCGTTCCCTTCATTATCATGGCTTGCGGGTTGTTACCTGCGGGGTTGGGTGTCTTGTTTGTGCAAACCCAGCGGTCTAAGGTGAAATCTTATCCGGTTTGGATGCAACTGGTGAACCCGGTGCTGGCCATCTTTATAGGCATTTTGTCTGTGACCGTTTGGGCGGTGATTATAGCAGTATTGCTGGAATAAAACCTTGGAGCTTTGCTCCAAGGTTTTATTTTTACACAAAAAGGGTGCCGAAATTTCGGCACCCTTTCTTTATGCTTATGCAGCAAAATTATTCGATGATGGAAACAACGGAACCAGCGCCCACAGTTCTGCCGCCTTCACGGATAGCAAAGCGCAAGCCTTGTTCCATAGCGATAGGAGTGATGAGGTTGATTTCCATTTCAATGTTATCGCCAGGCATACACATTTCGGTGCCTTCTGGCAGAGTGATAACACCGGTAACGTCTGTTGTTCTGAAGTAAAACTGAGGACGGTAGTTGTTGAAGAACGGTTTGTGACGGCCACCTTCTTCTTGAGAAAGGACGTACACTTGCGCCTTAAATTTGGTGTGAGGGGTGATGGTGCCGGGTTTAGCAAGAACTTGACCTCTTTCGATGTCTGTTCTTTGCACGCCACGCAGCAGCACGCCGATGTTATCGCCAGCTTGAGCAGAATCCAGAAGTTTTCTGAACATTTCAACGCCGGTAACAACAACTTTACGTTTTTCGCTGGTCAAACCAACGATTTCAACTTCTTCTTGAACCTTAACGGTACCACGTTCCACACGGCCGGTAGCAACAGTACCACGGCCTGTGATGGAGAACACGTCTTCCACAGGCATCAAGAAAGGTTTGTCGGTGTCACGTTCTGGGGTAGGCACATAGCTGTCTACTTGTTCAAACAGTTCAACAATGCTGTTGGCCCATTCGCAGGAAGAATCTTCAAGTGCTTTGAGAGCGGAACCTCTAACGATAGGAATATCATCGCCAGGGAATTCGTATTCGCTTAACAGGTCACGAATTTCCATTTCAACCAGATCCAAAAGTTCTGGGTCATCCACAGCGTCGCATTTGTTCATGAAAACCACGATATAAGGCACGCCTACCTGACGAGCAAGCAGAATGTGCTCTCTTGTTTGAGCCATAGGGCCGTCTGTTGCAGCCACAACCAGGATAGCGCCGTCCATTTGGGCAGCACCGGTGATCATGTTCTTTACATAGTCGGCATGGCCAGGGCAGTCCACGTGTGCGTAGTGACGTTCTGGGGTTTCATATTCCACGTGTGTGGTGGAGATGGTGATACCACGTTCTCTTTCTTCTGGAGCCTTGTCAATTTTGTCGAAAGCCACGGCCTCACCCAGTTGGTAGCGGTCGTGCAGTGTTTTTGTGATGGCAGCAGTAAGGGTAGTTTTACCATGGTCAACGTGGCCAATGGTACCAATGTTCACGTGTGGCTTGTTTCTTTCAAATTTTGCTTTAGCCATTTAGAATTTTCCTCCTTAAATTTTGAGGGTAGCCCTCTAATTGGTAGTAATAGTAATGGAAATATTTTGAGTTCATTATAGTAACTATTCCAGCTTTTTGCAAGCATAATTTTATGCTACACAAAATGGAACGTGTGAATTACTCCACAGCTTTGCCGGCCACCACTTTTTCCTGAACGCTCTTAGGCACAGGTTCGTAGTGATCCACTTCCATGGCGTACACGCCACGGCCCTGGGTTTTGGAACGCAGGTCTGTGGAATAGCCGAACATTTCAGCCAGGGGCACATAGGAATGCACCACTTGGGTGTTGTTTCTGGCTTCCATGCTTTCAATTTTGCCACGGCGGCTGTTAATGTCGCCGATAACATCGCCCATGTATTCCTCGGGCACAGTTACGTCTACCTTCATGATAGGCTCTAAAAGCAGCGGGCCGCCTTTTTTCATAGCTTCTTTAAAAGCCATGGAACCGGCGATTTTGTACGCCATTTCAGAGGAGTCTACATCATGGTAGGAGCCGTCGTATACGGTAGCCTTCACGCCCAGCACAGGGTAACCCCCAATAACGCCGGAGTTCATGGCTTCTTTGATACCTGCATCAATGGCCGGAATGTATTCCTTAGGAATAGCACCGCCCACGATGGCGTTAACAAACTCATAAGGTTTGTCGGCATCATTGGCATCCATGGGTTCAAAGCGCACTTTACAGTGGCCGTATTGGCCACGACCGCCGGATTGTTTAATGTAGCGGCCTTCCACGTCAGCCGCTTTGCTAAAGGTTTCACGGTAGGCCACTTGTGGTTTACCCACGTTGGCTTCCACCTTAAACTCCCGAAGCAGACGGTCAACAATGATTTCCAAGTGAAGCTCGCCCATACCGGAGATGATGGTCTGGCCGGTGTCCACGTTGGTGTAGGTTTTGAAGGTTGGGTCTTCTTCTGCCAGTTTGGCAAGGGCAATACCCATTTTATCCCGGCCGGCTTTTGTCTTAGGCTCGATGGCCACAGAGATAACCGGTTCTGGGAAGTTCATGGATTCCAAAATAACTTCGTGGTCTTCATCACACAAAGTGTCGCCTGTTGTGGTCATTTTTAAACCAACAGCAGCGGCAATGTCGCCGGCGTACACTTGTTCGATTTCCTCACGGTGGTTGGCGTGCATCTGCAAAATACGGCCGATGCGTTCTTTCTTGCCTTTCACCGGGTTAAACACATAGGAACCGGATTTCAAAACGCCGGAGTAAACCCGGAAGAAAGCCAGCTTGCCCACGAAGGGGTCGTTCATAATCTTAAACGCTAAAGCCGCAAAAGGCTCTTCGTCGGAAGAATGACGTTCCACTTCTTCTTCGGACTGTGGGATAATCCCTTTAATAGCAGGAATATCCGTAGGTGCAGGCATGTATTCCACAACGGCATCCAAAAGTTTTTGTACGCCTTTGTTTTTGTAAGCACTGCCGCAGAAAGTGGGGATAGCTGTGGTTTGCAGACAAGCAGCCCGCAGGGCGGCTTTCAGCTCTTCTTGGGAAATTTCTTCCCCAGCGAAGTATTTTTCCATCAGCGCATCATCGGTTTCGGCAATGGCTTCAACCATGCTGTTTCTGAATTCGGCTGCCTTTTCGGCATATTCAGCGGGAATGTCTTGCACGCTAACATCGGTGCCCAGCTCATCTTGGTAGATGTAGGCTTTCATGTCCATCAGGTCAATAACGCCTTTAAATTCAGACTCAGCACCAATAGGGATTTGCACCGGCACAGGGTTTGCGCCCAGGCGGGTGCGCATCATGTCCACCACGTTGTAGAAGTCTGCGCCCATGATGTCCATTTTGTTCACGAAGGCCAGACGGGGCACGTTGTATTTGTCTGCTTGACGCCAAACGGTTTCCGATTGTGGCTCTACGCCACCTTTGGCGCAGAACACGCCTACGGCACCGTCCAACACACGCAGGGAACGCTCTACCTCAACGGTAAAGTCAACGTGACCGGGTGTATCTATGATGTTGATGCGGTTATTTTGCCATTGGGTGGTGGTCGCAGCAGAGGTGATGGTGATACCACGTTCTTGCTCTTGCTCCATCCAGTCCATGGTGGCGGTACCTTCGTGGGTATCGCCAATCTTATAGTTTCGGCCGGTATAGTACAAAATGCGCTCGGTCAAAGTGGTTTTACCCGCGTCGATATGCGCCATAATGCCTATGTTCCTCGTTTGCTCAAGCGGGAAAGCTCTTTCCGACACACTTGATTCCTCCTTTAAATCCAAGCGCTCTGTGCATTACCACTTGTAATGAGAGAACGCTTTGTTGGCTTCCGCCATTTTATGCATTTCTTCTTTTTTCTTCACGGCACCGCCGGTGTTGTTCAGTGCGTCCAGAATTTCATTGGCCAGACGCTCTTCCATTGTCTTTTCGCCCCGTTTTCTGGAGTAATTCACAATCCAACGCAAACCTAAGGTTTGGCGTCTTTCCGGGCGGATGTCGATGGGCACCTGATAGGTGGCACCGCCCACACGGCGTGCTTTAACTTCCAAAGACGGCATCACGTTGTTTAACGCTTCCGTGAAGGCTTCTAACGCCTCTGTTCCCCGTTTTTCAGCAACGATGGAAAAGGCATTGTATACAATGTGCTGTGCTGTTCCTTTTTTGCCATCCAGCATAATGCCGTTAATGAGCTTTGTGACAATTTTGCTGCTGTACAAAGGGTCTGCAAGCACTTCTCTTTTTGAAACATGACCTTTACGTGGCACGATTCTTCCCTCCTTAATGAACTGTGCGCAAGGCTATTGCGCACCATTTTATCAACGGTACTCGTGTTTCTGCACGATTCATGCCATTGTAAGCTATCTTTCCTTATATAATAGGCAGATAATCCATTGCAATGGCGATGCAGCTTTTACGTTGTTTAAGCTGTTCAATTGCTTCATTGAAGCTCACTTCTTTAAATAAGCTTACTTCTTTGCAGCATCTTTCTTAGGACGCTTGGCGCCGTATTTGGAACGGGCCTGCATTCTTTTTGCCACACCGGCAGTATCCAGTGTGCCGCGGATAACGTGGTAACGCACACCAGGCACGTCTTTTACTCTACCGCCGCGGATAAGCACAACGCTATGCTCTTGCAGGTTGTGGCCTTCACCCGGGATGTAAGCAGTAACTTCCATGCCGTTGGAAAGACGCACTCTGGCAATTTTACGAAGCGCAGAGTTAGGCTTCTTTGGAGTAGCTGTCTTAACAGATGTGCATACCCCACGTTTTTGCGGGCTGGAGCTGTCGGACTGCTTTCTACGCAGTGTGTTCAAGCTCTTTTGAAGCGCCGGGGCAGTGGATTTCTTTTCAATCGTTTTTCTGCCCTTTCTTACCAATTGGTTGAATGTTGGCATTGTCGCACCTCCTTGCAATTTTTATCTGCCTTTTTCATTCGCCGTCAGCCATTTTTAGCTGAATATGCCCATGATTTGGCATACTAGGGCAGTTTATCACCCCCGTTTGAAAATGTCAAGGGTAATTTTTTGGAACTTGGAAGGAAGTTTTGTTGTACCTTGGTTGACCTTTCCCCCGAATGGTGCTATGCTTTGGGTAGGTGTACTGCCGGGTGGCGGTGTGGCCCCTCCGAAAGGAGGTGAGGCCGTATGTCAACGTTTGAAGTGGTTTATTTAATTTTTTTTGCCATTTCAATATACATAGCATACTTAAACACAAGAAAATAAGCCACCCTCTGTGATTGGATCGTGGCTTATTTTAGGTAATGTATTTTAGTAGGCCATACCGTCAAGCAGTACGCCGGGGGGAGTGTGTCCAGCACTCCCTTTTCATATGTTTAGTTTACTACCCCTTCTCTCCCCTGTCAACCATTTTTGTCTTTTGTTTTCATAGTGGACAAAGAACCGTTCATATACTGAACCATCGGAAAAGACGAGGGCAGGCGAACGGCCTATGTTGCAAGAGATTCAAATAAAAACTCTAAACGAAGGAAAAGAACAAACAGTGATGGTGGTCAGGCAGGGCAAAAAGCTTGTCACCATCACTTGTGCTTTTAAGGGGAAAGGCAAATCCTTAGATAAATCACTGGCGGAAGCTATAGCCTTGAAAGGAAGCCCCCAGCCATGAAGTGCGCCATTTACACCCGGGTTTCCACCGATGACCAAGGCCAAAGCTTGGACAACCAGAAAGCCTTTTTCATGGACTACATCAGGCGCAACCACCTGGAAGTTTACCGCATTTACGAGGACAACGCCTTTTCCGGCACAGAAATAACCAAAAGACTTTCCTTTTTACAACTTTTGGAAGATGGCAAAGCCGGGCGCTATCATGTGCTGTTGGCCAAAAGCTACTCCCGGTTTGGCAGAAACCAGCGAGAAACATTGGCGGCGCTGGCCATGCTCTTTGAGCGTGGGGTGCGCATTATTTTTGTAGAGGACGGGCTGGACAGCCAGCGGGACAAAGGCCAGTTCGGGCTGTTTGCCTGGCTGGCGGAACAGGAAGCCCGTAAAATAAGCGAGCGCATCAAGCTTACCTGGCAGGTGTACAACAAGGCTGGGAAAATTCACACCACCAACGCCCCCCACGGTTATACCTACGATCACCTTCAAAAAAACTTTATTATAAATGAAAAGGAAGCCCCTGTGGTGCAAGCCATTTTCCATTGGTATACCCAGGGAGATGGCATGCGCAAAATTGCCGCCCGGCTAAACGAAAGCGGCCATGTAACCAAAAACGGCTGCGCTTTTTCCCCTTTTTTGGTGCGCAACATTTTGCGCAACCCTTTTTACACCGGCACTTTGGTGCAGGGGAAGCGCCGCACCATTGACGTAACCATTAAGAAAACCCATGCGGTTGCGGAATCCGACTGGTTTGTTCACCCTGGCCACCATGAAGCCCTCATCACTCAATCCCAGTTTGACCAGGTGCAAGCACTCATGTCCAGCCGCCGAAGCCGCCCTACTCAAATGGAAAGTGTGGGGCGCCACAGCAACACCCATTTGTTCTCTAACCTGCTGTTTTGCAAGCTGTGCGGCCATCCCATGACCATGAAAAGGCCTGGGTGCTATTCCTGCGCGGCCTACGAGCAGGGGGGTGCAAAGTCCAGCGGCCACCGGCGTAACGCTGTACCAGAAGACTTATTGCTGGCCTGTATCCGGCAGGTTTTAAAGAAAGCGGACAAAGCAAAGCTTCTTGCGGCCCTTGAAAACAAAAAATCCCCCACCCAGCCCGAAAAAAAGATGCGTGACATGGAAAAAGCCAAGGCAGAAAAAGTAAAACTTTCCTTGGCGTTGCTGGAAAGCTTCACCAAAGGCATGGTGGGAGAAACCCAATTCGCCTTGCAAAACCAGGCCATTGAAGAAGATCTGGCGCAGCTAAACAGGGGAATCCAGCTGCTGCTTCAAGCAAAGGAAACAACTACCCTCCCCTGCTCTGTTACCGATGTGCTGGATATGCGGCCCGGCCACTGGAACAACGCCATGATGAAGCATCTGGTGCAGGCGGTGCATGTGGACATGACGACGCTGGAAATAACAATGGTTTTCAATTTTGATATTTGACTTCCCCCCTGTTCGTTTTATATACTTAAGGAAGTAAATAAAATGACGATGGGGGCTTTTTTTATGCGAAGAAAACAACTGTACATAACGATGGTGTGCATCATGGTTTTGCTGGCATCTGCTGTTTGCCCGGTTCAGGCGGCACCTGCACTAAAAATTGGGGATTACGTGCAGATGGGCCAGTATTATGACGAGCCTATCTTATGGCGTGTCATTGACGTGAACGAAAATGACCCGCTGCTGGTTTCCGACAATGCCATCGCTTTGAAAGTGTTTGATGCAGCCGGCGACAACCCCAGCGGTTCCCATAGCCGAGACAGCGCCAACCAGACCCGGAAAAACCAGGGTTCTTCCTTTTGGGCAGACAGCAACTTACGCAGCTGGCTTAATTCGGATGCCCCCGCCGGCCAGGTTCAGTGGCTTTGCGGCAATCCCCCCACCAAGCAAGCCGCCCTTTACGGTTACAACGCCTATGCCGATGAAAAAGGCTTTTTGGCGGACGGCAACTTCACCCAAACCGAGCGCAACGCCATTAAGCCGGTGCAATTAAAAACCATGGTGTCCCCGCAAGATGACGAGCTAGCCACAGCCGGAACCATCAAGCTGGACCATTACGTACATTTTTCTATAAAAAAGCTACCTGAAAATTTTGACCAGTTTCGCACCTACGAAACCACAGACAAGATGTTTGTATTAGGGCTGGAACAGATGAACACCCTGTTTGCCAACCGTGATATTCTGGGGGAAACCTACTTCTTGCCCAAGCTGACGGAAAAGGCCATAACCAACGGGGATGAACGGCCGGAGGTTTATAACGAAAAGGTGTGGCAGACTTGGATGCGGGATCCTTATGCCTCCATCTATAGCCCGAATGATGTGTATTATGGGGACTATGTGACGATTGTGTCCATGCGGGCCGTTCCACTTTTTGAAAAGGGCAATGAACGGGAAACCGTTCACTTTGTAGCCCCCAACTTCTATGCCCAAGGGGCTGTGCGCCCTGCTTTTTACATGGATGTGAATGCCGCAGCCTTTAAAGAAGGGGATGGCACGGAAGCAAAACCATATGTTGTGGATAGAGATAAGGCCAATACACTGCCGCCAGCCCAGGGGGTTATGCGGGGGGTGAAAGATGTGCTTTTCATGAGGATTTTTTATTAATTTAATGAAATAAACCTGCTCTTATTGGTAAATATAAGTCTGAAATTTATGCCAATAAATTTGCATTAAGATGGCTGGATAAGTATGTACAGTAAGTATAATAACTGTAACACCTCATTATCTATAAATTATAAATGGCTTTTATAAATGTCATCTATATAAAATTCTCTGTCTGGAGGTTATAATATGGATCAATATTATTATGATTTGATTAAAACTGCTTTACCTAGCGTTATAACAGCTTTTGTTTCAATATTTGCGTTAGTATTAAATTACAAATCCTCTAAGCGTAGTATTGAACAGAGTACTTTAAATAACTTTAAAAACATGAATTTCAATCAAAAAGAAAAGATAGCTGATCAGATTGTAGAAAAATCTTCTATACTATTAACTAAATCCGATCCAAATGTGTTGAATTCACTGGTAAATGAAATAAACCCAAGACCATTAACCCATGATGAAAATACAATTATTAGAAAACAACTATTGGCAGTATCAGATGAAATCCAAACAATTTCAAATGTTATAAAACTGTTGGCATTTTCAATACTCGATAAAGATAACATTGCAATGTTTGAAGATTTAAGTAATTCTCTCGACAAAGTTGTAGAGCATTGTAATAAAATGATACTGGATCTAGTAAAAATATATGCTTCAATGACACCTGAAGGACAATTATTAGATATAAACCCAATGGAAAAAAAGATGGAACTGGAGAGAGTATTTTCAGAAATTTATCCTACATATTACATTGAAATGCACGTAAAAACAACGGAAATGGTACAAAGAACAAGACAAAAAGCTATTAGCGAGTAACGCATACTGCATAGTATTTTTCCAGCTTGAACTACATTTTATAAAATATAATGTTTTATCGCTAATATCAGCAATAAATCACGGTTACATCGATTTTTAAAAAAAATTGGTGCAAAAACTCTACAAAAACTTTTTGAAAGGTTTGGGAAACTTTTTCTCGAAAAAGTTTTCCAATGTCTTTTCTAACCAACCCTAGCAAGGAAAAATTTTCCTTGCTTTTTTTATGCGCCCCGCTTGACTTAAAGTAACTTTAACATGCTATACTCCTTCCATGGACAAACGTTTTTCTATCAAAGAAGCTTCACAACTAACCGGGCTATCCCCTTCCAACATCCGTTACTATGAAAGCGAGGGACTCATAGACAATATCGGCCGTGACGCCATGGGCATCCGCCGGTTCACAGCGCAAGAAATCGAATGGATAAAATTTCTGGGGAAGCTTAAAAGCATGGAAATGCCCATCAGCCAAATGAAACAATACGCCGCATTAAGGGCCCAAGGCCCGGGCACCATCCAAGCACGGATGCACCTTTTGCAGCAGCACAAACAAGTGGTCCTTGAAAAAATAGACAGGCTGCGCAACAATGTGCGCCTGCTGGAAGACAAAATAGAAATTTACAAACAAATGGAGGAAACAAACCATGAATGAAAACAACCGTTTTGAGAAAGGCTTAAAGAAACTGTACGAAGTGGATGGCCATACCGGCATTGAAATAACTGAAAACCTAGGTGATTTAGGGCGGTACATTGTGGAGTTTGCCTTCGGTGACATTTACAGCAGAGATGGCTTAACCTTGCGTGAAAGGGAAATTGCCACCATCGCCATGCTCACGTGCATGGGCGGGCGTGAACCGCAGCTGGATGTGCACATCCATGCCGGGCTAAATGTGGGCTTAACCACGGCAGAAATTGAAGAAGTTATCATTCAATCCGTACCCTATGCGGGTTTTCCCACAGCCATTAACGCATTGCATCTTTTGAAGAAAATAGCGGCCTAAAAGTACCAATTCGGCTATACATCCACCCGCCGACATAAACGGTATGCTGAAAGCTAAAATTTGCAACGCCAGGGTGATGCGGGGTTCCTTAAAAAACACCTGCGCAATCCACCCAGCGTAAAAGTAAAGCAGCACAGACAGCACCAAGCCAATGCTGGTTGTGATGCACACCGACTGCTTTAATATGCGGCGCATATTGCCATGCTCCCCTTTAGCCAGTTCCTGGGCGGTAAGCTTAGAAACGGTGGTGGTGAAGCCGGAGCAAGCAATGCTCCACGCCAAGGTGTAAATGGGCAAAATAAGCTGATACAGCCCCATGCCTTCTGCACCCATCACATTAGACATATAAATGCGGTATACAAAACCCAAAATGCGTGTGATGACACTGGCCGCCGTTAAAATAAGCGCACCGGTGACAATGCTGTTTTTCGCCATATGTCAAACCCCTTTTTAGACGGCTTGCCTTTTTCGGGTAAGCTGTCTCTAGCTGTAGACAACGCATTAAGCCTCGGGGCTTTGCCCCGAACCCCAACCGCTTTTTGAAAAAAGCGGTGCAAAAACTTTACAAAATGCCGCTTTGCGGCATTTTGGGAAAAAGCTTTTTGAAGGGGTTGGGAAACTTTTTCTCGAAAAAGTTTCCCAAGGTCTTTGTCAACAGCCAGAGACAGTTTATACCTTTTCCGGGTACGCCGTCTCTTGATGTTTTTATAAAACTTATTCCTGTCAGACGGCTTTTATACCCTGCCTTTTTTGACCATTTCCCTTTTTCATACTTTTCCTTTTCCGGGACATACTATTGTCAATTCACCCCGTGTAAAGGCGGATTCCATCCGCCCGAACCAGTTTACAACAGACAGGAGCATTCACTATGACACAACTGGTCGCTGTGGCGCTGGCCCCGGTTTTGATTTGCGCTTTTTATATTTACTTTCGGGACAAGTATGAAAAGGAGCCTGTTCGGCTGCTGATTACCGGCGTGCTTTACGGCGTGCTCATCACCGTGCCCATTGTACACACAGAAAATTTTGTCACCCTTTTTGTGCCCAACCAGGGCTGGATGATGGAATCCTTCTGGATGTCTTTTATGGTGGCATCGTTGGTGGAGGAAGGTTATAAATTTGCCATTCTGTTTTTTTTGGTGTGGCAAAACCACAATTTCAACGAACGTTTCGACGGCATTGTGTACGGGGTGTTTATATCCCTGGGTTTTGCCGGGCTTGAAAACCTGCTGTACGTGTTAAACCCCATGCTAGGCGGCTTGGAAACGGGCATTGCCCGGGCCATTGTTTCTGTGCCGGGCCACGCCATTTTCGGCATCACCATGGGTTACCATTTCGCCATGGCCAAATTTGAAAACAAAGGCATGTTCCGCCGGGCGGTGATGGCCTTTGTTGTGCCCTTCCTGCTCCACGGCGTCTACGATTTTATTTTAATGACCAACACCATGATCACCATGCCCCTGTTTGTGGCCTTTGTGGTATACCTGTGGATATTGGGCAGCCGCAACATTAGAAAGCACATTGAAAAATCTCCCTTTAAGCCGGTGACGTAATGTTGGCCTTTGTCTCCAATTAATGGAAAATATTTGTTGAAATGCAACAGGAATGTATGTATAATGAATCTAATCGTTTGACCAGACTTCGCATCATGTATCGGAGGAATAGCTGTGATAGATGCAGTGAGCTGCGGAGGCGTTGTCATTCATAAAGGCAAAGTTTTGTTGCTTTATAAAAACCAAAATGGGCGCTACATGGGCTGGGTGATGCCCAAGGGCACCCTGGAAGCAGGCGAAACCTACAAGCAGGCGGCTTTAAGAGAAGTGAAAGAAGAAACGGGTGTAAGCGCAAAAATTCTCACCTACATCGGTAAAACCCAGTACAACTTTAAGGGCAGCCTGGATGTGGTGAACAAGACGGTGTATTGGTATTTAATGACCGCAGACTCGTTCTTTTGCAAACCCCAGGCAGAGGAGTTTTTTGCCGATGCTGGGTTTTACAAACAGCACGAGGCTTACCACCTGCTTAAATTTCACGACGAAAAGCAAATGATGAAACGGGCTTATATGATGTATAACGACTTGAGGCGCAGCAAAGAATGGAACCTGGAAAAAGTGGGCCACCAGCAACTCACAGACCGGGTGTCCCCAGAAAGGGTTATTGAAAGAAATAAAGGCGAAAAAAGTTTTATAGCAAGGCAAAAACAATGAAAAAGGATGTGTCAACATGAAAAAAGCTTGGAACGAGAATTTATCGTTAGAGGAAATGAAAGGTGCCATCCGCCGGCTGAAGTCGGCCAACAACATGAACTTTTTCCTCATTATGGCCATTGGTGTCATTGTGGTGGCCGGTATTGTGGTGTTTGTGTTACGCCGCCGCAACAACGTGTGGGACTGCTGCTGTGATGATGAAAACTGCGACTGCTACTACGACGAAGATGACTTTGAAGATGACGACGACGTGGTACGCTTTAGCTCCAAAGACGGCTGTTGCTCCGATGCCCTGGCCACTGACGAAGATTTTGAAAAATAATAGCTGTTTGAAATACCGGTTGGTTGCAGGCATTCCAGCCGGTTTTCATTACATATCTAACGCATGTTAAAGCAAGGAGGAGGAAACATGATACAGCCGTTCATGGTCAACACCCATGAAGCAGGGGCTTTTGCATTGCAATTTAAGTTTGCGGCAGAGCAAATTTTAAGCCGCCCCCCAGAAGTGGTGGCGGAATGCGCAGGCGTTACCTTCGACCCGGTGCAATCTCGCTTCACCTTCAACAGCCTGGGCCGTGACATGTTCGTCAGTTACCCAGAATGCCGGGCCACCTTTGCAGAAACCGGCGAAACACCCAACTATTCTTGGCATATTGTGATGCTCCACTATTTAAGCCAGGCAGAAGGGGTACCCCTTAGCCCGGACTTAATCGCCTACCGTAACATGCAAGGCGGTGTGGCCTATAACAACGGTTTTGAGGACATGAGCAGAAATGCCATCGTCCGTGAACTGTGCGGCCGGAAGCCGGAAGAACTGCAAGCCCTTTGCACATCCCTTGGGGGCGTGTTAAGCAAAAGCAGCGCAGACATTACCGCCACCTTTTATTTCATGCCCAAGTATCCCATGACTTTGCAAGTCTGGCTTACAGACGATGAAATGGAAGGTACCGGACACGTGCTTTTTAACGCCCGGGCCAAGCATTACTTGTCTCCTGAAGATGCATCTGTGGCAGGGGAAGTGCTGGTGGACTTTCTCATTTACCAGTTGCAAGCCATGGACCAAGGCCAAGACCAAGGGCAAACGTAAGCGTAAGGGAATCGTAAGATAAAGACCAATGACAACCCAGGGGGTACGGATAAGTGTTTCCATATATGATTGGCACAGAAGCTATGCACAATTATGCACCGGCTTTTCAATATACCATCGAGGCCCTGCTTGGCCGCAAGCCAGAAGATGTGGCCGCAAAAGCCGGGGCGGACTACAACCCGGGCACCCAAAGCTTTCATGTGGTAAGCTTTGGCCAGCCGGTCACCATCCAAACGCCAGAATATAAAGTCACCTTTGGGGATACAGACAACATCCTCATTTTAGAATGGCGGCTTGTGCTCCTCCATTACTTATTAAATGCCGACGGCACCCCGTTGTCTGGGGAACTGGCCCATTTTCGTTCCATGCCCGGCGGCAATTCCTATGAAGAACCTTTCCAGAACCGTTCTGTAAACTTCTTGGCAGGGGCCATATGCAACAAACCTGTGGCCAACATACAGGAAGTTTGCGCACAACTGGGGGGTAGGCTGGAAAAAAGCAGCGCCGACGTTCAAGCCGTGTTTGATTTGGCACCACGTTTCCCGGTAACGCTCCAAATTTGGCGCACAGACGATGAAATGAAAGGCTCTGCCAGCATTTTGTTTGATAAGCGGGCCCCTCATTACCTGCCTACGGAAGACATGGCCGTAACTGCCTCTCTGGTGGCACGGTTTATGGTGAAGCAGTACAAAGCCATGTTCCCCAACGGGTGAATCTCATTAAAAGTTGTTTGAAAGGTTTGGGAAACTTTTTCTCGAAGAAGTTTCCCAAACCTTTTTTGCGCCCCGAACTTAAACCCCGTGCATTTGAACGGTTTGCCTTCCCTAAAATTAAGGTTAAAACCCCTACAAAATGATTTTTCAAACACGCCATTGGGCCACGCAATGAAAAGCCATGGTGCGCATACACTGTAGGCAAAATGATGCAGTAAGGGAAGGATGTGCGCCATGGTTATACACGTGGTTCAAAAAGGAGACAGCCTTTTCTCCATTGGCCGCAGTTACGGTATAGCCCCGGAAAAAGTGGCCGGGGATAACGCAATATCTTTAGGTTTGCCCCCGGTGGTGGGGCAAACGTTGGTGCTGGATGTAGAGCAAACCCCCAAGCGGGGTGCCATTGAAGTGAACGGCTATGCCTTTCACGGTATTGCTCCAGAAGTTTTAGACAAAGCCTTGCCTCATCTCACATATTTAAGCATTTACGCCCATCGCCTTACCCCGGAAGGCCGATTGGCAGGCCCGGAGGATCAGGGCTTGATTGCCCTTTGCAACAAACAGCAAACGTTGCCGGTGCTGGTGGTGAGTAACCTGGATGCAGAGGGCTTTAACCAGGATTTGGCCTGTAAGCTGGCCACAGACGTTTCCTTGCAAAGAACCATGACAACCGCTCTTTTACAAACCATGCAAAAGAAAGGCTATGCGGGGGCGGATATGGCAATGGAAGGGATTCCGGCATACTGCCGGGCAGATTATGACGGCTTTTTGACACAGCTTGGAGAAACCTTGCGCCGGGAAGGCTATTTTTTGTCTGCAACGTTAACCGGATTGCCCCGCCCATATGCAGGGGAAACAAACCGGTTGCGCCAAGGGTTAGATACCGTTACCCTCATGGCCATGGACAGGGGTTTAAGCTACAAAGTGCCCGGGCCAGTTGCGCCCATGCCTCAAATCACCGCCAGCCTGGACGCAGCAGCCCCAAAGCTGCAAAACGAAATGCTATTTGTTGGCATTCCCACCCACGGCTACAGTTGGACCCTCTCTGACATCTGGCCAGGGCCTGCCGCCACAGTCACCGGCTTGCAGGCTGTGGATACAGCCCGCCGGTATCATGCACACATTCAATACGACACAGATGCCCAAGCCCCTTATTTTGAATATGTAAGCGAAAAAGGCACCGCCCATCAGGTGTGGTTTGAAGATGCACGCAGTTTAAGGGCCAAGCTGAACTTGCCTTTTCGATACAACCTGGCTGGCGTAACCCTGTGCAACGTGGGTTTCTGGTGCCCCCAGTTTCCTTTGGTGCTGCAAGGGCTGTATGACGTGGTGAAAATGTAGGGCTAATAGAAAGATTTTCGGCTCTCAAACATGATGCATATGATAAATAATTGTCCAATTTTATTTTTTGCTTGCATATTTACAGAAAAAATATATAATTTTAAATAGGGAATCTTGGCAATCCAACGGAGATTGACTGTTTTCTACTGGCTGCTCACCTTACCTGCAAATTTTATTTTTGTGCCTTTTTCTAGCCTGCCAGCTATTAAGCCCTCAGTTTCTAAAAGGCATGCATGACCAAACACACTAGGACAGAAATGGAGCGTTAGCACAATGTGTGATGACTTATACATAAATATGTTTGGCGAGTTCTCCATTTCATACGGAGATGTAAAAATTACAGATAAAATCAACCGTTCCAAAAAAATCTGGTCCCTGCTTAAATATATATTGGCCTACCGGGAGCGGGACATTTCCCAAAACGAGTTTTTTGAGGTGCTATGGCCAGACGATGAAGCGGACGACCCGGCCAACACCCTTAAAACATTGGTACACCGTGCCAGAGCCGTGTTGCAGAAATTGGGCTGCGAAGATGCCAAAGGGCTTATCATTAGCCGCAGCGGCTCGTATGGCTGGAACCCAGACGTCACGTGTGGCATTGATACAGAGGCTTTTGAAAAGCTGTATAACGACGTGTACGCCTTGCATCTTTCAGAGGATGAGCGGCTGGAACGTTTTAAAGCCATGATTGACATTTACAAAGGAGACTTTTTATCCAAAGATTCGCTGGAGCCTTGGGTGGTGCCTTTAAACACCTACTATCATTCCCGTTATGTTCGGGTGGTGAGTGATGCTGCTCAGATTCTACTGGATAAAGGCCGTTACGAAGAACTTTGTGAGCTATGCCAGCGTGCCCTCATTATTGAGCCTTACGACGAAAAGCTGCATGGCTTTTTGCTTCAAGGTTTTCACAAGCTGAAACAGCCTAAACAAGTGGTCACCCACTACCATTATGTAGAAGATTTATTTATTGCCAGGCTGGGAGAAGCGCCTTCAGAGACGTTGACCGCCATATACAAAGACGCCATAGGCAAGACCGCAAGTGCGGAAGTGGATTTGGCCACTGTGGTGGCAGATTTGAGTGAGTGGAACAATAACCCAGGCAGCTATTGCTGTGACTACAGCACTTTTTCAAATTTTTACCGCATTGAAGCCCGTACCTCTGCCCGAACTGGGGAAGTGGTTTACCTGGTGCTGCTTACCGTAGCCCCCACAAAAAAGACCAAAAACAATGAAGGCATTGTGACGCAGGCCATGAACGCCATGAAAGATACCCTTTTCTCTACTTTGCGTCAAGGGGATGTGTTCACCCGCTACAACTTGATGCAATTTTTAATCTTGTTGCCCATGACCAACTTTGCCCTGGGGAATATGATTATGGAGCGTATTTTGAAAGTGCACTACAAACAAAACCCTCTCTTGCCCGTAAAGTTTAAATACAGCCTACAAGCCGTTTCGCCCTTTAAACCGAAGGCCAATGTAAAATAACCCCTTGCATGACGAAAGCCGGAACTTACCACGTTCCGGCTTTTAGACATTTGCTCTTCACCCTCGTTTAAATGTCAGTTTTAGTTCGCTTATGGACAAGCAACCTGTGCCCATCACGGCAATTAAATACAAGCACCCCATAGCACCTAGAGACACCAGCAGCCCCCCCACAGGGCCCAGGGTGGGAAATATCCACGTGCGGGACAGCCATTTAACCACCAGCCCGCTGGCAGCAGCACACAGCAGCGGCTTGCCAAACCAGTTGGCAAACTCGAACTGTAAGTCTACGCTTTGGCGCAACTGCTCCAGCTCTAAAAAACAAACCACAATCAGGCTAACAAACCAGCCCAGAATGAACCCTTCAATGCCACGCAATGGGGTTAAAAAGTAAATGAAGGCCAGGTTAATGGCAGAGGAAATCAGGCTGTTGCGGAAAATAAGCATCTGATAGCCCAGGCCGTTTAATATACCGGAAAGCACCACCTGTATGTATAAAAAGGGGCACATAATACCAAGCAAAATCAGCATTTGCCTTAAATCCTGTTTGTAAATAACCGTCCCCAACTCCCCAGCAAACAGGATGAACATGGCGGCGGCACAAAAGCCGGTTACCGCCGCAAACAACAGCGACTTAGACGCGGTGTAGTGAATGCGGTGGGTTTGCCCCAAGGCCGATGCTTCGGATACGGCAGGCACAAGAGAAATGGATAGAGAGATAAGAAAGGCAGATGGAAAAAAAATCAAAGGCATGGCCATACCCGACATCTGCCCGTATACACTCATGGCTTCAGATGCAGACATCCCATACACCTGCAACCTTTGGGGAATCATGGCGTTTTCCAGGGTGGTCAGCAAAGAACCCACCACCCGGTTGGCTGTTAAGGGCAGTGCCATGGTAGTGATAAGCACCAGGCTCTGGCTGCCGGTCATGCTGGCCAGACGGCGCACCACTTTCTCTTTCTTGGCCTTAAAAGCCCCCACCACAAACAAAAACGAAAAAATTTCCTCAGCCACAATGCCGATAGCCGCCGCCGCACAGGCATACGTCAGCCCCATGGGAATGAACAGCCCTGCAATGCAAAAGATGACAGCCATGCGCACCGTTTGCTCCAGCACTTGGTTGATGGCGGGAATCAGGGTTTCTTGCCGCCCGAAAAAATACCCTCTGATGCATGAACCTGCTGGCATAGCCAAATTGGTAGATGAATCCAATAGTCACTGAGAATCTGTTTAATGTCTCCGTATTTTATCACATGCAAAAAAATGATGGCAAACTCGTTGGCCAGTCTAACGAATGGACGCACAACATTACTGTCTACCAACTTGTGTATTCAATAATAATCAAGCAATTAAGCTGCAGACAAATATAAAATATATGTATAAATCGTGTATATTTTATATTTAAATACGTTCAAATCTGCTAAACCCATTTATAATAACTCAAAAATACTATAATAGACAAAATTTGTCTAAGGTGCTATGTTTAAGTATGAATTTTTTATTTACTTAGACGCACCTTGCTTTTGCTTGACGCTAACACTCTAAGTAGGCTTTCAAACGTAAACTGATAAATATAAAAAAATGGAGGTTGAGTTTATGTTTAAACGTAGCTTTTGTTTGATTATGGTTATGGTTCTGATTATGATGTTTTCAGTAGCGTCATCTACTTATACACAAAGTGAGACGAATGAGCCTTCAGACAGCACTGTGAGTAATGTATATTCCATTCTTAGCCAAGAGGATATTGATAATGGCGTTGTTCGCCATGATATTATCATTATGGATAATGGCGCTTATTGTGAGTCTAAGTTGATACTTGTCGACTCTTTTGAAGGGACAGCACCGGAACTTGCCGACACTCTTGATGAGCCAGAATCGGCAATTTCTAACGCTCTTGATGAGCCGAATTGACACTTGTCAATGAACGTGCACTGCAAATGAAATTACACCAATGAGCGATCCAGGCGGTTCAGGCTCAGCCACTCAAAAGTAAATATTTTTAACGTTACATTTAGTTACTATTACAATTCAGCGTATGCAGGATATGCTGCTAATGCAATAACTTACCTTGCGTGTTTAAAGCAGTCAGGCCAGGGCATTGCTTATGATGCAAGCCGTAGCCAGAACCAAGGTTGGGTTAAATATAGGGATTCGGCTAATATAATATCTAAAACATATACCTATACTGTGAGCTACGGCAAATTTAGTGTCACAGTAAAATAATCTTATAGAGCTATTGCTACACACACAGGATAACAGCTCTATTTGAAGGTGTTCCTGCCCTAAGAAAGTGTAAATAATGATTGACAGAACCATATGGCAGTAGTAAACTGAATACATCAAAAGGGAGTGCGGCTAACACTCCCCCTGGCGTACTGCTTGACGGTATGGCCTATATAAATGTATTAAAGATAAGCCACATTCCGGTCATAGAGGGTGGCTTATTTTCTTGTGTTCAAATATGCTATGTAAATTGAAATGGCAAAGAGAATTAAGTACACCACTTCATATATAGACATATCGGCCTCACCTCCTTTCGGAGGGGCTATGCCGCCACCCGGCAGTACACCTAAAAAGAGTTTAGCACCATTTTACAAGCTGGTCAATGTAAAAATGGTTGACACAACCACCCGGACGATAGTAAACTAAGTACACAAATAAGCCACATTCCGTTGATAATGGGTGGCTTTTTCTTATATATAGAGGCTTCAAATAAAAGCAAATAAGACGGAAGTGACGAAACCTCATGCAAACAGAACAACATACCGGCTTCAACATCGCCGAGGAACTGAAAAAACTCCCCCGTAAACCGGGGGTATACATCATGAAGGACGCCAGCGACCACATCATCTACGTGGGCAAGGCCATCAACCTGCGCAACCGGGTGCGCCAATACTTCCAGCAATCGGCGGCCCAAAGCCCCAAGGTACGCAGCATGGCCCCCCGGATTAAGACCTTCGAGGTCATCGTGGTGGAGAACGAGCTGGAAGCCCTTATTTTGGAATGCCACCTCATCAAAAAGCACCGTCCCCGGTACAATGTGATGCTTCGGGACGACAAGACCTACCCCTACTTAAAGCTAACGGTGAACGAGCCGTTCCCCCGGCTTTTCGTCACCCGCCGCCATTTAAAGGACAAAGCCAAGTATTTCGGCCCCATCACCAGCAAAATGGCCTTGGACGACGCCATTGAAACCATTCACGGCATCTGGCCTTTGCGCCGGTGCACCAAAGCCCTTACCCCCGGTGTGGTGAAGGAGCGCCCTTGTTTAAACCACGCCATCGGCCGGTGTCTGGCCCCATGCAACGGGCTGGTTTCGGAAGCAGATTACCAGGCCATGGTGGAAGAAGTGCTTCAATTTTTGAATGGCAAAACCGCCCCCATTCTGAAAAAAATGGAGGCAGACATGCTGGCCGCTTCCGAAAACCTAGACTTTGAGCAAGCCGCAATCCTTCGGGACAAAATGGCCGCCCTAAAGCGGCTAGAGGAAAAGCAGAACATCGAGCGAGATGCTGACAGTGACCAAGATGTGCTAGCGGTAGCCCTGCCCTCGGATTTGGACGCCCAGAAGGACGAACATGCCAGCCAAGGTCAGGCTTTGGTGCAGGTGTTTTTCATCCGAGGAGGCAAAATGACCGGTCGGGAGCAAGTGATGCTTAACGCCGTGGAAAACTTGCCCAAGGAAGGCATTCTGGCAGAGTTCATCAAGCGTTTTTACAGCGAAACTTCTTACATTCCCCGGGAAATTCTGCTGCAAGTGCCCGTGTGGGAAAAGGACACGCTGACGGCCTACTTGTCCCATTTAAAGGGCCACGGAGTCACCCTCACCGTGCCCCAAAAAGGAGAAAAACGGCGGCTGATTGAGCTGGCGGCCAACAATGCCGCTTTAAGCCTGGCCCAGTTCGGCACCCACATGGCCCGAGAAGCCAAGCGAACGGTGGGTGCCCTGGATGAAATCCGGCAAGCGTTATGTACCGACAACACCCTTACCCGGATTGAGGCTTACGACATCTCCAACAGCCAGGGCTTTGAGTCTGTGGGGTCTATGGTGGTGTTTGAAAACGGCAAACCCAAGCGCAACGACTACCGGAAGTTTAAAATTAAAACCGTCATCGGCCCGGATGATTATGCCAGTATGGAGGAAGTGTTAAGCCGTCGTCTGGCCCGATACAAGGCAGAAACGGATAACCCAGAGGCCACCAATGCGCCCAAGTTCTCCACCTTGCCGGACATGATTTTCATAGACGGTGGGGTTGGGCAAGTCCACGCTGCCATGAAGGCCATGGACAAACTGGGCATCCACATCCCCTTGTGCGGCATGGTGAAGGATGACAAACACCGCACCCGTGGGCTGCTCTTTGAAGGCGAGGAAATTGAACTGCCTGTGAACAGCGAAGGCTTCAAGCTGGTGACCCGCATTCAAGACGAGGTGCACCGTTTCGCCATTGAGTACCACCGGAAGCTTTCCGGCAAGAAGCAGGTGAAAAGCGTGCTGGACGACATTCCAGGTATTGGCCCTGTGCGCCGGAAAGCGCTATTGCGCCATTTCGGGGATGTGTACGCCATACAGGCTGCCGAGGTGGAAGCCCTGGCCCAAGTGGAAGGCATGGACAGGCGAGCCGCTGAAGGTGTGTATACCTTTTTCCGGCAGCTTGAAAAACCCAGCACGGGGGAAGATGCTTGATAAGCATTGGGCACATGTGCCGTTTTGCGACAATTTGTTTGATTTTATGCGCATAAGGTGCTAGACTGGAATAAGGTGTATTGCCGGGTGGCGGTGTGGCCCCTCCGAAAGGAGGTGAGGCGTATGTCTACGTTTGAAGTGGTTTACTTAATTCTTTTTGCCATTTCAATATACATAGCATACTTAAACACAAGAAAATAAGCCACCCTCTGCAATAGGACTGTGGCTTATTTTAAGTAATATATTTCAGTAGGCCATACCGTCAAGCAGTACGCCGGGGGAGTGTTTGCCGCACTCCCTTTTCTTATACCCATTTTACTACTGCTATCCTTTACTGTCAACCATTTTCACACTTATTTTCACGACAAACGCATAAAACTGATAGTGTTTTTCATTTCTCTGATAATCAACATATATTTTATGATTATCATAAAAATAATATTGACAATCGAAATCCAACAGGGTATACTGGTAAAAATTTGTTTTGGAGGTTTTATATGCGCTTTTTAGAGATGGAACGCCTTTCCAAACTGTTAACCATATGCCTGCAAGTTACCTTTGGCATCGGCTTGCTGGTGACTTTGTTCTTAAGCATCCTACTGCGCCGCTACTTTGGCTGGTACTTCTGGGGCAACCCTGTGTATTACTGGGCCTGTGTGGTGTTGCTCACCCCTTGCGGGCTGTGCTGTTTGAACATTTTGTGGCAGCTGATTGTGCTGTTAAAAACCATCCACGTGAAAGACCCTTTTGTGCCCAAAAACGTTACCGGGCTGAAACGCATTGCCTATAGTGCATTCATCATTTCGGCCATGTTCTTTATGCTGCTTTGTGTGCAAGCCACCATGCTCACCTTTGCCATTGGCTACATTTTCCTCATTGCCGGCTTTTTGTTCATTGTGATGGCACAGCTGTTTCAAAAGGCCGTGGCGTTCAAGTCTGAAAACGACTTGACCATTTAGGGAGGAATTTGGAATGATTATTGTCAACCTGGACGTAATGATGGCCAAGCGCAAAATGAGCTTGAACCAGCTTTCTGAAAAAACGGGCATTTCCAACACCAACTTGTCCATTTTAAAAACCGGCAAGGCGAAGGCCATTCGCTTTTCCACCCTGGCGCAAATCTGCCGTGCCCTTGCCTGCCAGCCCGGGGACATTCTAGCCTGGGACATGAGCGAAGATGAAGAAGATGAGGAGGTTTAACCATGGACACCACCCCAATCCCTGCCACCAGCAACGGCCCGGCAGTTGCAAAAAAGCGCTTCACCGCAACCCCTAAGGAAACCGCTGTGTTTTGCATATTTGGCGCAATCATAGCCCTTTTGTACACCTGGTGTTTCAGCGGCATCACCATTTACCCCCAGCTGTCCTTTACCCTCTTTTGCCCCGTCGCCTTTGTCCTGCTGGCTTTGGCCCTCCAGCGGCTGGGCTACCTACAAAACAAAAAAGCCCTGCTATGGGCCATACCCATTGCCATTGTGGCAGCTTTTAACGGCATTTTCAGCCTGAACCCTTTCACCTATGGCAACGTATTGCTCATGCACGCCATGTTTGCAGCCTTCGCTCTTAACGCCATGCAGCCCAAGCTGCCAGACATGTTTTCCATGACCGGGGCGTTTGCCCTACTGTCTGTGCTGCACAGCCACTGGCTGGTGTGGTTTGAGGCCTGCGCCAAGCTGAAAAAAGCAAAGGCAGACAAAACCACCCCCAGCGTCATGGGTAAAGTGCTTGTGGGTGTGCTGCTGGCTTTTCCCCTGCTAACGATTGTGACCATGCTGCTTGTCTCTGCGGACCAGGTGTTTGGCAAGCTACTGAACAACCTGGTGGCGCCCATTATTCACCTGGAATTTACCAACTTACCAACCCTTTTGTCCTTTGTGCTGGTATTTATGTATGCCAGCGGCTACATGTATAACAGCAAGGCGGTAGCAGCCCATGTGGAGCCCCTGCCCTTCCCCACTTTGCCCACAGACAAAATCATTGCCGCCACAGTTTTAACCCTGCTAAACGCCGTGTTTTTGCTCTTTTCCTTTGTGCAGGTGGCTTATTTGTTCACCGGTGGGCTGATGACGTTGCCGGAAGGCATGGTCTATTCCGAATACGCCCGGGAAGGCTTCTTCCAGCTTTTGTTTGTGACAGTGATTAATTTTTCTGTGCTGATAGCCTTTATGTCTGTGCTGCGGGGGGCGAAGGACATTCCTCTGGTGCGCCTGTTGCTCACGCTGCTGTGTCTGTTTACCGGGGTGCTTATTGCTTCCTCCTTTTACCGCATGTTTTTGTATATTGATGCTTATGGCTACACTCCCCTACGCCTCTGCGTGGTTACCTTTCTGGTTATGGAAGTGTTTTGGACGGCCATTGCCCTGGGCAAGCTGTACAGGGACAATGTGCCTTTTATCAAAGGCCTTGTAATGACGGGTTTTGTGTTTTACCTAATTGTGAACGTCACCGGCAGCCAATATTTTTCCACCCGGCTGAATGTAAAACTTTTGCAAACCGGCCAGCTGGATAGATTATCCCAGTGGAACGTGGGCGCAGACGGTATGCACCTGCTACAGCCCTTGTTGGACAGCGGAGACTATGTATGCATCTACAATGCCCTTTGGCACAAAGACAGCGCCCCGGAAACAGAAATCCAAAACCAAGAAGAACCCTGGGTTTCCCCTGGCTGGGACGGCGAATGGCAAAATTGGTCCTATTTTAAAGCCATGTAGGGGCAACATTGGTTCAGACGGCCACTTGCCGCCCCTACAACCACAATATTATACAACATATAAGGGTGGCAAGCCTTGCACATCCACCTTGTTTACAGCCGTATGTGGGCCTTCCTGTAAAAGGCTCACATTTTTTTCCATGAAAAACCAAAAAAGTTTTACAAGGTATCCACCCTTTCATGGCGAATTTAACACTATACCCATTTGCAACACTTGCAAATTTGCAGCAAACTAAGAAATAAAGGACAGAAACCATGAACACACCAAGCTTTGTACATCTGCACACCCATAGCGAATACAGCCTTTTAGACGGCTCCTCCAAAGTTAAGGAGCTTGTTTCCCGTGCCCTGGCTTTGGGCATGGACGCACTGGCCATTACCGACCACGGAGTTATGTTCGGCGTGGTAGACTTTTATAAAGAAGCGGTGGCTGCTGGGTTAAAGCCGGTGCTGGGGTGCGAAGTGTACGTGGCCTCCGGCTCTCGCCACAACAAGGTGGCCAGCAAAGATAATTTTTATAACCATTTGGTGCTGCTGGCAGAAAACAACACCGGCTACCACAACCTCATCAAGCTGGTGTCTGCCGGGTTCACGGAAGGGTTCTACTACAAACCTCGAGTGGACATGGAGCTTTTGCAGGCTCATAGCGAAGGGCTCATTGCCCTTAGCGCCTGTTTAAGTGGGCCGGTGGCCAAAACATTGCTTCAAGGCACTTATGAGGACGCCAAAGCCAAAGCCCTGGCGCTAAACAGCATTTTCGGCCAGAACAACTTCTTTTTGGAATTGCAAGAGCATGGCTTGCCGGAACAAAAGCAGGTGAACCCCTCCCTTGTGCGCATGAGCCAAGAAACGGGCATCCCCCTGGTGTGTACCAACGACGCCCACTACATCTATAAAGAAGATGCAGCCGCCCACGACTTGCTTTTGTGCATTCAGACCAACACCACCGTGGAAGACGACGACCGGATGACCTACGAAGGCCAGCAGTTTTACTTAAAATCCCCAGAGGAAATGGCGGCCTTGTTTCCCTATTGCCCAGAAGCCCTAACCAACACTGCCAACATTGCAGAACGGTGCAACGTACAGCTTACTTTCAATGAATATAAGCTGCCCCGCTTCCCCATTCCAGAAGGTGAAGGCACCGCTTTCCACTACTTGAACAAACTGTGCCGGGAAGGGCTTGTGGAGCGGTATGGTGAAGCAACGGCTCAAGAACTGGCTTCCCGGATGGACTACGAACTTTCCGTCATCAGCACCATGGGCTTTTGCGACTATTTCCTCATTGTGTGGGACTTCATCCGCCACGCCCGGGAACAAGGCATCATGGTGGGGCCTGGCCGTGGTTCTGCCGCTGGAAGCCTGGTGGCTTACTGCCTGCGCATTACCAACATAGACCCCATCAAGCACGCCCTGCTTTTTGAGCGGTTTCTAAACCCGGAACGTATTTCCATGCCGGATATTGACATCGACTTTTGCTATGAACGGCGGCAGGAAGTGATTGACTACGTGGTGGCCAAATATGGGGCAGACCATGTGGCACAAATCATCACCTTTGGAACCATGGGCGCCCGGGCGGTGATTCGGGATGTGGGCCGTGCCTTGGCCATGCCTTATGCAGACGTGGACCGGCTGGCCAAAATGATTCCCTTTGCCATTGGCATGAACATAGACCGGGCGTTGGAATTGAACCCGGAACTGAAAGCCGTGTACGACAATGAAGAAGCGGCAAGACGGCTTATTGACATGTCCAAAAGGCTGGAAGGGCTGCCTCGCCATGCCTCTACCCATGCGGCAGGGGTAGTTATCTGCAACGAACCGGTAACCAGTTACGTGCCCCTGTACCAAAACGACGGGGTATTGACCACCCAGTTTCCTATGACTACGCTGGAAGAACTGGGCTTGCTGAAAATGGACTTTTTAGGTCTGCGCACACTTACGGTCATTCAGAACGCTGTGGCAGAAATTAAGCGCAACCACGGGGTGGATATAGACATTGACCACATAGACTTTGCTGACCCCAAGGTGTTTGAATTAATATCCGCCGCCAAAACCGAGGGCATTTTTCAGCTGGAAAGCGCCGGGATGAAGGCGTTCATGCGGGAGCTACAACCGGAATGTTTGGAAGACATTATCGCCGGTATATCCCTGTACCGCCCCGGCCCTATGGACTTTATTCCTAAATACGTCCGGGGTAAGCGGGACAAAGCCAGCATCCGTTACACCCACCCGGCATTGGAGCCTATTTTAAAGGCCACTTACGGCTGCATTGTGTACCAAGAACAGGTGATGCAGATTGTGCGGGAACTGGCGGGGTACAGCTTGGGCCGCAGCGATTTGGTGCGCCGGGCTATGTCCAAGAAGAAAGTATCCGTCATGGAGGAAGAACGCAAAAACTTTGTCTATGGCCTTGGGGAAGATGTGCCCGGCTGTGTGAAGCAAGGCATCCCCAAAGAAGCGGCGGAAAAAATATTTGAAGACATGGCGGACTTTGCCAAGTACGCCTTTAACAAGAGCCATGCGGCGGCCTATGCGGTGATTGGCTACCAAACGGGCTGGCTGAAAGTATACTACCCCGTGGAGTTCATGGCCGCCTTGATGACCTCTGTGATGGACCATTCCAGCAAAGTGGCGGAATACATTGCAGAGTGCAAAAAGATGGGCATTGCCCTGCTGCCCCCGGATGTAAACGACAGCTTTGGCCATTTCAGCGTAAAGGGGCCAAACATCCGGTTTGGGCTGCACGCCATTAAAAACGTAGGCCGCCCCGCCATTTCTGCCCTTGTGGCGGAACGGGCACAAAACGGCCCTTTCACCAGCATGACGGACTTTATCTCCCGGCTGCAAACCCGGGACTTGAACAAACGCTGCCTGGAAAGCCTTATTCTGGCAGGCGGGTTTGATTCTTTGGGCGGCAAACGCAGCCAGTACATGCAGATTTATAAAAATATTTTAAACGCAATCGGGCAAAATAAGCGGCAGAACCTAGAAGGCCAGTTAAACTTGTTCGACATGGGGGGCAGCCATGATGCAGCCCCGACCAAGCAGGAAGACATGCTGCCGGATGTGCAAGAGTTTGACCCTAAAACACTGCTGGCCTTTGAAAAGGAAATGCTGGGGGTGTACGTCAGCGGCCATCCTTTATCCGCTTACCAAAGCTTTTTGCAAGGCCGGGTAAACACCACCAGCCTGGATTTAGCCAGGCAAGAAGACGAGGAAGAAACCTTCCAGGAACAGAGCGCCGCCGTAACAGATGGCCAGTCTGTGTGTGTGGGGGGCATCATCCAACAGAAAAGTGTGAAATACACAAAAACAGGCAACAAAGCCATGGCCTTCCTCACCTTAGAGGACTTGACCGGCAACATTGAAGTGATTGTATTCCCGCAGATTTATGAAAAATACATGGGTAGGCCACACCTGGAAATTGGGCAAGTCATTGCCGTTACTGGAAAAGCCAGCGTGAAAGAAGACGAGGACGCCAAGGTGATGGCCAACGAGCTGATTTTGTTTGAAGACAACCAGCCCGAAGCAGCCGAGCAAGGCTTTCAACAGACCTTGTATTTAAAAATACCTGCTTTACGGCCTGTGTCGGACCATCAGGTTACCGCCCTGCTTTCCGCACACAAAGGCCCAGCCGGTGTGGTGGTGTTCAAGGAAGCCACCGGGGAACGGTTCCGGCTAACCAAAGACTACTGTGTGAACGTGAATGCACAGCTCATAGAACAATTAAAAGGATTATTAGGCGAAAATTGTGTTATACTACGATAAATAGGGGTGGAAATTATGAGAAAAACCAAAATCGTGGCCACTTTAGGCCCAGCCAGCAACGATGTGGAAACCATTAAGAAGCTGATAAAAGCCGGCATGAACGCCGCCCGCATCAACTTCTCACACGGCACTTACGAAAGCCACAAGGAAACGGTGGATAAGCTGAAAGAGGCCAGAGAAGCCCTGCAAGCCCCCATCCCCCTTATTCTGGACACCAAGGGGCCAGAAATCCGCATTAAAACCTTTGGGGTAGACAGCGTGTATTTGAAACAGGGCAGCACCTTTACCCTGACCACCCTGGATATTGAAGGCGACGAAACCATGGTGTCTGTCACCTATGAAGACTTGCCCAAAGACGTGTCTGTAGGCGGCCGCATCCTCATTGACGACGGCCTGATTGAACTGAAAATTACCGCCATTGAAGACACAGAAATTGTGTGCCAGGTGGTGAATAGCGGCTTCTTAAGCTCTCGCAAAGGGGTAAACGTGCCGGATGTGTACGTGAACCTGCCCTCTTTAACAGACAAAGATAAGGAAGACATTATTTTTGGTATTGAGCAAGGTTTTGACTATGTGGCCGCTTCCTTCGTCCGCTCCCCTAATGACATTTTGCGTATCCGGGACGTGCTGGAAGAAAACGGGGGCAACCAGATGATGATTATTGCCAAAATCGAAAGCCGGGACGGTGTGGACAACATTGACGGCATTTTGGAATTGGCAGACGGCATCATGGTGGCCCGGGGCGACTTGGGTGTGGAAATTCCCCCAGAAGAAGTGCCTTCCGTGCAGAAAATGCTTATCCGTAAAGCCAACGAAAAAGGCAAGCCGGTCATTACCGCCACCCAGATGCTGGAGTCTATGGTGAACAACCCCCGCCCCACCCGGGCGGAAGCCAACGACGTGGCCAACGCCATTTTCGACGGCACAGACTGTGTCATGCTTTCTGGGGAAACCGCCAAAGGCAGCTACCCGGTAGAAGCAGTGCTTATGATGGCCAATATTGCGGAAACCACTGAAAACTCCATCGACTACGCCCGGGCAGTGCTGAAACGTCACATTGCCTTTAAAACAAACATTACGAACGCCATCAGCTTTGCAGCTTGTGCCACCGCCACAGACTTAAACGCTGCTTGCATCGTTACCGTCACCGAGGCAGGCTTCACCACCAAAATGGTGTCCCGGTTCCGGCCTTCCTGCCCCATCCTGGCCGTTACCTCACGGAAAAACACCTGGCGCCAGCTGAACTTAACCTGGGGCTGTGTCTCCACTTTGTCCGACGAGGTGAATGTAAACAAGGAAGTATTTGAAATTGCCACCAACATGGCAGTGGAAGTTGGTCTGGCCAAAGACGGCGATTCCATCGTTATTGCCGCCGGTGTACCGGTTGGCGTTGCAGGCACCACCAACACCCTGAAAGTGGAAATTGTAGGGGATGTTATTGCCAAAGGTGTGGGGTACAGCGGCAAAGTGGTAGCCGGCGTGGCCAACGTCATTAAGGTAATTGAAGAAGCCGACAAATACTTTAAGCCCGGAGACATTCTGGTGGCCACCAAAACCACCAACGATATGATGCCTTACATTAAGCGGGCCTCTGCCGTTGTGGTGGGCTCTTGGGACCCTGTGGACAACAGCCATGCAGTCATTGCTGCCACGGCGCTGGATAAACCGCTGATTGTCTGCCAGCAAAAGGTGATTGATTTAATTTCCGATGGATTCCCGATTACCGTTGACACGGTGGACGGGTTTGTCTATAATGGCATTAAAGATGGTAAAATTTCCAAGTAAAGGAGCGAATGAAAATGAATAAATGGATGTGTATGGTTTGCAGCCATGTGTACGACCCTGCCCAAGGAGACCCAGACAACGGCATTGCACCGGGCACCGATTTTAAAGACCTGCCCGATGATTGGAAATGCCCACTGTGCGGCGTTGGCAAAGAAGAATTTGAAGAACAGTTTTAATGACAACCGAGATGCCGCTTATAGCGGCATTTCTTATCTCAATTTTTATATTAAAGAGGTTTAACATGATTGATATAGCCATTATCGGAGCCGGGCCTGCGGGGCTTTCGGCCGCCATCAACGCCAAGGCCAGAAACAAAAAAGTGGTGGTGTTCGGCCGCAAGCTGGAAACCAGCTGGCTGTACACGGCGGAAAAAGTGGATAACCATTTGGGTATGCCGGGGCTTTCCGGGGCGCAGCTTTTAGAAACCTTTTACAGCCACGCCCATGCACTGGATATTGAAATACGGGAAGGCCGTGTGCTGCAAGCTTTGCCTATGGGGGATTATTTCGCCCTAAACTTTGAAAATGAATTTGTGGAAGCCCGGGCCATCATTTTGGCTACCGGCATTCAAAAGAGTAAAGGTGTGCCGGGGGAAGCGGAGTTTCTGGGCAAAGGGGTGAGCTATTGTGCCACCTGCGACGGAATGCTCTACCGCAACAAAGAAGTGGTCATCGCCGGGGACATTCCCGAAGCGGAAGAAGATGCCAACTTCCTTGCCGAAATTTGCAGCAAAGTGACTTATGTGTACAACTACGGCCACACCCCGGAAGTAAAGGAAGTTGTCAACCTTGTGCAAGGCAAAGTCAACCGGGTGCTGGGGGAAGCCTCTGTCTCCGCTGTTTCCGTTGGGGAAGACACCATTCCTTGCACTGGGGCCTTTTTCATTAAAGAAGCCATGCCTCCGGAAAGCCTTATGCCGGGCTTGGCCATGGACGGTGCATCCATTGTGGTGAACCGCTTTATGGAAACCAACGTGCCTGGGGTATATGCCGCAGGGGATTGCACCGGCTGGCCCTTTCAGCTTTCCAACGCCATTGGTGAAGGGCTGATTGCCGCCCAGCAATGCGCCAAAACACTGTCTCAAAAACATAGCGCACAATGATTGGCATAAGTAAAGGGCGGATATAGAATCCGCCCCTACTTTATTTATGTAAAGATCTATGCTCGTAACCCAATCTTCTTTCCCACCAAACCAAAAGCAAACACCCCACCCCATAACACCCAATGTCCAGCCAGTCAAAGGTGGCCCCAAGAATGATAGAAGCCACACCCTGCACCGGCAGCATGAAAAGCTGCAACCCTTCCACCAAACAGGCAAACAAAAAGATGAACAATGGCAAATGCTTTTTGGGCGCAAAGGAAAAACTTCTTAAAAAGCAGTAAATGAGGACCACCACCAGCATATCCCCTACAAATGGCCGTATCACCCTATCCCTAACAAACAGCCCAATGCACAGCTCCACTAAGAAAAAGAAAACAAACCCGCCTACATATTTAAAATTTATTGTCATGCAACCACCCATTGCCCTTTTTATGGCTGTCAATCAACCTTGTTTTCCAGCAAATATTCCGCCGCTTTGCCAATATCAGCCACCCGGGGCACCTCTGTTTCTCTACCGAAGCCCCAGTCTTCATATGCTAATGCATAACTGGTCTGCACCAAGATGTCTTTGTATTCTGCCGGGGATAAATTCGGGTTGATAGACTTTAAAATAGCCACAAACCCCGCCAGCACCGGCGACGTGGAAGACATGGACAAATACGGCACATCATCCCCAGATTTAATTTTTGAATAGTCCCCATTAAAGCTTTGATACCGCTCATACTGGTCTAAAAACAACTGGTTATAGTCATAGTGCAAAATATTCACATCTGCTGCCCTGCCCCCGTCTGAATATGCAAAGAAACCGTCCGGGTATAAGTTGTTTGGGCTGTCGTAATGAATAAAAGTGGTGATAATGCCGTGTTCCACAGCTTTGTTCACCGCTTCATCAATTTTGGGGCGGTTTTTTTCTGAAAACGGGGCGTTGGAATAGGTCAGCACATCTAAATCGTTTTCAATGGCCCAGTCAATGGCCTTCACCATGTTATCCGCCAGTAAATCCTCGTCCATATCCGTGATGGCTAAACCATAAACTTCGCAATCCGGCGCAATTTCTTTCAGCGCCGTGGCCATCCAAAACCCATGGTGTTCAGTGTCTAGCGCATCTTTATTTGCAGTGAAATTCACCGCATCCGCATACAGTGCTTTGTTGGCACTATAACCAAAGCACCAATCCATAACGCCCACTTTAACGCCCGCTCCCTTGCTCATGCTGTGGGCGGCTTTTACATTGTGCACCGTAAAATAGGTGTCCCTGGAATTTGCATCGGAAAAGGACACAATACCATCCCTTCCACCTCTGGATACACGGGGAACCATATAAATGTTCAGCGCCACAGACCCCACCAGCAAAACGGATAATAAAATAAACATCAATTTTTTCATTAGAAGACCCCTCCAGGCAGTGTTTGAAAATTCATTACAAACACGTTCTTGTTTACATCTCCATAAAAACCGTCTTGTTCCCCCTGGCTTCCAGCACCCGGCAAATGTCCAAGTATGAAAGCAACACCGTAGAAGCGTTGTCGTTGGCGTGTACCCCAATAACCGGCTCTTTGGCAAGGTTGGTATCCACCACCACTGTCACTGCCTGGTTGTCATCATTAAACAAGGCCAAAGGGCCAACCGCTCCCCGTTCCAGCTGCAACACATTCAACAATCGCTCCTGGGACGCAAACCGAAGCCCTTTGCATTCCAGTTTTTCCGCAAGCGCCTTCAAATCCACCTGCTTATCCCCATGCACCATCACCAAATAATACGCCCGACCCTTTCCATCGCACAAAAACAAATTTTTACAATTTTCCACTTCCGGTCTGGGGCTTAGTGCAAAGCACTCCTCCATGGTGTGCATAGGTGGGTGCAGAAACAGTTCGTATGCAATGCCCAGGCTCTCCAAAACCCGGCACACTTTTTCTCTTTGGTTTTCCATTTACGCCAGTCCTTTAACAATAATGTCCCGCACACGTTCCGGCAAAGCGGCTGTTTCTTCCCGGGAAAGCTCTGCCGTGGGAATGGCCGGGTGTATGGTGAGCGTCACCTCTGCCCCTTTGATGCGGTTGTCGTTGGCTTCCATAATGCGGTAAGAGCCGTCGATGGTCACCGGCACAATAGGCACCCCGGCTTTTGTGGCGGGTTTAAAGCTGCCAGCTTTAAACTCCTTGGTTTCCCCGCCCTTGTTGCGGGTACCTTCCGGGAAAATAACCATGCTGTAACCGTTTTTCAAATGGGTAATGGCATCTGTAATGGCTTTTAATGACTTTTTCATGTCGCTTCTGTCCATAAACACGCAATTAATTTCTTGCATCCAGTGGCTTAAAATGGGCACTTTTGCCAATTCTTCTTTTGAAATGAATCCTTTTTCTTTTTGAATGTAACCCAGCATGATGCCAATGTCGAAATTGCTTTGGTGGTTGGCCACAAACAGCACCGCACCCTCTTTGGGCACATTTTCATGCCCCTTTACCGTAATGGTAGAGCCGGTGGCTTTTACATGGCACAAGCCAAATGCCATGGCAATGTCATACGCTTTGCGGCGGTAGGCCTCTTCCGAAATTTTGCCCTTCTGCCGCCTTAGCGCCCACAATTTTGAAATGGTTAAGAAAAAGCCCAAAACCAAATACACATACCAAAAAAAGCTTTTCATGTTTTCCCTCTTTTCTTGCACTTTTTATTCTGTTAAATTTTACTATTCAGGCAAATTTCTGTCAAATTAATTTTTGCTTGCAACCATTTTGTTAAACAATTTCAAATTGAATTGTATTCCGACACAAACTAAAAATAATTAAAACATATACCACTTGTTTAATTTAATTCCATGCATACTTGTGGTTTATTTTCTAGGAAACCATCAGTATAAGCAAGTGTAAAAAAGGCAAAATTATTGATGTGCGGTAAGCAATCTTATTGTGCTTTCGCACTTGAATTTTGTTTGGGAAGTGGAAAATGAAATGAAAGAGGAACCGATTTTTTTCATAAGAGCCCGGCACACATTTGTCGGCCTTCTTTTCTTAATATGTGCAATTGTAACTGGCTATTATGCCACCACAAATATGCGCTTTCCAAACGATTTACGGCTTACGACAGCGCAGGAAATGAAAGCATTGGGAGACATTCAACCAGCCTGTGAGGTGTATGCCAGCTTAAGCGAAACCATGCTGGGCGGCATCCAAGCCACAGGCAAAGATTTAATGCAAGAACAAAGCACAGCAAAAAGTGAACCCTCCTTGTTCAACAATTTGCTCTTAGATTTAACCAACGGCACCCCTTCGGCACCGGGAACGAATGCCAAGGCTTTTAGCGGTTTTGGGTTAACTTCCCGCAAACCCATGGCCAATAACCATATTATTCCCGAAACAGAACTTGTGCCTTGCGGCATGAGCGTTGGGGTTAAAATTAACACCGCTGGTGTGGTGGTTTTAGGCATCGGGCCGGTAGATGGACCCGATGGCAAACAACACAATCCTAGCGAAGGCATTTTAAAGTCCGGCGATGTGATTCTTAAAGCGAACAATCAGCCATTATCTAACAAAGAGGAGTTAAACTCCATCATCCAAAACTCTAAAAACAGCCTAAACCTGCAAATTCAGCGCAAAGAAGGCGTGGTGAACGCCGAAATAAAGCCTGTGGCAGGCAAGGACGGCCGGGAGAATAAGATTGGTGCCTGGGTTCGAGACGGCACACAGGGCATTGGTACCATCACCTATTATAACCCGGCCACCAATAAATTTGCCGCACTGGGGCACGGCATCATTGATGTGGACACCAAACAAATGCTAACCATTAAAAACGGCGAAATTAAGCACACAGACATTACCTCGGTGGTGAAAGGCAAAAAAGGCGCACCGGGAGAGTTGATTGGGGAAACAAAAGGACGGCACGTCATCGGCAGAATTGAGCAAAACAGCCCTTACGGTATTTTTGGCACGGTAGACATGCAAGCCCGCAATCAAATGCCTAAGGACAAGTTACCCATTGGTCTGCAAGGCACCATACACCCCGGCCCTGCCACCATTTTGGCCACGGTGGACGGCTCTAAAGCTGAACGTTATGATATTTATATCGAATCAGTGAACCAGAGCGCCGGGGACGACACCAAAGGCATGGTCATCCGCATTACAGACCCTCACTTGCTGGCTATCACCAATGGCATTGTTCAGGGTATGAGCGGCAGCCCCATCATTCAGGATGGACACTTAATTGGCGCTGTCACCCACGTATTTGTACAGGAACCTTCCAAAGGATATGGTATCTTTATTGAAAACATGTTAAAACATGAATTATCGTAAGCAATATAGCCGCCTGGTGCATCACCCAGGCGGCTATATTACATAATCCTACCCACCATTTGCATTTATTATAAAATGATGGATTGACAAATTATACCTTTACATGCTATACTTTTTAATAACAATTATCAATATTATAAAGTGAGGTAGCCCAATGACCCAAAACACCAAAGACCACCTGGGGGCACACTGCCACAAGCCCTGCCTTGCATACGGCAAGGCCATTGAGGCCACAATAGGTATCTACACACTGTTGGCGGCTGCTACACAATGAAAAACACTGCCTTTGTTATCCTGGGATTTTGCGCATTGGCATTGGGCGCTATCGGTCTTGTGTTGCCCATTATGCCTACAACACCCTTTGTGTTGGTTGCCGCCATCTGTTTTAGCCACGGCAACCCAAAATTGTATGAAAAACTTAAAAACAGCAAGTATTTTGGTGAGTTTATTGAAAACTACCGGCATAAGACTGGTGTGCGTGGCAGCGTCAAGCTAAAAGCAATTTTATTTTTGTGGTGTACACTCATTGCCTCTGCCTACATGGCGCAGAAACCGCATGTTACGGGCATCTTGCTTGTAGTGGGCATCGGTGTTACAATGCATATAGCGACTCTAAAACGAAAGGACTGAAATAAATTGGACAATAATGCATTATTTAAAGTGGGGTACGGCTTATACGTGCTCACTGCCAAAGACGGCGATAAGGACAACGGTTGCATCATCAATACTGTTTTGCAGGTGACCAGTGCACCACCGTTTGTTAGTGTCATCACCGTTAACAAACAAAATTACACCCACGACTTGATGATGCAGTCACGGGAATGTAACGTGTCTATTTTAACAACCGAAACCTCCTTTGATGTATTCAAGCATTTTGGTTTTCAATCGGGGAAAACGGTGGACAAGTTTGCTGGATATAAAAACATTGCCAGAAGTGAAAATGGGCTCATCTATTTGCCGGACTGTTCAAACGCTTATTTATCCTTTAAGGTGACTGATACCACTGATTTTGGTTCACATACCATGTTTACGGCAGAGGTTACAGATGGAAAGGTGCTGAACAATATCGAAAGCGTCACCTATTCCTATTATCAACAGCACATCAAACCCCAGCCCCAAGCGGCTAAAAAACACGGTTACCGCTGTAAAATTTGTGGTTTTGTGTATGAGGGGGAAACGTTACCAGCCGATTATATTTGCCCCCTTTGCAAGCACGGCGTAGCAGATTTTGAGAAAATATAATTAAATCAATTGGAAATAGTCTGGTTCAAGCAAGCTTGCACAAACTATTATTTTTAGGGGGGAATTAAAATGGCGGATTTAAAAGGAACAAAGACCGAGAAGAATTTGATGGAAGCGTTTGCAGGTGAAAGCCAAGCAAGAAATAAGTACACCTATTTTGCGGGCAAAGCGAAAAAAGAGGGGTATGAGCAAATTGCTGCTATCTTCGAGGAAACCGCAGGCAACGAAAAGGAACACGCCAAGATTTGGTTTAAACTTCTGTGCGGCGGCGAAATTCCTACAACCGCCGAAAACCTCAAGGCCGCGGCAAGTGGCGAAAACGGGGAATGGACGGATATGTACAACCGTATGGCTGCCGAAGCCCGTACGGAAGGCTTTGAAGATATTGCTTTTCTGTTTGAATCTGTAGGAAAAATTGAAAAGGAGCATGAGGAACGCTACCTTAAGCTGCTGAAAAATGTGGAAGACGGTACGGTGTTCGCTAAGCAAGAGAAATGCGTATGGATTTGCCGTAACTGCGGCCACATTGTAGACAGCGAGAAGGCGCCGGAGATGTGCCCTGTATGCAAGCACCCAAAAGCTTACTTTGAGTTGCGTGTTGTAAGCTATTAAACTAAAAACTTTTTTCAAAAAAGCCGTCACAATGAAGTGGCGGCTTTCTGTGTAGCACCAATTTTATGCGCATACCTTAAGATACCTTCTTTAACGTGATACACTGGGCATACCCATCAAAATTTGAAGCAACAAGTTCAAAACCATATTCACTAAAGGTTTTTTCGGTTTCTTCCGGTGTACCGAAAAAACCATCTATCTTATGCAATCTCAAAGCTAAATTTAAAGGCTTTCTAACAATCCAAGGAAAACAAGGGTCTGTGATATATAAATGCCCCCCACGTC
>CAZCQP010000016.1:0-52536 GCA_964500895.1 uncultured Eubacteriales bacterium | reverse complement strand
ACAGAAAACTCGATGAAATGTACTGAAAGTGCATTTCATCGACACGGCAAACGCTTCATGCGTTTGTCGTGGGAAAAATTTTGCAATTGGTTGGAAAACCGGGTATAATAGGGATACTGTTTGCTATACACAAAGGAAAGGAACGATTTTTTAATGGATAAAACCTATTATATCACCACGCCCATTTATTATCCCAGCGACAAGCTGCATATTGGACATGCCTACACCACAGTGGCCACAGATGCCATTGCCCGGTACAAAAAGCTGCGGGGCCATCAGGTGATGTTTTTAACCGGCACAGACGACCACGGCCAGAAAATACAGCGGCTGGCAGAGAAAAAAGGCGTAGAGCCCAAAGCCTATGTGGATGAAGTTGTCAAAGGCATTAAAGCCCTTTGGGAATTGATGGATATACAATACGATTACTTTATTCGCACCAGTGACGATGCCCACGTGCAGTGTGTACAAGCCATTTTTAAAAAGCTGTACGACCAAGGGGACATTTATAAAAGCACGTATAAAGACTGGTATTGCGTAGACTGCGAATCTTTCTTCACCGAGCGCCAGCTGGAAAAAGGCAACTGCCCAGACTGCGGGCGGCCGGTGGAAATGGTGGAAGAAGAAAGCTACTTCTTTAAACTTTCCAAATACCAAGACTCCTTGTTGGCCCACATTGAAGCCAACTCGGACTTTATTCTGCCCATCTCCCGCAAAAATGAAATGGTGAACAATTTCATTAAGCCGGGGCTGGAAGATTTGTGTGTGTCCCGCACCTCTTTCACATGGGGGGTGCCGGTTTCCTTCGACCCGGGCCATGTGGTGTACGTGTGGATGGACGCATTGTCCAACTATATTTCTGCCCTGGGTTACACCACCCCGGAGGACAGCAAGTTTAAAGCTTGTTGGCCAGCGGATGTACACTTAATGGGCAAGGAAATTGTACGTTTTCATGCCATTGTTTGGCCGGCCATTCTAATGGCGCTGGATTTGCCCTTGCCTAAGCAGGTGTTCGGCCACGGCTGGATTACCATTAACGGCAGTAAAATGTCTAAATCTCAAGGCACGGTGGTAGACCCTTATGTGCTGGTGGAACGGTACGGCCTGGATGCGGTGCGCTATTTCCTGCTGCGGGAATTTGCCTTTGGCCAAGACGGCAGTTTCTCTAACGAGGCCCTCATTGCACGTATGAATGCAGATTTGGCTAACGACTTGGGCAATTTGCTTTCTCGTACTGTGGGCATGGTTGAAAAATATTTTGGCGGCACTTTGCCGGAAACACAGGAAGTACACCCCCTGGTGCAGGAAATTGAAGCCTTGGCCAAAGCGACCGTAGAGAAAGTGGAAGCAGACATGGACAAGCTGACCCTACACGAAGCGTTGGCAGACATTTGGGTGTTTGTGCGCCGGGTGAACAAGTTCATTGATGAAACTGCGCCATGGGTGCTGGTGAAAGACGAAAGCCAAAAACCGTTGCTGGCCGGGGTGCTGTATACGCTGGCGGAAAGCTTGCGCATCCTTGCCGTGCTCATCAGCCCCTTTATGCCCCAAACCCCAACGGCCATCTACACCCAACTGAACATGACGAACGATACCCTTAAAACATGGGAAAGCCTTTCCACCTTTGGGCTTTTGCATAAAGCGGTCACCATCACCAAAGGAGAAGTCACTTTCCCACGGATTGATGTAAAAAAAGAATTAGAGGCATTAAACAGCCAATCGCAGGCGGTGAACAATCGCTAATGTACTTTGAATCCCACGCCCACTATGACGACAACCGTTACAATGAAGACCGTGATGCCTTGCTGCAAGCCTTGCCCCAGGCCGGCATTGATGTGGTCATTAACATTGGGGCAAACATGGCCTCTTCCAAAAGAAGCATCCAGTTGGCAGAGCAGTACGGTTATATGTATGCGGCGGTGGGGGTACACCCTCACGATGCCAAAGACATGACAGCACAAGACCTGACCACACTCAAGGACTGGTGCCGCCACGAAAAGGTGGTGGCGGTGGGGGAAATTGGGCTGGATTTTTACTATAACCATTCCCCCAAAGACACCCAGCAGTATTGGTTTGAAAAGCAGATGGAACTGGCTGGGGAAGTGGGTTTGCCCATTGTCATCCATTCCCGGGATGCAGCAGAAAAAGTGTACCGGCTGGTGGAAAAAAGCGGGTTAAACCGTGGGGTGGTGCACTGTTATTCCGGCAGCGCTGAAATGGCCATGGACTACGTGAACCTAGGGTTTCACATTGGGGTTGGCGGTGTAGTCACCTTCCCCAACGCCAAAAACTTAGTAAAGGCGGTGGAACGGGTGCCTGCTTCCCGCATTTTGCTGGAAACAGACTGCCCTTATCTGGCACCGGTACCCCACAGGGGGGAACGTAACAGTTCGCAATATCTTGAAATAATTTGTCATAAAATTGCCCAGATTAAACAAGTGACAAAGGAGGAAATGGCGCAAATCACCATGCAGAACGGGCTGGAATTATTTCGCATTGAAAATAATTGTTGACTAATTGTTACAATAATGTTAAAATGTGAAATGGAAATGTAATGATGTCCTTTGATACGTGCAAACATCAAGGGAGAAACCAGCAGGGTTCAGACATTTTCCTAACAAAAGATGCAGTTTAGCGGTTTAGTGTTACCAATAAATGGCTAAACTCATTTTCAAAGGCTAAAAGCCGGCCAAAATCCAAAATGATGGTTGGCTAGAGAAAAAAGACTTGTTTCACGATGTTACAAAAATGTGAAGCAACATCTTTTGCCTTGTTGAGGAGGATTTAAGCATGATGAAATACGTACGAAGCATTAGTTTAACAGTGTTGTTGCTGATGCTGCTTACGGGTACCGCCAAAGCCTATTCCGACACCCCCCGTGAGGTGCATGTGAAGGATATGGGCAACACCACCAAATATTTAACCCAAGAAAAAACCGTTGGAGAGTTTCTGGAAAGCAAGTCCGATGAGATTGAAGCACTTGGCGAAAATGACAAGTTAAACCTTTCGCTGGACGAACTGATTGTCCCCAACTATGTGACAAAGATTGAAATTACACGCAGCATGAACATCCACCTGGTGATAGACGGCAAGGAAGAAACGGTGAACATACCTGCCGGGCAGTACGTGGGCAATGTGGTGCAGGACTTGGAAAGCACATACGGCTGTGAGTTTGAAGTAAGCATGAAGCGTTCGGCAGCACTGGAAGACGGCCAGACGTTGGAACTTAAAACAATTACCGTGCGTAAAATGGTGCGGGAAGAAGCCATTGCCTATGAAACCATCACCAAAGAGGACGACACTTTGGAAGTGGGCAAGCAAGAACTGATGCAAGCCGGTGCAGAAGGCACATTAGAAATGACTTTTGAAGTGCGCCTGATTGACGGGGAAATTGTGGATGAAAAGCTGGTGGATGAAAAAGTGGTGGCAAACCCCGTATCTGCCATTGTCCACATTGGCACTAAAGTCCCAGCCCCCCCGGCTACACGCCAAGCTATGGCTTCCATGGACTTTTACGTGGAACCGGAAACCCCAGGCACCGAAGTGTTCGGCAGTGACGGTGTATTAACCATTGCTACTCCAAACGGCACAGAAGAAAACTTATCCTATTCGGCTGTATATACCATGAATGCAAGCGCCTACACCGCCGGCCCAGAAAGCACAGGCAAAAGCCCTGGTATGTCGGGCTATGGCATCACAGCCAGCGGTATGCGTGCGCAGCACGGGGTTGTGGCGGTAGACCCTAACCTGATTCCCTTAGGCACCCGTTTGTATATTGAAGGGTATGGCCATGCCATTGCCGGCGATACAGGCGGTAGCATTAAAGGCAAGAAGATTGATTTGTTCTACGACAGTGTGTCGGATTGCTATGCATTTGGCCGCCGGGACATTACCGTTTACGTGTTAGCGGAATAATAGAGTAAATGGTTACAAGTAAAGCCCATCCTACAACAGGATGGGCTTTTGTGTTATGCCTTTTCAAGAATAACGGTAACCGTTTGGTTTTCCGTGCCGCATTTAATCAACACAGGGAAAGGCTGGTTATTTTTAAATTTAAAATCCTTGCCCCCATATGATGTGGCGGCATCCCGGCCTTCTTCCACATAATTGACTGCCTTTGAATGGGTATGCCGTTCCACAATTTCAAGCCCGGCCTGGTCTACGGCGTTAAACAGGGTGCTGCTCACTTGGCAGACCCCACCGCCATAACCTTTTGCGTCTTTTCCTTTAATGAATATGCGGCCCAGCATGTAGCCTCTGGCCTTGGATGTAGGGCCAACCGCTTCGTTAAAGGAAAATGTGCCCTCCGGCTCAACCACTTTGTCATTGATGGACTTAGCCGCCAGCTCAATGTTGTGGGCACGAGACTTGGTGGCGTCTTTGTAGGCTGTGGTCCATTCCCCCAGCCTGTAGGATATTGTGCCGTTTACTGCAGGTGCAGCCACAGCAGTCAGGGCAGAAACGCCGTCTTGCATAGCGCCGCTACCTTCACCGGCACGTGCACATCCGCTGCCTGCAACAGACATTGCAATGATAAAAGCAAAAACAGACTTTTTCATGCAATCTCCCCCCTTTTTTACGTATGCGAATCAAAAAAACGTTCGCCCTTATAGTATTTGTTCCTTTGGGGTTTGTATTCCTCTGGCCTGTTGCAAGATTTATGAATGTTTGGAAAACTGGGGTTTATGGGCTAAAATGGCGTTAATTTCGCTGCCAATTAAAAGAATAACGGAAATAATGTTCAGCCAAATAAGCAAAATAAAGATGCCTGCCACACTGCCGTACATTTTGCCAAAACGTGAAAAATTGTTCACATATATGTTAAACAATTTGCACGCCGCCAACCACAAAATTAAAGTAAAAACAGCCCCGGGAAGGTGCTGCCAGAACCGGGTTTGGGTTGCCAGCGCCACTTTGTAAATGAACATAATGGAAAACAACATCAGCGCCATGGCACCCACAGACATGAGCAGGTTAATTAAACCAAAATCTTTTTCTATCATTAACGTTGTGTGTATAAAAAGCTGTATGGTGTCCCCAAAGGTAAACACCGCCAATGAGATGGTTACCAGCAATGCAAACGCAGGAACCAGTACAAGGCTTAAGGCCAGGTCTCCAAAAAAGCCTCGCCCCCTGCTGATGCCATAAGACTGGTTCAGCCCACGAATGATGGCCCTAAACCCGGAAGACGCTGAAAAAACCGCCACCAGTAAGCTGATCGATAACACCGTTACATGGCGTTCGTTCAGCACTTCTTCTATAAACACCGTAAAAATATCCAATATTTGAGGGGCCAAATAAGGCGTAGCGGCTGTAAGCAACAGCCGGCCGTCGATGTTGGCATAACCCAGCAGGCTCATTAAAAAAATAATAAAAGGAAAGCTGGCCATCAACCCTTTATAGGTCATTTCATTGGCCAGGGAAAGCACCCGGTCTTTATGCATTTCAAACCATATGGTTTGTACGAAACGTACCATGTCCTCACCCTTCACCACTGCAAGGCAATGCCTTACAATTTTTATACGTGCATGGTATAGCATATACATTTCAGGGTAGGCTTATTCTTTGCAGTGAACGACCCCGCCACAAGCAATCTTGCTATTCGCCTCACTGCTTCGCGAGAATAAAGCAAAAAAGGGGCGGATTCCATATCCGCCCCCACAATCTAATCTTTTATTGATGCATTTTAATAAGCTTTACCCCACACCACCAGCTTTTTGGCTGGTTTGCCACAGCAGATGCAGGTATCACCCACAGCTTCCTGCTCAAAAGGCATACACCGGGAGGTGGCCGCAGTTTTTTCCTTTATCATTTCTTCGCAAGCCTCATCCTCGCACCACATGGCCTTGATAAACCCTGGGGTTTCCACCAAAATCCGTTCAAATTCTTCAAAGGTGGTGGCCACATGGGTGTTGGCATCCAAATGGGCTTGGGCACGGTTGAGCATATCCAACTGAATGGTGTCTAAAAGCTTCACGATGGTTTCTTCAATGCCATCCAGAGAAACAGTTATTTTTTCACCTGTATCCCGGCGCACCAGCACCGCTTGGTTCTGGGCAATGTCTTTGGGCCCCAATTCCACACGGATAGGCACACCTTTCATTTCGTGTTCGCTAAACTTCCATCCGGGGGACTTATCGCTCATATCCAGCTTCACCCGGCAAACGGTTTGCAATTTTTTGTACAAATCTTCCGAGGCTTCCGGCACACCCAACCGGTGGCTGGCAATGGGGATAACCACCACTTGCACAGGTGCCACTTTAGGGGGCAAGCAAAGGCCGCTGTTGTCCCCGTGTACCATGATGATGCCCCCGATAAGCCGGGTAGAAACACCCCAAGAGGTTTGGTACACGTTTTGAAGCCGGTTGTTGCTGTCTGTGTATTGAATGCCAAAGGCTTTTGCAAAGCCGTTGCCAAAGTTATGGCTGGTGCCAGATTGCAGCGCCTTGCCGTCGTGCATTAAGCTTTCAATGGCGTAAGTGGCATGGGCACCGGCAAATTTCTCTCGGTTGGTCTTTTGCCCTTTAATCACGGGAATGGCTAGCACATCTCTGGCAAAATCTGCGTAAGTGTTCAGCATACGCAGCGTTTCTTCCTGGGCTTCTTCTGCGGTGGCATGGGCGGTATGGCCTTCCTGCCACAAAAATTCAGTGGTACGCAAGAAGGGGCGTGTGGTTTTTTCCCAACGCACCACGCTGCACCATTGGTTATACAGCTTTGGTAAGTCCCGGTGGGACTGAATGATATTTTTATAATGTTCACAAAACAATGTTTCGGAAGTGGGACGCACACAAAGCCGTTCCGCCAGCTTTTCCGAACCGCCATGGGTTACCCAAGCCACTTCCGGCGCAAAACCCATCACGTGTTCTTTTTCCTTCTGCAAAAGACTTTCCGGGATAAACAACGGCATATAGACGTTTTCATGGCCGGTGGCCTTGAACATATCGTCCAGCTGGCGCTGCATCAGTTCCCAAATGGCGTAACCTAACGGACGGATAATCATACAGCCTCTAACGCCGGAATAATCCACCAGTTCCGCCTTGGTTACCACATCGGTATACCATTGGGCAAAGTCTTTTTCTCTGTCGGTGATGGCTTCTACACGTTTTTCGTTTCCCATGGGGTTAACCTTCTTTCTTTAACATCGCTATACTTTAATATACCATAACATGTTTGGCAATGGTTGTAAACCATAAACACTTTCTACTCGCCCTGTTTGCGGGCTTTCCATTCTGCCCACTGGGTGGCCGTCATCAGCACTTTCCGTGGCTTAGAGCCGTCTTCCGGCCCCACAATGCCCCGCATTTCCAGCTCTTCCATCAGCCGGGACGCCCGGTTGTACCCAATACGGAACTGCCGTTGCAGCAGAGACGTTGACGCTTTTTCCTTCTGAATTAAGAATTCCACAGCCGGTTCAAAAAATTCGTCTGCATCCTCACCGGCTTCTGCAATGGCCTTTGGTGCGGTGATTTTATCAATCATTTCCTGGTCGTATTCTTTTTCGTTGCCTGTTTTCACAAAGGCCACAATGTTTTCCACTTCTTTATCGGAAATAAACGCCCCTTGCACACGCAACGGTTTGCCCATGCCCACAGGGAAAAACAACATGTCCCCTTTGCCCAGCAGTTTTTCCGCCCCGGTCATGTCCAGAATGGTTCTGGAATCTGTGCCGGAGGACACGGAGAACGCCAGACGGGAAGGAATGTTGGCTTTAATCAGACCGGTGATAACGTCCACAGAAGGCCGCTGGGTAGCAATAATCAAATGTAAGCCCGCCGCTCTGGCCATTTGTGCCAGGCGGCAAATGGCATCTTCCACTTCCCCCGGCGCAGCCATCATTAAGTCTGCCAACTCGTCAATGATAATGACAATCTGGGGCAAGAACCCAGCTTCTCCTTGTTCTTTCAAAGAAGCGTTGTAGCCCTTTAAATCCCTCACACCGGTTTCTGCAAACAGCCCGTACCGGGTAATCATTTCCTGCACCGCCCAGTTTAGGGCACCGGCCGCTTTCTTGGGGTCTGTGACCACAGGAATAAGCAAATGGGGAATGCCGTTATACACGGAAAGTTCCACCACTTTGGGGTCAACCATTAATAGCTTCACTTCATCTGGGTTTGCTTTATAAATGATGCTTGTAATCAATGTATTCACGCACACGCTCTTACCGGAGCCGGTGGCCCCTGCAATGAGCAAGTGGGGCATTTTGGCAATGTCTGCCACCACGGTGTTGCCCGCAATGTCTTTGCCCATGCCGAACGCCAGCTTGGAAGGAAATTCCGTAAAAGCTTCATCCCCCAGCACTTCCCGCAGGAACACAGGGGTCACTTCCTTATTGGGCACTTCAATGCCCACTGCCGCCTTCCCGGGAATGGGGGCTTCAATACGAATACCCGCAGCGGCCAGGTTCAAGGCCAAGTCGTCCGCCAGGCCCGATATTTTAGACACCTTCACCCCTACCCCGGGGGAAAGTTCGTACCGGGTAACGGTAGGCCCTTTGCTCACCTCTACCACTTTGGCTTCCACCCCAAAGCTGCGCAAAGTTTCTTCCAGCTTTCTGGAATTTTCTAAAATCTGGGCTCTGGAGCCTGTGGTGGATGATGCCGGGTTTTGGTTCAGAAAATCAAGGGGTGGGGCCACATACCCGCCAACCCCTTGGGAAAAGGTGGCTTGCATGGTTTGCACGGGGTGCATGTCTTGGGGCTTTTCCACCACGTATTCTTTAATGGCAAATGCCGGTTCTTCCGGCTCTGGTGTCCGTCTGGTTTCCACAAAAACTTCCTGGGGTGGAAAATATTCTTCTGCATCCAAGGCGGGCATTTCTTCAAATCCAAACATGCGAATGTCTTCCTCGACCGTTTCCGGGTATGCAGGTTCTTCCTCCTCCAGAACAGGCTGTGGTCTTTTCCCACTGGGGCCATCTAATGTAATGGCATCCATCACGTTTTCTGTTTTACGTTCTTTCAGCGCAACCGGGGGTTTTTCCTCTTTGCGTTTATATTCCCCCACAAGGGCCACTTGTTCCCCCCTGCTTTTACCGGAAGATTCTTCAATGGTAAACACATGGTTGCTTGGGCCTTTGGGCTTTAAAACCCGGCTGCGGCTATGGGCAGGTGTTTCATCTTCTTCATCGTCGTAGTCATCGTCTTCATCGTCCCAGGCGCTGGCATCCCGAAAGTCACGCACACCGGTAGCCATGCTTTGCAGAAACCGGGTGACGGATTTGCCCGTTAACAGAATGCCTAAAATAAGCAGTGCCGTAAACAGCACCACATATGCTCCAACTTCCCCTAAAATGAGCACAAGGGTGTTGCCGAAAATGCCCCCCAGCAGGCCGCCGTTGGTTGGCCCTGCCGTTTGGTAGTAATGGCCCACATAGCCGAAAAAGCTGTTGGTTTCCGGCGTAATGCCCCCAGACAGCAAAAAAGCAAAGCTGGAGACGCTCAAAAAAATAAGGGCTATCATAATCAACTTGGCTTTTCCCGGTGGGTCTTTGGACAAAAAGGTATACGCACCCACACCGGCGCAAAAGATGGGCAGCAGAAAAGAACTAAAACCAAAAAAACCTATAAACAAGCTGCGGACAAAAGCCCCCAGAATGCCCCCACTTCCCGGCACATACAAAGCCAGCATGAGCAAAATGCCCACTGCAACAAGCACAATGGACACAATTTCTTTAAATAGCGGGTTGGATTTTCGCTTTAGCTTCACAACTTTGCGGTTTTTAGCCACTTTTTTGGTACGGGTTGCCCTTGGTGGGCTTTTTTTTACAGCCATTACAAAACGCCTTTCTTCAAATAACTCTTAAACAGTGACTGACGGCGCATCGCCCCAAACCCGTTCAATGTTGTAAAACTCCCGGCTTTCCTTATCAAAAACATGCACCAAAATGTGGCCAAAATCCAAAAGCACCCAATTGGCGCTGGCATAGCCTTCAATGTGCCGCTGTGGCAGCCCGGCCTGGTGCAGCTTCATGCCCACCTCGTCTGCCATGGCTTTAATCTGGCTTTTATTATTACCGGTGGCAATGACGTAATAGTCTGCCAGCACAGAAAGGTTGCGAATGTCCAGAATGATAATGTCTACACCAAATTTGCTGTCGATGGCTTCATAAGCCGTTTTTAAATACCCTTGATCAACTTGTGGAATTTCCATGTTGCGCCTCCTTAAACCCCTTTAACGGGGGCTTGTCCTGTTTATGAAATCATCCAAAGCCGCCGTACCCAAAGGGTGCAGCGCCTTTTTCACCTTCACACAATATTCTCGTTTGTATTGTAACCCAAAGACCATGGCTTCGTCAATATTTTCATAGGCTAAAGCGGTCAAGTTTGTAAGGGCTTGGTTGCTTTTGCGCCCCGGCTCTATTAAATCGGCTATAAAAATGATCTTTTCAAGCAACGCCATGTCCGGTCGGCCGGTGGTGTGGTAGCGCATGGCGTTTAGCAGCTCTTCATCTTCAATGTTTAAATCTTGCTTCACCATTTCTGCCGCCAAAAAACCATGGGCCGCTTCCGGGTAGTTCTTGCAAAGGGCTTCTTCCGGCAACGGATACAGCCCCATCAGCCTTTCTATTTCCTGTTTGGGTAGTTCCTTGGCGCAGTCGTGCAAATAGGCGGCAGCTTCTGCTTTGTCTAAAGGGTAGCCGTAGTGGGCGGCCAGTTTTCTGGCTTCCCCTGCCACCCCTTGGGTATGGGCCATGCGCCGGGCCGATAAAGCTTTGGCCGCATAATCTCTGGCTTGGGCAGCCAACCCTTCCCCTTCCGGCTCTTGGTATAACCCGTGCTTCATGATGTAGGTTTCCACCTCTTGAGGCAATAAATACTTAATGGCCTTGGAATGTTTCACCCGGTTGCGAATATCTGTAGAGGATATGGCCAGGGCGGGCACCTCTAAAAAATGAATTTGGCTGTTGTACTTGCTGTTTAATTGCCGGGCGTTTTCCAGCACGTCGTTTTTGTTGTAACCGGGCCGGGTAACCGCCACAAAGTGACAAAGGGTCAACAGCTTTTCCGGCTCTTTCCATGTGAAAATGTCCGACACTGCGTCCGCACCGGTGATGAAGTACAACTGGGCGTCCTTGTGGCAAATTTTGCGCAGCTCCTGAATGGTGTCTATGGTATAGGTGGCACCGGGGCGGTCAATTTCCATGCGGGAGGTATAAAAAAAAGGGTTGTCTTCCGTAGCCAGCACAGTCATTAAATAGCGGTGTTCCGTGCCGCTTACCTGGCTGTTGCTTTTATGGGGCGGGCTGCCTGTGGGAATGAAAAGCACCCGTTCTGTCTGAAATTCCCTGCGCACGGCTTCTGCTGTCACCAAATGGCCATAATGGATGGGGTCGAAAGTGCCCCCCATAATGGCCAGCCTCTTGCACCCAGAAATATTGTTTAAAATGCGTTCCATAGCCCAATAATCTCCTCTATGTTTATAGGGCCAAAGATGCACGTTGGTGCGCACCCTTGGCCCTTCTGGTTTAATGCTTATGGCTGGTATGGATGAAAATGCTTACTTTGTTGTAGCCGCCGGTGTACCGGCTGGGCTTGTTTTGGCCAGCACCATGGCTTCCTTCCACATATCCCGAAAGTCACGGATTAAATCTCTGGCCTCCTTTAAAATGGTGACATCTTTGGCGGTGTTGCCTTCCAGCAACCGCCGGTAAATGTATTCATACATGCTTGCAAAATAGCCGGAAATTTCAAATTCTGCATTCAGCGTAAGCTGAAATTCCCGAATGATATTTTGCGTGCGGATAACCAGCTCGTTGCATTTCATATAGTCCTTGTTTTCCAAGGCTGTAATGGCTTGGTTTGCAAATTTCAGCGCTCCGTCGTAAAGCATGAGCGTTAAATCTTCCTTTGCCGTTGTCATGATGGCGTTTTGGCGCATTTTATCATAAGGATTGTGCACAGCCATTTGTAACCCTCCCTGATGCGTAGCAGCAAATAGAACAATAATCAAATTTCGTTGCAAATGATTATCGGCTATTTCAACACAAAACTTAATAGTTTTTGAAACAAAAGACCTTGGGAAACTTTTCGAGAAAAGTTTCCCAACCCCCTTAAAAAGCTTTTATCTTTTTCTTCCCAAAATACGGATTAAGAAAAGGAAGATGTTAATGAAGTCCAGGTACAACTGCAATGCACCAATGATGGCTACCTTTGACATCACCTGGCCGTCTGCCGCGCTTTGGTGCATGTAGAAATTCTTAAGCTTCTGCACATCGTAAGCGGTAAGCCCAATGAAAATGCCCAGCCCAGCAATGCACACAATGTAGTCCATGGTGGAGCTGCCGATGAACATGTTAATCACCGAGGTGATGATGAGGGCAAACAAACCCACAGTAAAGATTTTGCCTGCGCTGGTTAAGTCCGCTTTGGTTACCAAGCCGTAAACGCTCATGGTGCCGAAGAAAACAGCCGTCATGATAAATGCCCGCATAATGACCCAAGGTTCGCCCAGGTATGCCAAAAATACAAAGCTTAATGTAATGCCGTTGGCCATGGCGTACAGAGCAAAAAGCATCCCCGCCGTGAACGACGAAATTTTATTAATGGCAGCGTTTAATGCAATGACCAGCAAAAATTCCCCCACAATCATGCCGTAGAAGAAGAAAGAATTGGTGGCCAGCAGATAAACAAAATCCACATTCATAATGCCGTAAATAAAGGCGGCGCTGGTCAGTGCGGTAAGCAGCAAGCCCAAGAACATGCGGCCGAATACCTTGCTCATAAAAATGTTTAACCCTGCGGCGCTGTAGTCACCCACTACGTTTTGATGCTCTTGATAATACTCGTTCATTTATAGTCCTCCCTAACACTTTTTAACGGCAAGGGTTACATCTTCGCCGTTTAACTTCCATTCCTTGGTGTAGCCATTGAACGCTTCTATGCCGCCTTCTTCCAGGCTGTTTGCCAGTACGTCAGCCGCAATTTCAGCTTGATTGTTGGCCATAATGCCACTAATGCGTGGGTTGCCGGCATAGCGCACTTCAATGCGGTCCAGCACCTCAAACCCAGCTTCCTTACGCATGGTTTGCAGCTTGCTGATGATTTCCCGCACAAAGCCTTCTTCAATGAGCTCTGGGGTAAGCTGGGTGTTTAATACCACCGTGTAGCCCTTGTCGGACTCTGCCACGTACCCTTCTTTGTGGGTGGCTTCTGCCAGCACGTCGCTTTCCGTCAGCACCACTTCAGTGCCCTCTACGGTTAGCGTCACTTCCCCGGCTTTCAGTTTTTGCATCAGGGCGTTGCCGTCCCCTGCGTTTAACGCTTGGGCAATCTGGGGCACCAGCTTGCCGTATTTCGGCCCTAAGGTGCGCAGTTGTGGCTTGAAGGTGTAGGTGGTGTAGCCAGACACATCCTGGGTAAATTCCACAGACTTAATGTTCAGTTCTTCCGCAATAATGGCCACAAACTCGTCTGAAAGGGCTTCTCCGGGCAGGCGCACCAGCATTTGCCCAATGGGCTGCCGGTTTTTAATGGCGGCGTTGTTTCTGGCCGCACGGCCCAGCACCACTACTTTCAGCACGCTTTCCATGCTTTGTTCTAGGGCTTTGTCCATGTAGGCAGCATCTGCCACAGGGAAGTCGCACAAATGCACGCTTTCTGGGGCGTTTTTATCCACGCTTAACACCAGGTTTCTGTAAATCTCCTCGGTCATAAAGGGGATAAACGGTGCGGCCAGCTTGGTCAGTTGGGTTAGCACGGTGTACAAGGTCATGTAGGCGTTAATCTTGTCCTGAGGCATGTCCTTTCCCCAGAAACGCTCACGGCTGCGGCGCACGTACCAGTTGGACAACTCGTCCACAAATTCGTTCATGGCACGGGCAGGTTCTGTCAGGCGGTAGTTTTCCAAATGCCCATCCACCGTTTGAATGAGGGTGTTCAACCGGGACAAAATCCAACGGTCCATAGGGGGCAGCAATTCTTTTTCCAGCTTATAATCCATGGGATTAAAGCCATCTATATTCCCATAAAGCACAAAAAATGCATAGGTGTTCCAGAATGTGCCCATGAACTTCCGTTGGGCTTCACTCACCGCATCTTCGTAGAAACGGCTGGGCAGCCATGGGGCAGAGTTCACCATGAAGTACCAGCGCACCGCATCGGCCCCTTGCCGGTCTAAAACATCCCAGGGGTTCACCACGTTGCCTTTGTGTTTGGACATTTTAAGGCCGTCTTTGTCTTGCACGTGGCCCAGCACAATCACGTTTTTGTAGGGCGCACGGTCAAAGAGCAAGGTGGAAATGGCCATCAGCGTGTAGAACCAGCCCCGGGTTTGGTCAATGGCTTCGGAAATGAAGTCCGCCGGGAATTGGCTTTCAAACAGCTCTTTGTTTTCAAAAGGATAGTGCCACTGAGCAAAAGGCATGGCCCCGGAATCGAACCAGCAGTCAATCACTTCGGTAACACGCTTCATTTTGCCGCTGCATTCCGGGCAATTTAGGAATACCTGGTCAATGTAGGGCTTGTGCAGTTCAATGTCCTCCGGCACATTGTCCCCCATTTGCCGTAATTCTTCAATGGAGCCAATGGCGTGGCGGTGGCCACAACCGCATTCCCAAATGGGCAGCGGTGTGCCCCAGTAACGTTCCCGGCTAAGGCCCCAGTCCAACACGTTTTCCAAGAAGTTACCGAAACGGCCATGTTTCACGTTATCCGGCAGCCAGTTCACGGTGTTGTTGTTGGCCACCAGCTTATCCCGAAGGGCCGTCATTTTCACAAACCATGTGTCACGGGCATAGTACAAAAGTGGTGTATCACAACGCCAGCAGAAGGGGTAGCTGTGTTCGTATTTTTCTTTACGGAACAGCTTGCCCGTGGTTTTCAAGTCTTTAATAATCAACGGGTCGGCTTCTTTCACAAACAGCCCTGCCCACGGGGTGACGGCTTCCACAAACTTGCCTTGCTCGTTTACAAGCTGAACAAAAGGCATGTCATAAATCCGGCCTACACGGGCATCGTCTTCACCAAAAGCCGGGGCCGTATGCACAATACCGGTACCATCGGTTAAAGTAACGTAACCATCGCAGCACACAAAGTGGCATTTTTTATCCGGGTTGGCAAAATCGAACAGAGGTTCGTATTCCATGTATTCCAAATCTTTGCCGGGCATGGTTTCAAGCACTTCATAACCTTCACCTAGCACGGTTTCAAGCAAAGCTTCTGCTAAAATGTAAACGTCGTCCCCTTGCTTTACTTTGGCGTAGGTTTCTTTGGCGTTCACCACCAACGCCACGTTGGAAGGCAACGTCCAGGGGGTGGTGGTCCAGGCCAGCAAGTAGGTGTTGTCTTGGCCTTTCACTTTAAACTTCACATAAACGGATTCTTCTTTCACATCCTGGTAGCCTTGGGCTACTTCGTGGCTGGAAAGTGCCGTGCCGCAACGTGGGCAATAGGGCACCACTTTGTGCCCTTTGTATAAAAGACCCTTGTCCCAAATGGTTTTAATGGCCCACCAAACGGATTCAATATAAGGGTTATGGTAGGTAACGTAAGGGGCATCCATGTCGGCCCAAAAGGCCACACGGTCGCTTAATTGCCGCCATTCGTTTTCATACTTCCAAACGCTTTCCTTGCATTTACCAATGAAAGGTTCCACGCCGTATTTTTCAATGTCTGGCTTGCCGCTAATACCCAGTGCTTTTTCCACTTCCAGCTCCACAGGCAGGCCGTGGGTGTCCCACCCTGCTTTCCGCAACACTTTGTAGCCTTTCATGGTGCGGTAACGGGGGATTAAGTCTTTCACCACACGGGTAATGACGTGGCCCACGTGGGGTTTGCCGTTTGCGGTTGGGGGGCCGTCGTAAAAGGTGAACACCGGGCAGCCATCCCGCTTTTCTATGCTTTTTTCAAAAATACGCTGTTCTTTCCAAAACTGATTGATTTTTTCTTCTCGTGCGCCAAAATCTAAATTGGCACTCACTTTGTTGTACAACAAAATCCTCTCCAATTCTGTTTATTATCTCAAGTAGGTTGCATGGAATGCTACGCCATGCGCTTTTGTACCGCTCACTAAGAGGTGTCACATTTTGCACAATACAATGCTTACGTCATCTTGCTCCAATTTTTCTGTTTCGGAAGCATTGTAGTTATAAAACACATTTAAAATCATATCGGCAATTTCCGCCGGGCTGCCCAGGGTGTAGTTGTCTACAAGCACTTCCTTAAGCCGTGCGGAAAATTCGTCTGGGTTATCTTTGTAAAAATTGTCAGACAAGCCGTCTGTATGAAACAACAGCCAGTCCCCATGCCAATAGGACATGCTTTGGCCTTCATACACGGCGTTTGGCATCATGCCAATGGGCAAACCGCTGCTTTCCAGTTCCAATGCGGCCCCTTCTGCGGCATTAATGTATGTGGGCATGGGGTGCCCGGCATTGGCGTAATACAGCCTTTGCTCTTTGGTGTTGATAACGGCACAAAACACACAGGCATACATGTTCACATCCTGTGCGCTATGTTCAAAAATATTAAAAAACTGTTCGTTCAGTTCTTTCAGTAAAACGTCTGGGCTTGGCCTTGGGTCTTTGGCCATTAAATTCTTAATCATTAAAATAAGCATAGACGTTAAAAGGGCCGCAGCTATGCCATGGCCCGACACATCCCCTATGACCACTGCAATACGGTCCCCGTCGATGGGGATAATGTCGTACAAGTCTCCCCCAATATCCATGGCAGGCATATACCTGCTATAAAAACGCATATGGTTAAAGGCAAAATCCACGTTAGGCATCATAGAGCGCTGAATGGATTTGCCCATTTTCATTTGAAAATCCAAAATGTTGTTTTTTTCTTCCAGCTCTGCATACTGGTTTTTAAGCTGGTCGCTTAAATGTTTCAGCCGCATCAGGGCATTCACTTTAGAAATTAAAATGAAGCTGTCGAAAGTTTGCTGCATAAAGTCATCCGCTTGCACGGAAAGGGCACGCATCCAGCTGTCTGTAGACTCCGACAGGCTCATCATGAGCACCAACACATACTTATTTTCGGGGTTGGTCTTTATGCGCTTGCATAAATCGAAACCGCTCATGTCCGGCAGTTCATCGCTTAAAATAACCAGGTCTGGGTGAAAGTGTTCCACCTTTGCCAAAGCGTTCAAGCCGCTTTCAGAGGTCATCACCTCGTACTCTGTGTTGTTTAAGCATTCACGCATCAGCCCTGTGGTTTGAACCGATCCGTCCACAATCAATACTCTATCCATGGGTTGCCATCCTTTTATAGAACTTGATTTCGTTGCCGGTGCCATTAAAGGCCATGTCGTCGGCTAAGGCATACACCAAGCGAATGCCCCGGCCACTTTCTCCCGTTAAATTCTGCTCGTATTCAAACTGGGACAAAAGCGCCACATGGTCAAACCCCGGCCCTTCATCGGAAATGGATGCGTACAGCGCATCCTCTTTCAGTTCTACATAAACGTTAATGCGCTTATTTGTGTCCATCTGGTTGCCATGGATCACTGCATTGAATAAAAGTTCACTAAGCATAAGCTTTACATCGCTTAAATCCTCTGTAGACACAGCCGGATGATGTTGGCAAATAAAATCCAGCACACCGTTCACCACCTGGCGTACACGGTATGTATCGCTAAAAAAGCTGGTTTCAAACACATTTTCCAACATAGGCATCACCACAATTCAGTAAACAAGAAAGGGTTAATCAGCTGCTGTTAATCAAAGGAGACTGCTTGGTGCCTTTTAACCATACGCATACAAAAGGCTGCGTCTTGGTTTGTTACAATTTCAAATTCATCCATCAGGGCGCGAATCATCATAATGCCCATTTCGTCTTGAGTGGCCCGTTCAATGGCGTCGTTGGCGGTAATTTCAATGTGCAGGGCATCTTGCTCCACCGTAAACACCACGGTGAAGGCTGCATTGGCAGAAGTGTGCTTGTTTTTAATTAAGAAGGTACAGGCTTCGGAAACCCCGGCTTTAATGTCCTCTATTTCATCAATGTCGAACAATTGCATACGGTTGGCAATGGAGGAGGCGGTGAGCCGTGCTGCCGAAACATAAGCCGCATTGGCGGGCAAGGAAAGCTGAATGCTATCATTTAGTGCTTGCCCTTGGGCTTCGGCATGGTTTTGATTATTGTTTTGGGCATGGTCATTGTTCATTCGTGTCACCCTCAATTATAAATACTTTATTAAGATTGGTGATTTTAAATAGTTTTGCCAAATTGGGTCTAATATTAAGCAAATGAACGTTTCCGTCATAACTTTTAACATTTTTAAGCACGGCTACAAGAGCACCCAAGCCGGTGGAATCCATGTATTCTAAAAACCGGCAATTCATGTACACATCTGCATTTTTTTCATTGATGAGTTTTAACAATTGGGCCTTCATTTGCTCCGAATTAAAAATATCAACTTCACCGGACATGGTGACGTACCAGCCGTTTCTTTCATCGTCATATCGGTGCTCCATAATAAAATCCATGCCTTTGCCTCCTTAACACTTCTTTAATGTAAAATATTCGTCAATTTTATAAAAAGTCCTTTATTTTTTGTAGTGTTGACAGTTCTGGCCGCCTTTATAAACAGATGTGCTCCACTTCGTGCCCTGGGCCAAAAATTTGGCTTAAAAACATGGCCATTTTGTCTGTGGCCCCGCTGGCTGTGAAACGGTATGTGGGCGTGCATGAACCATCGCCCCCCCGCAGCAAACCGCTGGCACTTAACAAATGCTGAATCCTTTCCGCCGCTTTTTGCGCCGGATTGATTAAAACTGCTTCTTTCCCAGCTGCTTTTTGAATGGCTTGCTCCATTAAGGGGTAATGGGTGCAACCCAGCAACACCGCCTCAATGTCTACTCCTGCAAATTCTGCCAGCGCCTCCTTGGCAGCTTCCTCTGCCTTTGGGGAATTGGAAAGCCCAGCCTCCACCAACGATACAAAGTCTATACAAGCTTTGGCATACACCTGAATGCTAGGGTTTTCTTGTGCCAAAAGACGGGTGTGTGCGCCGCTTTCCACCGTGGCTTTGGTGGCCAGCAAACAAACCGAACGTTTGCCGCTTTCCAGCACGGCTTCCACACCAGGCTTTAACATGCCCACCACAGGCACGGGGCTCATTTGTTCCAGCGTATCCATGCAATTGGTGCTCATGGTATTACAGGCCACCACCAGCGCTTTCACATTCTGGCCGGTTAAAAAGCTGACAATCTCCTTGGCATATTGGTTTAAAGTGTCTATAGTAAGCCCGCCGTAAGGGGCACGCCCCGTATCCCCAAAGTAGATGATGGATTCATTAGGCAAAAGCTTCACCATTTCTGCAACCACCGTTAAACCGCCCACCCCCGAATCAAAGACGCCTATTGGCCTGTCATCCATACGCCTCACTTCTTTCTTTTCTATTCCTAATCAATATATGAGGGAAGCGTTAGATGTTACCCCTTTTTATAGATGTTTCCGCCTTCGCAGTCAATGGCTACCACCACTGGGAAGTTTTCCACACGCAGTTTACGAATGGCTTCGGTGCCCAGTTCCGGAAAAGCAATGACTTCCACTTCTTTCACACATTTGGAAATAAGCGCCCCTGCACCACCGATGGCTGCAAAGTATACGCCCCCGTGGCTTTTGATGGCTTCAATCACCTGTTCGCTCCGCAACCCTTTGCCAACCATGGCTTTCAGCCCGGTGGCTATTAACGTTGGTGAATATGCGTCCATACGGCCGCTGGTGGTTGGCCCCACAGAGCCAATGACATGGCCGGGTTTTTGCGGGCATGGCCCGGCGTAATACACCACTTGGCCTTCTAAAGGCAAGGGCAACGGTTGCCCCTGTTCAATTAATTCCACTAATTTTTTATGTGCGGCGTCTCTGGCCGTGTAAATTTCCCCCGTGATGGACGCCACGTCTCCTGCTCGCAGTGTTTTCAGCGCCTGATCGGTCAATGGGGTGGTTAATGGTATGACTGTATCCCCCATGGTGTGCCTCCTTTAATATCTTATAAAATTGCTGTGGCGTGCCGTGTCACATGGCAACCGATGTTCACCGCCACCGGCAGGCCGGCAATGTGGGTGGGGTACGTTTCAATGTGTACGCCCATGGCGGTGGTTTTGCCCCCAAATCCCCCGGGGCCAATGGCTAATGCGTTAATTTCCTCTAAAAGTGTTTGTTCCATGTCCGCCCAGAAAGGGTCTGGGTGTTGGGTGCCTAAGTCTCTTAAAAGGCCTTCTTTGGCCATAAGCACGCACTTGTCCATGGTGCCCCCAACCCCAACGCCAACCACAATGGGTGGGCAGGGGTTCGGCCCGGCCAGTTTAATGGTTTCTAGAATAAAGGCTTTCACCCCTTCAATGCCTTGGGAGGGTTTCAGCATGGCCAAACGGCTCATGTTTTCGCTGCCAAAGCCTTTGGGGGCTACCGTTAATTTCACTTGGTCACCCGGTACCAGGTGCACATGCACCACCGCCGGGGTATTGTCTTTGGTGTTCACCCGGTTGATGGGGTCTTGCACCACAGATTTGCGCAAAAAGCCTTCTTCGTAGCCCTTGGCCACGCCCCGGTTCACGGCTTCCTTAAAGCTGCCCCCGGTGAAATGCACATCCTGGCCAATTTCTGCAAACACCACAGCCATGCCTGTGTCTTGGCAAATGGGAATGCCTTCTTCCCGGGCGATGCGGGCGTTTTCAATCAGCTGCTCCAGCACGTTTCGGCTTAAAAAGTCGTCCTCTTTAGCCAGCCCTTCTTTGAAGGCTTTTTCAATGTCTGCATTCAAATGTACATTTGCGCCGATGCACAGCGCCGCAACCGCTTCGGTTACTTTGTCTACATGAATTTCTCTTATCACAATTGTTCACCCTTTATTCGGTTTAAATCGTCCTGCTCAAATTCACTTTCCCCTACCATGCCCACCAGACAGTAAGCTTCTGCCCGCTGGTCGTACCGCCAATCTTTAATGAGGTTGAAATTTTCAATTTCCCCGGTGCTACGCACATGAATGCGGGGGCCGGTACAAGGGATAATTTCGTTTTCCCCAAGCAAAATGTGGTTCTCATCGTAATAGCTCACATCCAGGTCGATGTCAATAAGGCCCTTCACCTTTTCTTCCACTTCGTAAATGTCAATGTCCGGCTGAAGGTTGCAGCGGAACACAAACCCGCCCCGTACTTCCCCGTGCACCACCTGGCCAGGCAAGTCGTAATGCCGTTTTAAAACCAGCATGGTCAAGTCTTCGGCAGTATGGGTCATGCGCCGTTTTTTAAGGGAATTGAACACAATGTTGTAAAGGTCTTTGGGCAGCGGGCCGAAAATGGTGGGCCGGGTAACGATGATTTCTTCCCCAATGCCCAGCATAATGTCTGCATTAATGTGCAAAAAGGGGTAGAGCAGGTCAAAGTGTTCAATAATCACCCGCCGACCCCGGTCCAGTGCGCCCTTCACAAAATCTACAATTTCAAACATTTGCGTAAACGCCATTTGAAAACGCATATCCAAATGGTATGTACTGTTTCGGAAAGAAGTATCCAAATCCAGCTCCCGGCGTACCTGCATGATTTTATGGGTGTCTATGCCGTCGTCGTCATTGGAAAGGGTAAGGCCTGGAAACATGCCCCGAATGATGAGGGACTTGCCGCTGCCAGCATCCCCCACAATGCCCACCAGCTTGTCGTTAAAGCTTAAATGCCGCTGGGAAAGTTCTTCCCCCAAAGCCAGCAGACGTTCCCTGCCACGGGGGGCAAAATAAACCGCATATACAAGGGATTGCCTTAAGTTTTGCATGACCATGCGCTCCTTTATTCATGCTCACAGGCCGGCCTTTGCCAAAGACAATTCCCGTGCCTGCCCAATTTTTTCCTCCAGATAAATGAGCGAACCCCGCTCGATGATGTAATTAAACGTAATCACTTCCCCACCCTGCTTATGAAAGCGCAAAATCTCCTCGCTAATGCCTTTGTCCATGCTCAGTGCAAAAGAGGGGGGCAAAATGAGGGTTTGCTTATTTTGCAGAATTTCGGCCATGGCTTTGGTGTGTTCAGCACCCAGCAGGTGAAAATCTTCGTCATGCATCTGTAGATGCAAGGCCGCCAGGTTGTTTCTTATAATATTTGCAAACCGCTTAGAGCGGGTTAATACACTCACCTGTGAAACAGCGGTTATCCCCGCCAGCTTCACCAGCGTTTCCCGGTCTACAGACACTACCGCTTTGGCAATTTTATGGCCACACTGGGGAATAAAGGCCTTTAAATCATTATAGTGGGTGCTGGTGGTGAATATGATGTCAAAGCTTTCAAAAATGTCTTGGGGGTACTTAAAGGCGTATACGTCTTTAAGCAGAAAGCTCATAAAGCCAATACCTTCCATGTCCCCCAGCTGGTGGCGCATAATACCCAACGTTTCCGGGTTGCAGTCCACAGCCGCCAGATGGATGAGGGGCTGCTCTTTAGACTTATGAAGCATCCGGCTTTTAAGCAGCATCAGCACTTCCTGCAAGTCCATGCCCATATCCGCCAGCTGTTCCAGCAGCTTGTCCACGGCCCGCATGGGGCTATGGGCAAAATTTTCCCCAGCATAACAAGCAAATGTGCCGCTGCCCTGGCGTGCCATGGCGTAACCCTGGGCAATCAGCCCGTCATAGGCTTGCTTCACCGTGCCTCTGGCCACACCCAAGGCATCTGCCAGCGCACGCTCGGCAGGCAGCTTGTCGCCTTTGGCCAGCGCACCTGTTTTCATTTGTCCTTTAAGCCCTTCCATGATTTGCTGGTGCACAGGAAGGGCACTGTTTTTGTCTATGTCAATCATGAACATCCGCCTATTGGTATAATCCAGTATACCATACCCCGATTACCGCCCAGTGTCAAGTGGAAAAGGGCAAATTCCCACGACAAACGCTTACGTGGTGGTGTTTTCAGGCACGTCCACCGGGTTCACATGCACCATGCAATGTTTCACATGGGGGTACTGCGCTTCAATGGCGTTATGCACCGCTTCTGCAATGGTATGGCCTTCACCCAGGGTGTGCTGGCTGTCGGCCCCTACTTCAACGTCCACATAAAGTTTGGCCCCAAACATGCGGGTGTTTAAAAGGTCTAAAGAAAGCACCCCTTCTTGGGCCAAAATCAGTTTTTCCATGCCCGCCACCGTTTCATCGTCTACAGAACAGTCTGTCACTTTAGAAACCGCATCAATAAAAATGTCGTAAGACGCCTTCACAATGAACAGACAAATCACCAGGCATGCCAAAGGGTCTAAAATGGGAAAGCCCATCCGTGCGCCGGCAATGCCCACCAAGCTGCCAATGGAAGAAATGGCATCGGACCGGTGGTGCCAGGCATCGGCCATCAGTGCCCCGGAGTTCACGGTTTTGGCAGCGGTACGGGTAAACCGAAACATCCATTCCTTCACCCCAATGGAGGTAACGGCGGCAAAAAGGGCCAGCAACCCGGGCACTTCCAGGTTGCCCGAAAGCCCGCTTAACACTTTCATCAATCCACTGTAACCAATGCCCAAGCCTGTGGCAAACAGCAACATGGCCAAAAGCATGGCCACAATGCACTCCAGCCGGTCATGGCCGTAGGGATGGCCTTTGTCTGCCTCTTTGCTGGCCATAGACACCCCCGCCATCACCAGCACAGTGCTAAAAATGTCGGATGCCGAGTGGATGGCATCGGAAACCATGGCAGAGGAATGGGCAAAAATACCCGCAAAAAGCTTAAAAGCCGTTAAAAGGCCGTTGGCAACCATGCTTTTTTTGGATACATGCATAGCCAAATCCTTTTGCGTCACATGTTCCATGTACTCGTCCCCCATAAATCATACCTTCTTTAAATCTTTTTGAAATATAGAAACAGTATATCAAAAGTTGTGTGAAAGTTATACCCGTTTGATAAAAAACATCTGTGAAAGAAATAGGCGCTTACACCAAAAATCTTCCACAGATGTCTTATGTTTAAATGTTTTTATGTCTTAATGTCTTAGCGCTTTAATTCCACGTATTGGGGCAGGCCATCTTTATAGGTCATGGCTGGTTCCCCGTTAATCAGCGGTTTTGCATAGTCAAAGAAATCTTGGGTTACAAAGTGATCTGGGGTAATCCATTCCAGCGGGAATGTTTTTTCCACGTTGCAAATCTGGCTGGCATCTGCGGTTTGTGTAGAGATGCTGTACGTATCCCCTGCTTCCCGCACGAAGCACACCATCTTTTGGGTTTCACCAGCAATGGCAGCACGCACAGCAGCTTCACCAGCCATAATGCTTTCGTTCATGTCTGTTAAAGAGCGGCAGTGGGCGGCGCTGCGTTGTAAGGTGCTAAATTCCACTTGGCGGATTTTCACCTTGGTCACTTGGCGCAGGGCATGGGCCATTTCCTTCACACAGCCGCTTAAAGTGGCGTGGCCAAAGGAATCTTTTTCTGCTTCGGCTTCACCTTCGCAAACAAACCGGCCGTCTGCAAAACGCAAACCTTCCGATACAGCAATGAACAGTTTAGGGTTGGTTTCCAAACGCTTGGTCACTTCAATGCAGAATTGTGGCATATCGAACACCACTTCGGGTAAATAAATCATCATGCCCCGGCTGTCTTTGCCTTCCATGGCCAAAGCCGCAGCAGCGGTGAGCCAGCCTGCATGACGGCCCATAATTTCTGCAATGGTCACTTGTGGTTTGGAGTAAGCTTCTGCATCCAGCATCACTTCCCGGGTGCTGGCTGCCACGTATTTTGCAGCAGAACCAAAGCCGGGGGTGTGGTCTGTAATGGCCAGGTCATTGTCGATGGTTTTAGGTACACCAATCATTTTAATGTCTAACCCACGTGCAATGGCTTCTTTACCCAGCTGGTTGACTGTGTCCATAGAGTCGTTGCCACCTATGTAAAAGAAGTAACCTATATTGTATTTTTCCAACTGTTTGAAAATAATGTCCATTTGGCTATGGTCTTTTAACTTGTGGCGGCAAGAACCCAGATAAGCCGCCGGGGTATGTTTTAACAATTCAAAATCTTCTGTGGGTGCCCCGTTTTCATCTTTAAATAAGTTCAAGTCTACCAAATCGTCTTCTATCAAGCCGGTAATGCCATGCACCATGCCATACACTTTATCTATGCCTTCTTGAGCCCAGGCTTCTTTAATGACGCCATAAAGGCTGGCGTTAATAACCGAAGTTGGCCCACCAGATTGTCCGACTAATGCATTTTTTCCCATTTCTAATCCCTCATTTTTCCAAGTTATAGTTGTTCAAATACGTTTACCCATTGTAACTACTTTTACTTAAAAAATCAATTGTATTTTTTAACCATTCTTTTCCACGCAAGCAAAGTGGCCGGGCATAACACATATAAATAAGAGTAACGCACAATAAGGGCTGTGGAATTGTGGAAAAACAGCAAACAATTGCCGTTTTTATCTCGCCTTCAGGCTGCAACCCTGCTTTAACGGCAGAGGGTGTAGCCTTGGCAGTGGCTAAAAAAGCGCTGTTTCATATGCAAGAAAGCAAAAAGCAGCAGAAAGAAGGGGCCAGCCATTTGCAAACGGGTAATCATTTACTGCCGGGAAAGCCGTGACGATGGCTTTGAACATTACGAACGCATTGAAACCCAGCGGGATATTTTAGTGGCCCATTGCCAAAAACAGGGCTTGGGGCAAATTGTGGACATTGTGTTGGACGACAACCAGTCTGGTACAAGCTTTGAACGGCTGGCCCCCATTAAAGCAAAGGTGCGCAACCGGGAAGTGGACGTGCTGTTGTGCAAAGATGCTTCCAGGCTTGGGCGTAATATATTGGAAAGCTTAAAGTTTACGGAGTTTTTGGCAGACCACGGGGTAACGTTGGTCTTTGAATCGGAAGGCTATGATGCAGACATGTTTCCCCTTATTGCCTGGTTTAACGAACGCCGGGCCAAAGAGGACAGCTTGAAAATTCGCCGGGTGTTGCGGCATAAAATGGTTGAAGGGTGTTTGGTTATCAAAGCCCCATACGGTTATGTGAAAGAGGGCAGCCGGTTGGTGGTAGACCCTGCATGTGCCCCGGTGGTGCAGCAGATTTTCGCCCTGTTTGTCCACGGCCAAACCATGAGCGCCATTGCCCAGCATCTAAATGCCAAAGGCATCCCCACCCCTTCCCAGCGCAAGCCCCAGTATGCGGGAAATAAACAGGCCAGGCAATGGAACAGGCAGCACATTGCCCGCATTTTAAACCACCCGGTTTATGCGGGGGACATGGTGTACGGCCAACGGGAGCGGGCCAGCTTCAAAACTAAAAAAGTGTTGTCCAAAAGTAAGTCGGACTGGCTGGTGCACCCCAACCATCACGAAGCCATTGTTACACGGGAACACTTTGAAAAAGCACAGGCTTTGCTGCAACGACAAAAAAGAACCCAGCCCCGCAAAACCACCACCAACCCCTTTTCTGGCCTGTTGTTCTGCGGAAAGTGCCAAAGCCGAATGGTTAAAATCCAGCGCAAAAACGGAAATGTTTTGTTTGTATGCGGAAAAAGCCACCGGGAAGGGGCTTTGAAAAACGGTTCTGGCTGTAGCCCCCACCGTGTTGCTCTGTCCAGCTTGCAAGAGGTGGTGCTGGCATTTGTTCAGCAGCTGTTGTCCTGTTCTTCTATGGAAGCGCAAGTGGACCATTTGTTGGCACAATGGCCTTCCCCTGAACAGGAAACCGCCAAGCAGCTGCAAGCACTGGATGAAAAAATAGCGGCCCTGCAAAGAAAAATGTCTGTATTATACGATGACAAGTTAAACGGAACCATTCCGGCCTTCCTATTTACGGAAAAGCTGGTCTTGCTGGAAAAAGACATGGCCCTCTATACGGCCAAAAAAGAAGCGCTAGAAGCAGACAGTCACGGCCAAGATGCCCCTGCTGATAAACCCACTTTGGCCCACATCATGGGTTACTTGCAGGAGCAAGGCTTAGACCACGACACACTCGCCCTATTGTTTCAGCGTATATTGGTGTTTGACCCCATGGAGCTAACCACTGAACACCGGCAGGACTACAACCTGACAGATGAACATGTTTATCAAACCCTTTATGAAAACGGGGGGCTGCTGTTCATACAAAACTTTAATTATACCGCACACGCATTCACTCTTGAATCTCCAAAACCCAATAAGCCATCACAACCACCAGGGTAACAGATTTTCACCTGCCCAAAACGCCCTAAAATGCCGCCCAAAAAAATAATGGAAGAGCGCATTTTCTTCACCAGTGCTTCGGGTACCTCAATGCCTTGCGCACCGGATGCATCCACCGTTAAGGTGCATCCTTCCATTTTCACCACGCACCCCAAGGCTTCCAAAATTTCCATTGACGTAAACGTATCTGAAATTTTTGGGCAGTTATGAATAATGCTCTTGCCCCCATTTAATACCGTGGCTGCCAAAATTGGCAACACCGCATTTTTACCGCCGTGTATGGGGATTTGGCCCGAGAGTACCTTTTGTCCCCGGACATGATATTCGCCCATAGCCGCACCTCCGTCCTCATGCAACGACGGCCAGGCGCACACTTCACCGCCCATGCACATGCACGGGCGCCACTGCGCCTATCGCCGGTCATTTCATACATATACCACCAGTTTATGCATTTCCCATGAAGTTGTGACAATCGGCTAAACTTGTACAAAATAAAGGCCTTGGGAAACTTTAAATGCATAAAGTTCCCAAGGCTTATTCATATTTATGCGCTGTGGTTTTCTGCTTCAGTTAAGCAGCGGTTCATCCCCACCCCAACACCTAGAATGATCCAGAAAATGGGCGCCACACTCACCACGGAATCATTAAAGATGCCTGCAAAGATGTAGCCAATAATGGCTAGAAACGCCCCAATGCCCAGCAGTTCCCGGGTGGTATACGCCTTTTTAAACACATAAAGCTTCAAGCTGTCTTTAATGTAAACCACCAGCAGCGCCAGAAAAGCTACAAATGCCACCCCGCCGCAGTTAATGAAGGTTTGCAGGTACATGTTGTGAGGTTTGTCCACCATAATTCTGGTGGTGCCATAGGCCCAGTATTTGGCCAGCAAATCATTTTGCGGAAAGCGCAGGGGGAAGTTTTCCGGCCCACACCCCAGCACCCCGTACCGTTTCAGCATGGGGATGGAACGGGACCAAATGTAACCCCGGGCAGAACCTAAGCGCTCTTTGCCGTTAAAGCCCACCGCCGGGGCAAAATCCAGCTCAATTTCCTCAATGCCCACATAATCCATTAAATGCAAGTCTCCATTTTCTTTAATTTTAAAAGAAAACCAGGTATCATTATCAATGGAAAGCACCAGCGCATCTGCATAAGGGGATTGGCTTGAAAACGCCATAATTTCAAAAAGGAAATTGGCATAGCGGGCATCGTCTATGGTGATGGCCGCATCGGTTAATGTATAGGGAATGGGCGTGCCTTTGCTGTCGGTGAAGGCGATGGCATTGTTTTTAAAGGAAATGTTCATGGCATCGTCCTGGGTAACCAACTGCACATCCCCATTGTTGTGCACAAGGTTTCGGATGGGGATATGGTCTAAATAATTAAAATCCCCTTCGCTTTTAAACACACTCAGCCCGTCGGACACAAAGCTGGGCAACCGTTCAAAAATGCGCCCTCCTGTCACCACGTGCAAGCTGAAAGCTAAAATCCCCAAAGCCCCCACCGTTAGAAGGGCCAATTTCCATTGCTTCACCAGCGCCGGGCCAAACAAGATAACAGCCATAAACGCCGCAGCTGCCACACCCGTCAACCCAGCCCGGGAGGTGCTGCCCAGCAGCAGCCAGAATGCCGCCAGCCAAAACACAAAAATGATTGCTTTAATTTTTTTAGACTTCACAGCCACCATCAATACGCTGAACAATGGAATGACCATGGCCGTAAAACTGCCCACATAGTTATAGTGGTAAAAAGTGCCGTAAAGCTTGCCTGTTACATATAAAAGGTCAAAACCAGAAAAGGTGCTGCGTTCTTCAGCCGGAATAACCAGCCACTTGCCGATAGGGCTGGCAATCAAGTCTTTGCCAAAATACTGGAAGACGCCTAAAAAGGCGGTAATGCCCGTCACCAGGCACAGTGCGGCTATAAGGCCGTAAAAGTCTTTTTCACCCCGATACACGCAGGCTGTGTACAAAAACAGCAGCATGTAGCAGGCAATGGTAAAAAACCCTTCCGCCCTGTCGTAAAACCCATAAAAGGAAAGGGTCATGTCCAGAGAAAACAAAGAGGAAAGCAGGGTGAAAAGCAAAAACACCCCGGTTATGCCGGCATACAGCTTAAACCGCTTATCTTTTAACGCATACAGCTCATTAAAATATAAAAAGGTCATCACGGCCATGCCCACGCAAAGCACCATCAACACCATGGCCTTAGCTTGGGAAAAGAAATCCACATTGGTTAAAAAACCAAAAGCCAGCGCAGCCGGTTCAGATAAGTTCACACGCACCTGCCGGACGATTAACGGTACCAACGCCGCCGTTATCAACACCGGCAAAAATAAAATGTTCCAGCCTGTTTGCTCTGTTACTACTTGTTGCTTGGCGGTCGGTTTCAACCACAACACCCCTTCACTGCAATTTTTCTTCGTTTTTAAATGCTTTAAATACGGTAACCAGCAAAATATATAGGTCTAAAAAGATGTTCCATTCCTCAATGTATTGAATGTCATAAGCAATGCGCTTTTCAATGGAGGTGTCTCCCCGATAGCCTTTAATCTGGGCCAGCCCTGTCATGCCGGGCTTTACTTGGTGCTTTACCATATACAAAGGAATGTTATTTTTAAAACTCTCCACAAAATGGGGCACTTCTGGCCGGGGGCCTACCAAGCTCATGTCCCCCTTTAGCACATTAAAAAGCTGGGGCAGCTCGTCTATGGAAAATTTGCGAATAAACGCCCCAAAGGGGGTTTTTCGGGTATCAGACGGGGTGCTCCAGCCGTTTTTTTCACGGCCGTTCACCACCATAGAGCGGAATTTATACATAATAAAGGGCGCTTTGTTCAGCCCAATGCGTTCCTGTTTAAAAATAATGGGCCCCGGGGAGGTTATGGGAATGAGCAGGGCCGTCAGCACCAACACAGGGCTGGTTAGTAAAATGCCTATCAGTGCCCCGGCAATGTCCATGGTGCGTTTTAAAAAGGCGTTTCCTAAATTATCCAACGGAATTTTGCGCACGTTGATTAAGGGAATGCCGTCAATTTGGTCAATGTACGGGCGGGCAGGCATGTACTGGTAGCAAAAAGGGATGATGGACACTTTCGTGCCGGTGCGTTCACAGTCGTTAATGACAGACTGTAAATGCCCCGCATCTGAAACATCCATGGCGCACACCACTTCATCCGGCTTTTCGGTAGACAATATCTGGTAAAGCTGGCTGTAATTCCCCAACCGTTTTCCCTGGAAGCCCTCATTGTCTGCCACGTAACCGCAATAGCGAAAGCCAAACATCTTCCGCTGGTTAATGGCCTGTAAATATTTCCCCGCCACTTCCCCGCTGCCCACAATGATCACAGACTTTAAGTTATACCCCCGCTGGCGAATGCTGGATAAGGTCATACGCAATATCATGCGCTTGCCTAGAGATAAAGCCACATTGCTAGCGAAAAAAAAGACCACCAGCCACCTGGAGATGTTCACCAAACGCACCACAAAAGATGCAGACAAGGCCATGGTCATTAAAACGAAATTGGCCCCAATAATGTAGGATGCCTCCCGAGATAGGGCGGATACACGGAAAGAACCGTAAAGCCCAAACAGGCTGTATGCCACAAACTGCAAAGGCACCAGCGCGAAAGTGAACGCCATATACCAGATAAGCGAAAACTGGCCGGGGTCACCGTCCAGCATATAAAAACGGATAAAATATGCCACAGGCATGGCCATAAACAAAATGGCCACGTCTGTTAGCATATTCATTTTATTCAGCAGAGACTGGTTTTCTTTAATCATATAAAGCCTCAGTTAGATTTATAATAAGGTTTGCCGCTGGCGGCCGGGGCAGCAGAACGGCCCACAAAGAACAAAATGACCAGGGTAATCACATAGGGCAGCATGGACAAAAGCTGTTCCGGCACTTTAATGCCCACCCGTGGGTTACCCAAATAGGCCACCAAGCCGTTGCACACCCCAAAGAGCAGACACGCCAAAAAGGTGGTCTTGGGTTTAAATTTACCAAAAATAGCGGCAGCAATGGCAATGTACCCTTGCCCGGCGATTACGCTGGGCCGGTACGCAGATACGGTGGCTAACGTGATGGATGCCCCGCCAATGCCGGCTAAAAACCCGGACATAAGCACGCAAGCGGTTTTAACTGAAAACACATCCACCCCCAGCGTATGGGCACCTTTTGGGTTTTCGCCCACCGCCCGCAGCCGAAGGCCAAAGCGCATTTTAAACAGCACAAACCAGGTGATGGCAACCACAATAAACGCCAAATACACGGTGGCATAGCTGTTCAGCACGTTGTCTAAAAAGCTGCCCATGGGGAATATGCCGTTTAAATACCGTGGCATTTTTTCCTCCAGGGGAATGGCCGGTGTCATGGTAGATCCTTCAAAGATGGTTTTGCACACATATAAGGAAATGCCCGGCGCCAAAAAGTTAATGGCAATACCGGAAATGGTCTGGTCTGCTTGGAAGTATACGCAGGCCACCGCATGAAGGTAGCTGACCACACAAGCCGCCAGCCCCGCTGCCAAAATGCCAAGCCACGGGTTATGGGTAAACAAAGTGACGGTAGCCCCCACAAAAGCCCCCACCACCATAAGGCCTTCAATACCAATGTTTACCACGCCGCTGCGTTCTGAAAAAATAGAACCCATGGCTGCAAAGGTTAAGGGTGTGGCGTACATCAAGGTGGTGTTTAACACAATGCCCACATCGGAAATAAGGGTATTCATGATGGTTCCCCCTTTTTCTTTGCTTTAAAGAATTTCATCAATTGATTAATGGCATTGGGAATTGCAATCACATACATGATGCAGCCAATGATAATGCTAATCAGTTCCGAAGGCACACCAACGGTGTTCAGCTTGGAGCCGCCGTATTGCAGCGCCCCAAAAAACAGCCCCGCCAGAAACACCCCAAAGGGATGGTTGCCGCCAATCATAGAGACAGATAGGCCGTTAAAGCCATAACCTTCCTGCCCGGCCAGCAAGTTGATGGCGTGTTGCACCCCGGTTACCTGTACGGCACCGGCCAAACCAGCCAACAGCCCGGCAATGGCCATGGAAGCCACAATGGAACGGGTGACGTTAATGCCCCCGTACACCGCAGCGCTTTGGTTAAAGCCCACCGCCCGCAAACGGTAGCCCAAGGTGGTTTTGTTAATGATGATGTAAATGATAATCACCGATGCCACAGCAATAACAATGCCCATGTTCACCCGGGTTGCCGGGCCGAACACATGCTTTAACGATTCAATGTTGATTTTAGCCGTGGGCAAAATGGGTACACTGGCTTCTGAGTTTGGCCGCCGTAAGGGGGTGTTCATAAGAACATAATTAGAAAAATACAGCGCCGTCCAGTTAAGCATGATGCTTGTGATGACTTCACTAATACCCTTTTTCGCCTTTAGTATGCCTGCAATGCCGGCCCAACATGCACCGGCAAGTGCTCCGGCAATCAAACACAACAGCCCGTGAAGCACAAAGGGTGCTTCCACAAAAGCCCCTACCAAAACGGCAGCCAAAGAGCCTACGATGTATTGCCCTTCTGCGCCGATGTTAAACAAGCCGGTGCGAAAGGCAAAGGTGACAGACAAGCCTGTAAAAATAACCGGGGTGGCGTAAATCACCGTCCAGGCAATGTATTTGGGCTGGCCAAACACCCCTTTAAGCAGCGTATTGTACGCAGAAAATGGGTTAAAGCCCGTACAGGTTAAAATAATGGCGCCCACAAGAAGCCCCACAAAAATGGAGACCAGCGTAAACAACACTTGCCTGACCCCCGGGCTGGACAAATTAAGTTTCTTTGTGTTAGGACTCATGTGTCTCACCTCCCGAATAGCCGGCCATCATTAGCCCTAGCTCATTTTCATTGGTTGCAGCTGCATCCACAGAGCCTGTAATTTTGCCCTGGAAAATAACCTCTATGCGGTCCGACAGGCTCATAATTTCCTCCAGCTCGAAGGATACCAGCAAGATGGCTTTGTTTTTGTTTCTGGCATCTACAATGGTTTTGTGTACGTATTCTATGGCACCCACGTCCAACCCACGGGTGGGGTTCACGCAGATGAGCAAATCTTTATCGTTCACCATTTCTCGGGCAATGATGGCTTTTTGCTGGTTGCCGCCAGACAAAGTACCCGCCGGTTTGCCCAAGGCTTCTCTGGGGCGCACATCAAAAGCCTCCATGAGCTTTTCCCCATGGTTATAAATGGTTTTATACTTTAAAAGGCCTTTCTGTGCAAAAGGCGGTTTGTTGTGGTTTTGCAAAATAAGGTTTTCAGCCACGGAAAAATCCAGCACCAAGCCGTGCTTCTGCCGGTCTGCGGGTATGCTGGAAACCCCTGCGTCGAAAATTTCTTTGGGGGTGCGGGCAAAAATATCCTGGCCGTTAATGGTGATGGTGCCTTTTTTCGGCTTGCGCAAACCCGTAATGGCTTCCACCAGCTCGGTCTGCCCGTTGCCATCCACCCCGGCAATGCCCACAATCTCACCCCGGCGCACAGCCAGGTTCAGGCCGTTCACCACATCCACCTGCCGGTAATCTTTCACCACCAGGTCTTTAATGTCCAGCACTGTTTCCTGGGGAATGATGGGTTCTTTTTCTACTTTAAACACCACCGGCCGCCCCACCATCATAGAGGCCAGGCTTTCCTCTGAAGTTTCCGCCACCTTCACGGTGTCTATGTGCTTGCCTTGGCGGATGATGGTGCAGTTTTCGGCAGAGGCCTTAATTTCCTTCAGCTTATGGGTAATGATGATGATGGTTTTGCCTTCCCGGGACAAATTGTTCATAATCACAATCAGTTCCTGAATTTCCTGGGGCGTCAGGGATGCGGTAGGCTCGTCCAATATAAGCACGTCTGCCCCACGGTACAGCACCTTTAATATTTCTGTGCGCTGCTGCATACCCACGGAAATGTCCGCAATTTTGGCATCCGGGTCCACTTGCAGGCCATATTTTTGAGAGATGTCCAGCACTTTTTGCCGGGCGGTTTTATAATCCACCCGTCGCAAAGATTTTAAAGGCTCTGTACCCAGCACAATGTTTTCTGTAACGGTAAAAGGTTGAATCAGCATAAAATGCTGGTGCACCATGCCGATGCCCAGCTCTATGGCTTTATTGGGGGAATCAATCACCACCGTTTGCCCATTGATGGTAATGCTGCCGTTTGTGGGTTGGTACAGGCCGTAGAGAATGTTCATTAATGTGGACTTCCCTGCACCGTTTTCGCCCAAAATGGCATGAATTTCACCTTTTTTTACAATTAAATCTATATGGTCATTGGCCACAAAATTGCCAAAAACCTTGCAAATACCTTCCATACGTACCGCTTCGGCGGTGTGTGTGACGCCCAAGAACACCCCTCCTTACTAAATATTGAAAAACTAAATAAACTTTCTATTGAATAGGGCATATGCAAGCTTCATCCGCTTGCACATGCCCACTGTGTACATAATTATGCTATACGTTGTTTATGCTTATTGCATAAACGCTGCACCGGCGAATTGGGCTGCAAACTCATCTGCGTTTATCGGCACCTTAATTTCTCCGGCAATAATTTTGGCTTTCATTTCGTTCACATAGTCTAACACTTCTTGGGAAACGTGTTGGGCGGAAGTAGGCGCAATGTCTACGCCTTGGCTTTCAAGGCCGTATACCACGGTTTCGCCGCCTGTTAAGTTGCCGTCCACCAGTTTTTTAGCCATGTCATACACAGCCATATCTACCCGTTTCATCGCGGAAGACATCACGTTGTCTGGTGCCAGGTAGTTTTGGTCACGGTCTACACCAATGGCCCATTTGCCTTTTTCTTTGGCAGCTTCAATAACGCCGTTGCCTGTGTCGCCAGCAGCAGCATACACAATGTCACAGCCGTCTGCATACATTTGGTTTGCAATGGCTTTGCCTTTAGCTGGGTCTGTGAAGCTATCGGCATATTGACCAAACACTTTAGCGTCTGGGTTAGCGGTTAAAACGCCTGCATAGTAGCCGTAGCCAAATTCGTTCATGGTGGGTGAATCCATACCATTCACAAAGCCTACGTTGCCTGTTTCAGACATCTTAGCGGCAATAAGGCCCACTAAGAAGGATGCTTCGTTGGCTTTAAACAAAATACCGGTTACGTTTGGAAGTGCTGGGTCATACGTATAGTCGATGATGGCAAATTGTTGGTCTGGGTAGTTGGCAGCTGCTTCTTTAATGGCATCGCCCATTTTAAAGCCAACGCCCAAAATCAAATCGTTGCCTGCGTCAATCATGGTTTCAATGTTGGGGGCGTAGTCTGCGTCTGTTTTAGACTCGGTGTAGCTTACTTCAACGCCAAGTTCCTCTTTGGCCATTAACATGCCTTCCCAAGCACTTTGGTTAAAGGATTGGTCATTCACGCCGCCTACGTCGGTAATCATGCCAATTCTAAGGCCTGTTTCCGGTCTTGGTGCAGCCTCTTCCCCTTCAGCCGCTTCACCTGCATTTTCTTCGGCTGCTTCAGCCGCAGGGGTTGCTTCTGGTGCGGGTTTAGCGCCGCCGCTACAAGCAGCAAGGCCAAAAACCATGCTTACAGACAGCAGAATAGGTATAAGCTTCTTCATTTTACAATCACGTTCCCTTCTTTGTTTTGTGTAAATTGCATAAACAATCAATTGCAACAAGATTGTAACATATTTCATCATGGGTTGCAATGGCTTTTCTCTATAACCTTTACATTGTGTTTACATGGCTACTTTTTGATTAACGCCAGCGCCCTTTTAACGGCAATCACCGCATCTTCTGCGTAGGCATCTGCCCCTATTTTTTTAGCCCAGCGGGCGGTACAGGGCGCTCCCCCCACCATGGTTTTGTATTTATGGCGTAAATTCTGTTTGCGTAGCGTTTCTTCTAGTTTTTTCTGTTCCGGCAGGGTGGTGGTTAAAAGGGCACTGGTGCCAATGATGGAAACATCATGGCGCTCTGCCTGTTCAATGATGTGCCACACTGGCACATCCCGGCCCAAATCAATCACATCAAAGCCGTATGCTTGCAAGGTGGCCACCAAAATGCCTTTGCCAATATCGTGGGCATCCCCTTCCACTGTGGCAATAAGGATGCGCCCTTGTTTGTTTTCGTTGGCCTGCCCGGCCATGGCATTAATTTTTGAGGTGGCCTGGTTCATCACCTCTGTGCAGTATAAAAGTTCCGGCAAAGACAAGCGCCCGCTTTCAAAAAGCTCTGCCAATTCCCAGTTGCCTGCGCCAAAACCAGCCCGTAAAAGCTCCAGCAAATCCATGTGCATGTGGGCGGCCGATTCTATGGCGCTTAACGCTTGTTCCTCGTTGGCCGTTACAATGGATTCTCTAGCCAGTTCAAGCAACTTGTCCATGTCCATACAAGCCCTCCTTTACCAAGAAGCGCTCATGACGCATTTTATTCATGGCTTTCAGGCTTTCTGCCGCCAATCAAATCGGAACCATAATGCTGGGAGAAAAAGGTGGATGCGTATTTCTCCAGCTTCCACTGGGGCACTTTGCAAGCCCGGCACGGTTCCTTGGCCCATTTGTTTCTAAGCCAACGGTTGGCCCTGGAATTTTTAGAGTTGTACACACGAAAAGTTTCCCCGCAATGGGTGGTGATTTCAGCAAACGCACCCCGGGAAACTACGGTTTTAATGCCGTGTAGCCGCCCGCTTCTGGCCGGCCACAGCTTGATTTTATCTATCAGCTCAAAGAGCCCTACATGTTTGCGGTAATAACGTTTTTTAGGGGTACTCATCAGTCTTCATACGGGCTTGCATCGTCGTAAACAAGCCCTCTCCTTTGTAATTGGCTAATGGCTTGGCGCACATCTTCCCGCTTGGCTTCCAATGCCTCCCAAGTGGGCGCAAGGGTGATGTACGTCCCTTGCCACGGGGAATTTAAGCAAGGGTTTTCAGAATCTTGGTCTGTCAGCGCTTCATGGCAGCCGCAAAAACCGGGGCGCAAAACCAGCGGCCCGCACTGGCCCATCACATGTTCGCCCAAGGCCAGCAACCGGTCATCCTCCACCCGCAAATGTTCGTAAGCCACATGCATGGGTGTAAAATCTTCCGGCGCAGACCGTTGTTCGGGAAACACCCCAAACGTAGCCATCAATTCTGCCAGCAAGTTCACCCCGGAAGCAAAATACACGGCGGTTGGGGTTTGGCTGGGCATTCTGGCGTCTATTTCCAGCACGTACAGCCTGCCTGCGTTTTCAATCACTTCCACGTCCATAATGCCGTGGAGGGCAACCGCTTCCGCCAGCCGAACTGCAATGTCCTCAAAGTCTTTCACCAAAGCCGGGTCACCTATAAAAGGCGCCGTCACCCGTTTGCAGTCGTAATACTTGTCCATATACAGTTCCGTCACCGCAAAGGTGCGGTAGTTGCCGGGGGTTCCAATAATTTCAATGGAATATTGTGGCCCGGGCAAAAAAGCCTGCACCACCCAGTTGTGCCAATCTGGGGTGTTGGCTTTAAAATCTTCCCAGGCAGCTTCATCGGCCAGGTATAAAACCCCCTGGCTGCCGCTGCCCACAGAAGGCTTGGCAATGTAGGGCGGCCTGGCCACAGGAAAAGGAATGGGCATGGTGATGCCGCACTTTTCCATAAGGGCATTGGATTCTATTTTAGAAGAAGAAATGCGGTAGGCATCAAAGTCAAAACCCATGGGCAAATGGTGGGCTTCTTTCCACCCACGCAAAATATCCAGCGCCCCGTCATCCTCTAAAGTGGGCAGAATGAAATCTGCCTTTTTCAGTAAGTCCAGCAATTCCATCGACTGGTCGTACACGTTGGCCTGCAAAAAAGCATCACAAATGCCAAGGCCAAGAGGTGCTTTATTTTTATCCACAAGGGTGGTGGTACAACCGGCTTTTTTCGCCAGGTACAACGCCTCCACCCCTTGCAGCTTTCCACCGATAATTACAACGTTTGTAGGCATGGCTTCTCCTTTAACGGTTCAATAAAGGTTTTATAAGCTTCTCTTGTGGCGGGCTGTAAACCCAACTGATGTAAAATTTCTGTGGCTTCCTCCACGGTGCGGCCTTCTTCTGCCAGAGCATCCCCGGTTTGTGCCACCCCAGAAAGGCCCAGCCTTGGCGGGATGATAGAGGTAATGACATTTGCCCCAGCGTTTACACGAACAGAAAGCCCCTCCATGCCATCCACGTCTAAAGAGGCAGGGGTTAAAACTGTGGGGTTTAACAGCCGCATCAGGGCAATCACTTTCAGTTCCAATATCCGTTGAGGGGTTTTTATATTTTCCATGGGTGTGCCGGGGTGTGGAATAAAGCTCATCACCCGCATTTGCTTTGCGCCAATGGCTTGCATGGTCAGCAGTGAGTCTGCAATGTCTTCCAGGCTCTCCCCTACCCCAACCAGCAGGCCTTCTTCGATGAGCATACCAATAGAACGGGCGTAAGCTTTGGCTTCCATCCGCTTGTTAAAGTCTTGCCCGATGCGTAATGTGTTGAAAAGTGCTTCATTGTGGGTTTCTTGATAAACGGCGTACCAATCTGTGCCGTGGGCGGCAAAAGCGTCCAAGGTAGGGTTGTCCACCAAACCGGGAGAAATCATGACAGGCAGGCCGTCCATATCCCGCTTGATGGTGTCTATAGCGGAAAGCAGACCAGGAAGCCCTTCTTGATGGTAATAAGTGTCTTCCCCCATGGTTAAGTCCACCAAATGAATACCCGAATCATATAGCCTGCGGGTAATGTCTACAATTTCTTCGGTGGTTTTGCGGTAACGGTTATTGTCATGGGAGCGCCGGAAATTGCAGAAACAGCAATTGTTGTGGCAGTATGTAGAAAAATAGACAAAGCCATAGATAAAAATGTTGTTCTGGAAGTGCTTGTTGCGCACTGTTTGGGCGGCGTTAAAGAGCAACGCCAAATCTTTTTCATCGTCGTGTATGGACAAAAGCTGGATAATGTCTTGCCTGGTAAGCGTTTTGCCGGAAACAGCATCGGCAATCAGGTTCTGTACGGACATAGGAAGCCTCCATTCCGACCCAGACCAAAGCTTATCCTTGCGCCAAAGCCTGGATAAAGTGTGTGGGATATGCAACGAACCTGTATTCAATAAGCTGGTACCCATTTTTGAATACAGGTTCTAAGAACGGGGAGTCCGAGAGTTTCACTCGGCTGCATAAATTTAGAGTCTATGCGATCCATACGATCCACCCCCCATGAAAACACTTCTTCCAAGCCCAAGCCAAGCTAGGTTGGGGCTAACCCTTCACCACTTGCCCTAACATGGCCGCCACCCCAATGGGTAGCAAATCATGGATGATATTTTCATTATACTGCTTCAAGGCCTCCTGTGTCAAGGACAAGGGCACCCCTGGGGCAGCAATTTTTACATTTTCATTTAACAGCTCGCTGGACAGCCATTCCCCTGTGTTGGTCACGTCCAAAATGGTTGTAAACGCTTTAATGTCTTCCATGGTATCTAACACTTTGAAGCCTTGTTGCGCCACTGCTTCTAAGGCCATGGAGTTTGTGTCAAAAGCCACCGGCTCGGCACCCATCCGTTTCAGCAAAGGCATGGCAATGTTACCCAGAAGGCCGCAACCCAACACCAGCACCTGTTTTCCGCTTAACCCGCCAGCCATGGCATCCAGCGCTGTTACGAAGCCTTTCACTGTGGCCAGGTTGTTGTCAGAAACCAGCCCGTTTGTTCTGTTCAACGCAATGAAACGGTCATCGTCTGCCATAAACAACACACTGGCCCCTTTTTCACAGGCTTCCGCAATGCCGTTCACATCCGCCGCTTCCGTTACAAAAACATTAAAACCCATGCTGCGCACAATGGCCGCCACCGACTGGGCAAAGTGGCCAATAACCCCCAGCCCCGCCGTTACGTGCACCGCCGCTACCGTTATGTTTTTGGCGGCTTCTGCCATTTGCGCAGGGCTCATCCGGCAAGCCGCAGCTGCCAAAGCGGCATAGTTTAAGCCCGTTTTCTCCACCAGGTCTTGCTGTTGTTTTAAAATATCCTGTTCCATGTCTTTAATCCAGTCTTCTTTTAATCTGGTCACAGCGCAATCCCTCCAGAGGTTAAATATTCAGCCTGGCACCATCCAGGTACATGCTGCTTCTGCCCACCCGCTTAATGTTTTGATAATTGCCCATGACCATGGCCAGCCGTTCCACACCAAAGCCGATGCCCACCCAGGTGTCTAAAATGCCCCACTTGTCGTCCAAGGGGTGTGGGCCGTATGCCCCGGAAGCCACTTCCACGCCACGCACCACAATGTCCAGCGTTTCCCCGTACACTTCCGACGAGGTGATTTCCAGCTCATATTCCGTTAACCCAATGGCCTCCATAGCGGCAACAGCCAGAGCTTTCAGCCTGTCCATCTGCTCCCCTTCTGCCACTGTGGCCAATTCCACCAAATTCAGCATGGTAAATTCGTTCAAATGCTGGGCACCCTGGCTTTCTTTGCGAAAGCAAGGGCCGCATTCAAAAATTTTCACCGGCTGCTTTAACACCCGCTGCATGGTGCCCATCAGCTCGTACAAGTTTGGGGCCAGCATAGGCCGCAAACATTTTTTGCCCTCCAGCCAAAACACTTGCTCTGCCAAAGGGTGCTCTGGGGTGATGGTCATTTTGGTCAACATGGCCTCAGAAATGATGATGGGCGAAACCACCTGGGTATAGCCCAGTTCTTCGGTGAGCCAGTTGCACATTTGCTTTTCAATGCGGCACAAGGCAGGCAGATGGCTCTGCTCTGTAAGCATTTTCAACTTTTCCCGGTTGGCTTTGGCCAGCTTGGGCTCTAAAGATTTGTAATAGTCGTCCCGCTGGGCATTGGTTTCAAATAAGCAAGAAACAGCTTCTGGCGGTGCGTTCAGCTCCACAAGCCGCTGCTTTTGTGTGGTGGTTAAGGCTACATCCATTCGGTTTACACCCCTTTTGGTTGGTTTCTTATGTACAAATAGGCCGTTGTGTTCTTACATTGCAATACATGCAGCCCTTCTTGTTGCCCACACAGTCGTGGCAAGCATTTTGAGGCAGTTTTTCAGGGTCTGTGGTTAATATGAAAAAGCCAGCGCAGGATTTCGGCGGCAGCATGAGCCCGCTTTGGGTCACCCCCACCCCCACTTTGTCCCCGTCTAGCAGTTTAAAGATGTTGTGCATTTCCTCCATAGGCATTCCGTAGTACCCTGGGCCAAAGGCAGGAGAGGCGTACAACCCTTCCTGTTCTGCCAGGCTCACCACATGGGCCTTCACCATATCGTTGGCGGCTTCTGCGTAACAAGTGCCCCAGCCGTCGGCATAGAGCATTCCTAGCATGGAGTCGTCATCTTCATCCACGGGAACTGGCCCGGTGGTTACAATGTAACCATACGCCCGTACCAAATCTTCTGCATCCAGTTGGTCAAAAGCCTGGCACAAAACCGGTACACCGTTTAAGGTCATCACCGGGCCTTCCAGGTCTGTAATGTCTAAGGGCACAACCAGCGCCTGAATGTTTAGCCCAGGGGCCAACGTGGCGTGAAGGGTCATGGCTTCGTCCATCATTTTGCGGTGCCGGTCTTTGGTGATGTCAAAGCCGCACATTTTAATGAAATATTTTTGAGCCGTTTCTTCAATTGCCCGTGTTTCAATTGCTAAAACTTCTCCTGCCATTACAGCATCAGCCGTCCTTTCAAATACTGTTCAATACCGGCAGTCAACACGCTTAGCATTTTAATGCCCACTGCCGAAATAACCACAATCTGGGTCTGTGCCACAGGTTCTTCCCATTGGGTTAACATCACCCGGGTGCCTACCACACTGATTGCTTTGTTGCCTTCGTCTGTTTGGGCAAAACCTTTCATGCGGTAGGCCGAGGGGGCCACCTGCTCTAAAAACGCCGTTAGTTGGGCGCAGGGCAAGGGTTCTTTAGCCGTTAGCATAAAGGTTTTGGGGCGGGTTTCTGGTGTGTTCAAGCTATCCTCTGCTGCCTTATTCGGGGTGCGCATCCCTTCCACCAAAGCTTTCACGTCCACCCGGCAAAAAGATGTAACCGTAATCCGGGCGGCCGGGTTTATGGCGGTTATGGCATCCATCACTTGGGAAAGGATTTCTTCTGTAACCAAATCTGCTTTATTCACAATCACATCGTTACTATAGGCAATCTGATGGCCCATGGCCGGAAGCACCGGGGAAAGGGGCAAGAAATTTTCAGCATCCACCACGCACACGGCCCCCCGGTAGTCAAAAGGGGTTGCCAGTTTGGGGGCCAGTGCGGCCAGAATGCGCCCCATGTTGGCTGGGTCTGCCAGCCCGGAAGCTTCCACAAACAGGGTGGTGATGTTTTCCTTAGACATTTGAATCAAACTATCCATAAACTTGTCTTTTAAGCAAGCGCAAAAAATAGAGCCATTTACAAGCTCGTGCATTAAAAGACCGTTTTTATTTACTAATTGAGAATCAATACTCATTTCGCCAAACTCATTAATGATAACGCCAATTTTTTCTTGGGCGTACCCTTCTAAAATGCTTTGTAGCAAAGTGGTTTTGCCCGCACCTAAAAACCCGGATAATAATATAAGTTTCATAACGCCTCTGCAAACTCCTTGCATCTATTCTTTCACTCTACGAACACTGCTGTAATGTTTTTGGCTGGGTCCCCTTGTTTTTGCACCACGTTCAGTTCCCAACCCAACCCCCGCACGGTTTTATACACATCAATGCCCAATGCATATAAAGGCGGCCTTTGTTTCCGTTTGTTCACACAAGGCTTGCCTTCTATGGCACTGCATAGTTCACAACTCACGCACTCTGTTGTGCCGAAAGCAAAATAATACCCTGCCAAAAACGCTTTAGATTCCAGGCTTAACGTAATTTCCTGCCCCTTTTTTAAATCATCCGTGCATAGTATAACACCCCAGCGATACTGCTTCACAATGTCATGGAGCGCCAAAGCCGCTTGAATGTCCTTTGAAGAAGGGCAATAGTGCACCCCGCCAGGGCAACCATATAAACATTTTAGCAGTGTGCGGGTATCAAATGCAATATCTGAAAGCAAAAAAATTTTAGCATCTTTAGCGCCCATTTCATAGGTGGCACACAGCATTTCTTGCTGGAAACATTCCGACATACAGCACCTCCTACACACCACTACACAATCGGCGTATACACCGGGCTGGCACCTACCTGCCCGGCATCATACGCTTCATGGTTTATGTATGCTTTTAATTCAAATTATAGACCGGCACGTCTCTTAAATTCTTCAACGCAGTTAATCTTAATGTCCAGCACTTCTGCAATTCTGAACTTTGCTTCCATGCCGATGTTTGCGCCGTTGAAAGGTTCTTGTGTGCCAAGGCCCAGGTTCTCACGCACGTCGGTCATGGTGATTACGTCGCACAAGTCTTCCAGGGTTACGCCCAGCTTTTCGGCCACATATTTTTTGGCTTCGTTAATTTTCATCTTCTTAGCCAGCTGCATCCGCAACACCATGTCTCCGGCTGTACGAATACCGCCCATGCCGCAAGCCAAACATTCTGCGCCTTCCACTGCAAAAGGATCACCAACGCCCAGCTAGAACCCGTCTACTTTACAAATTTCAACTAAGCACTTGCCCGCCCGAGACACAGAATCTTGGGGCAGAATTTCGCACATGGGGGTACCACAAACGCCCATGCCCACGTTGGCATGAACCGGAATGTTGGCAACTTCCGTACAAGCTTTAATGAAGGTACACACACGGCCCATGTTCCAAGGGAAGGTCATGTTGCAGTTGGTGTTGACCACTGCGCCGAAGATGGAAGCCCCTGCTTTTTCTGCCAGCGCCACTTGCTTGTGGGGGTACAAACCAGCCAGTCGCACCCCATCATAAGACAGTTTGCCGTGCATACCCAGCACGAACTCACCAGCCATACCCATTTCCACAGCCAGGCCGGGGAATCTTTCGGTGATGATTTCTGTGGCTTTCAAAGCGGCCAAGAAGTCTGCGTCACCGGCTGCGCCGGAGGTGTCCAGGTTGATGGCATCTGCACCGGCCAAATACACTTGTTCTGCCACGTACACAATGTCACGCACAGAGTGTTCAATGGCTTCTTCTTGTGCGGCCCAAGCCTCGGCCACTTTGCCGGCCGGCAAAAGCACTGCCCAGTTGTCAACAGGGCCATCGGGTTTGGTGTAGAAGCCCAGGTTTGGCATAGCGCCGTAAAAGATAGGCATCGCCACTTTGGCGTTGGCTGCACGAATCACGTTCACTTCGTGGTCCACAATGCCTTTAACAGTTTTGTAGTTGTAATCTCTGAAACCGATGTCTACAGAGTCGCAGCCCAGCACACGTTCATGCAAAACGGCTTGTGCGGAACGTTCCACGTCTATGACGCACTTGGCACCGATTTTGTCTGCGCCAGAGTCGCTGGTAGTAACGATTTCCATGCCACGCTTCACGCCTACGATGTTGCCGTCCATGGTGGTAATTTCAAAGATTCTGTCCATTTCCTCTTGGGTTAACGGCGCAACTTTGCCACGGTTAACCGCATCTTCCATACCGGCAACAATGTCTGCACGAATTTCCTCTGCGGTCATGTAAACGCCGGAACCATCGCCCATACGGGTAAAGTATTTTTCCATACGCTCATTCCTTTTTATAATAATAGCACTACTTAACCAAAAACAAATTATTTATTGGCAGACCATTCCAACAAGAATTTCACAGCGTCGGCTGCATCTTCGCAGTAAGCATCTGCCTGGATTTTTTCGGCCCAGCGTTTGGTTACAGGTGCGCCGCCAACCAGTGTTTTGTATTTGTCTCTCAAGCCCTCTTTGCGCAGCAAATCTTCCAGTTTCTTTTGTTCGGTCATGGTGGTGGTGAGCAGTGCGCTGCTGCCAATGTAGTCCGCCTTCACTTCTTCGGCTTTGTCAATGAAAGCCCGGGCAGGTTGTTCACGACCAATGTCATGCACTTCAAAGCCGTTGGTTTTAATTAAAGAGCAAACGATGCCTTTGCCAATGTCATGTACGTCGCCAGCCACAGTACCAATAACGATAACGCCTTTTTTCACCACGTCTGCTTGGTCCATGCCAGATTCAATGTCTGTTTGCATGGCCTTCATAATGTCGGCAGCAAAAATCAACTCTGGCAAGAACACTTCGCCACGGCCGAATAAGTCGCCCAGTTCACGCATACCGGCGCTGAACCCTTGCGCCAACAGTTCCATTAAATCTAAGTTTTCTGCCTTTGCATCTGCCAATACTTTTTCTGCCGCTTCTTTGTTCCCTTCAATGATAGCGTCGAAAGCTGCTTTAAGAATTACTTCTTTGCTCATAGAAACCTCCCTGGTAATGTATTAGAACGCATATGTAAACACCATGTTTTATGCCACTTTGTTTACCTTATGCGATTCCTTTGATGGTTTTAACCGTAGCCAGCACATTTTCCACCGGCACGTCGTAAGGCAAGTCGCAGCCTGGGCTGATGATTAAGTTGAAATGGTCCACGCTATCTAAAATGGCTTGTACCCCTTCAATGTTTTCTTCTTCATCCCCATAAAGCATGGTGGTGGCTGGAGGAATGTTGCCCCCTACGGCAATGTTGTACTTGCTTGCAATTTCCATGGCTTTGTTTAAGTTCACGTTTTCATCCACAGACAGGGAATCCGGCCCGGTTTGGCACATGGTATCCAGCTGGCCTGTGGCATTGCCGCATACAAAGAAGGAAGAAAACGCCCCTTTGCTTCTAATAAAGTCATACAAGGCTTTGAAAGAATCCCCGCAAATGCTTTGAATGTGTTTCGGCGAAATTTGGCTGATGAGTGGGTCCACCACAGCGATGACGTCCATCCCAGCCTCTATGTACATGGCAGACATGGCACAGCTTACTTCTGTGCAAAATTCCACCAGATTTTTAACATATTCCTCGTCCCGCACCATGTCCATGAAAATGTCTGTGCCCCGCAAATGGGACGCCAGTGTAAAAGGCCCGCAGATAAGCCCGTACAGCGCCACTTCTTCACCAATGGCAGCCTTCACACGGCGCATCACGTCTAAAATCATGGGTAGCCGGCCAGATTCCGGTGTGGGAATGAGGCACTTGCAAGGCATGTCATTGGTATCCTTAAAAGGATGGGAGCGCACGGAAGGCGGCGTATCTTCCGCCCACAAAAGGTCGCAGCCCAGAATTTCCGCTTCCACCTGCAAATCAAACATAATGGGCATACCATCGGGCTGATAGGTTTCTTTAACAGCCAACAAAGACTCGAAAAGCTTGTCGCCGTCTGTAAGCACTTCTTTGGCGTTATAATCTTTTAACTTGCCCGCATGAACGCCGGCAAAAGGCACCCAGGGCACCTGGTCCACTTTTTCATGCCGCAATGTTTTAATAATCAATTCCTTACCCATTGGACCTACACCTCGCAACGCTTTTTGTTTTAAGAATACAACAATTTTCACATTAAAAATAGGAATCTTTTTAGGTTATTTATAAAAATTATTGGCTTCACCCTGCACCTGGTATTGATTAAAACCTGGGTATATGTTAAAATTGTTTAACTTTATTTGTGCATGGAGGGGTTTTACATGCATCAAAACATTTTACCAAAACAGCCAGACTTCCCCAGTGCTTTGCCGGAAAAAATGAAGGAATCCCTTGCTTCTTTTGCCATGCTCACTGGTGTTCCCATCACTTTTTTCGACGAAGCCATGCACATCCAGTGGGAATGCTTGCCCCAGCAGAAAATATGTAGCCACTTTCCCATTTACCACACCCCCGGCAGCCTTTGCTTGGGCAACCTTACCTCCTCTGCACAGCTGGCATCTCAGCTGGGAGAACCTTATGTGTTTGTGTGCCGAGCGGGTTTTGTGAAAATTGTGGTGTCTGTCATAATAGGGGGGAAGACGTTGGGCTGCTTTATGGCCGGGCCTGTGGCCATGGGCAGCATCCGGCCTTCCGTTATTGAGAACATTTGCAAGCTAAATGCCATGACCCCCCAGCTATACAGCGCCGTCACATTGTTTTTGCGCCAGATGAAGTGTTTCGAGCCCAAGGAAGTGTCTGCGCTGGCCAATCTTTTGGAGGCCTCCGTGCTCTCCAGCCTGTCCACCCCAGCAGATTACAGGCACATGAAACATCGGTTTAAGGAACAGTCCGACATTGGCGAAAGCCTACAACGATACAAACGCCAAAGAAAGCCCATTCAATACCCCTACCAGGTTGAAACGGAACTCATTAAAAAAATAAAGACCGGGGATGCCCTAGAGGCAAAAGCATTGCTGCAAGTGCTTTTAAATGAGATTTCCATTATAGAATCCGGGAACTTGCCTTTCGTGCGCACAAAAATATTTGAGCTGTGCGCCATTTTGTCCCGGGAGACTATGGAAAGCGACAACACCTTCCACGACTTTTTTGATTTGCACGCCGACACGGTCAGCGCTTTAAATGAGGTGGATAACTTTACAGACTTGGCCGCACTGGTCACCAAGCTGTTGGATGGTTACGCCCAAATGCAAGGCAGCAAGCTCTACGAGGGTCACTCTGCCGTCATTAGCCAGGCGGTGGTTTACATCCATGAAAACTACACCAATAAACTGTCGCTTAAACAAATTTCAGAACACCTGCACATTAATCAATCCTACTTTTCCACACTGTTTAAACAGGAAATGGGAGCCACCTTTACAGACTATTTAAACCACGTGCGGGTAAAGCGCAGCCAACATTTTTTACTGAACACCAAGCTAAGCCTGGTGGAAGTGGCTTTTCATTCTGGCTTTGAAGACCAAAGCTACTTTACCAAGGTTTTTAAGAAAACCGTGGGGTGTACACCCAAATTGTTTAGAAAGCGCAACGGCATTGTTGAGCCGGCGGTTACAAAATATACATAAACATCAAAAAAGGAACCCTCACCCGGTTCCTTTCGTTTTCAAGTTGATATATGCCGTTCCATCCTCCAGCACCGCCATGTAAAAAATCTTTTTAATATGGTCTGCATTTAACCCAACCTTGGCCAGCTCCTTTTCCAGCCAATCCTTGCCAAGGCCCAACTCCTGCATGTTTTGGCCAATCAGTTTCCCATCAATGATAATATCCGTGGGCAAAAACTGCCGGGGCGAAGGTGGCACCTGCATATCATCTTTGGTCACACCCTCCTTCCCCGGCTTTTTCAGCACGCTCAACTTCCCGTGAGGTTCTAAAATGGCATATTCCACATCCGTTATGTTAAAAACATCCTTTTCCCGCAAAAGCATGGTCACGTCATCCATGTTCAGGTGGGTTTTTTGAATGGTCTCCTGTTGCAGCTTTCCTTTTTTAATGATAATAGAAGGTTGGCCGTCCAATACATTGCGGGCTTTGTAAGACTTCAAAGAGACAAAGGCAATCAAATAAGCAAGCCCCGCCCACACGGCAATGGCCACCAGCCCATCGGTCACTTTCAATTGTGTGTTCAACGCCACTTCTGAAGCGATAGAACCCAGCGTAATGCCTGTAATATAATCAAAGTATGTGATTTGGTTCATTTGCTTTTTCCCCAGTATTCTGGTGAAAAACAGTAGCACAAAAAAGTAAAGGGCCGACCTGTACAAAACGTTCATCCGCTACACCCCGTTGCACATATTTATAGTCATTTAACTTAAAATGAAGCATTTATTTGAGGAAAACGTAGGTGAAGCATCTACATTTCCCCCAAATAAATGCTCTGAATTAAAGTTAAACGACTGTATGTACAGTATGGGCCATTTCACCTTAAAATATCATGGCTTTGCTTGGCATTGCACCGTTTAAAGTCAGTTGGTGAAAGGGTTGTGAACCGTTTGAACACATCCGAAAAATAGTTAGACGTGGAAAACCCCAGCGCCATGGCCGTTTCAATAACATTTTTACCCTCTACGAGCATCCCCTTAGCCGTTTCAATTTTTAAGTAGTTGATGTACTCCCTGGGGGTCACCCCCAGCTGCTGGCAAAATTTCTGCTTAAACCGGGACAAAGACAGCCCCGAAATTTGAGACAAGGTATTGAGCTGCACGTTTTCGGTAATGTTGGCCGCAATGTAGTCCGCTGCGTCTTGAATGTCTTTGGAAACCGTGGTTTCTTGCTTTTGGGAATAGGCAATCAGCTGGTTTAAAAGATACACAATCACCGAGGCAGCATGGTACCGGTACGCCCCATCCTGCTTATAAGTCAGGCGGTAAAATTCCTTCATAAACCGGCGCATTTCGTTCACATTGGTGCGCACCAGCCTGGATTTAAGCCCCATTAAATCCCCCACAATGCGGGCTTTCCACTCCCTGCCCATAAACAAAAAGTTTTCCGCTGTAATGTCCAGCTGAAACCAATACATTTCATTTAATGAAATGGGAATGGTGCCGGTGCTGTGGGCTTCGTTGGGAAAGGACATGTACACATGGCCGCCAGACAGCCGGTGGGCCTCGTCCCCTGCAAAAAACTCCATTGAACCTTTGCTTAGGTAGGTCATTTCAAATGCATTTTCGTGAAAATGTGGGTTCAGGGGCGGAATTGCTTTGGTCACTTTGTGCTTTCCAAACATACGCATACCCGGTATGTGCATCTGTTCTTCCACTTGAATAATACGAAAACCATCATCAAATGGCGGATCTATCCAGTTAATGGGTTGCACGGTCATCACCACCATACAATTTTGTATTATGTTCAAAAATGAATGAAATAAATTCGTGTATGATTATATAATATATACAATTATAAGTCAACTTAGCGTTGTTTTCCATAAAACGTTCACAAACGAACTGGTATATTTATGAAACAATGCCCTGAAATCTGTATGTAAAAAGTACACAGCGTCAGTTCGCAACGAAAGCAGGTAAAAACATGGCAGAATACATGGTGCAAATGGAACATATTTGTAAATCTTTTCCCGGAGTTAAAGCCCTGGATGATGTTTCTTTTTATTTAAAGCCTGGGGAAGTGATGGCCCTTTTGGGTGAAAACGGTGCGGGCAAATCCACGCTTATGAAAATTTTAAGCGGGGTTTACACCAAAGATAGCGGCGACATGCAGCTCTTCGGCAAACCTGTCACCGAGCATCTTAGCCCTAAAAAGGCCCAGGAAATGGGCATTTCCATTATTCATCAAGAACTGAACATGTGCGTCCACTTAACGGTGGCGGAAAACATTTTTTTGGGCCGGGAAGTGGGCAAGCTGGGGATATTGTCCCAGCACCAGATGAACCTAGAAGCCAAAAAGCTTTTAGATGAACTTAAAATTGACTTAAACCCCCAAACCGTTATTGGAGACTTGCCTGTTTCCAAACAGCAGATGGTGGAAATTTCCAAAGCCCTCTCCACCAACGCCAAAATACTGATTATGGATGAACCCACCAGCGCCCTCACCAGCAAGGAAATTGACGAGCTGTTTAGAATCATTAAGCAGTTGCGGGCAGAAGGCCGGGGCATTGTGTACATTTCCCACCGGCTGGAAGAGCTGGCCCACATTGCAGACAGCGTCACCATCATGCGGGACGGCAAGTTTATTTTGCGTTCTGCCTTTAACGACATCGCCATGCCGGACATCATTGCCAACATGGTGGGCCGTGAGATTAAAGAAAAGTTTCCCAAAGTGTCCTGTAAACGGGGTAAGAAAATACTGGAAGTGAAGCACTTAAATGCCGGGCGGCTTGTGCGGGATGTGAGCTTTGATTTATACGAAGGGGAAATTGTGGGCATCGGCGGCTTGATGGGTGCCGGGCGTACAGAAACCACCCGAGCCATTTTCGGGGTGGATGCCAAAGAAAGCGGCGACATTTACATCGACGGAAAACCCTGTAAAATAAACAAGCCCCGGGATGCCATTAAGAGCGGACTGGTGCTGGCCCCGGAAGACCGTAAGAAAGACGGGCTGTGCATCAAGTTAAGCATTCGGGAAAACATTGCCCTGCCCAACCTGGACATCATTTGCAACAAGCTGGGTGTTAACCGTAACAAAGAAGAAAAAGACATGGTAAACAAAACCGTGCAGCAGCTGAACATTAAGCTGCCCCATAGCGAAGTGGATGCAGGCAGCCTTTCCGGCGGCAACCAGCAAAAGGTGGTTGTAGGCAAATGGCTGGCCCGTAATTCACGGGTGGTCATCTTTGACGAACCGACCCGGGGCATTGACGTGGCGGCCAAGGTGGAAATTTACCATTTAATGAACCGGTTAAAACAGCAAGGCATTGGGGTGCTGTTTGTTTCTTCTGAAATGCCGGAAATTATGGGCATTAGCGACCGGATTCTGGTGATGTGTGACGGCCGGATAACCGGGGAAGTGATGGCAGAAGAAGCCACCCAAAACAAAATATTAGAACTGGCCCTTGCTTTTGATAACAAAAACGACGGGGACAATACACGCAAGGAGGAACAATGATGGAAAAAGGCGCAACATCTGGTGGTGCCCTTAAACGGTTTTTATCTGTGCGGGGCATGGGGCAAGTCATCACCGTTGGCGTGGGGCTGGTTACTTTATGCATCGTTTTTGGTTTGCTGAACCCCAACTTTTTTTCTGGGGAAAATGTTTTAAACCTGCTGCGGCAGATTGCACCCATCTTGCTCATTGGCATCAGCCAGTCTTACGTGTTAATTACCGGGAACATTGATTTGTCCATCGGTTCTGTGGTGGGCATGAGCGACATGATTGCCTCCACCCTTATGTCTAAAGGCGGCGTAGACCCCATCACCACCATTGGCATCACCTTGATTTGCTGTTTAACGGTGGGGTTAGCCAATGGCTTGCTGGTTTCTAAATGCAAGCTACCCCCGTTCATCGCCACCCTGGGCACCATGACCATTGCCCGTGGCATTGCACAAATTGCCAACAACAACTATAACACGGACTCCATCGGCAAAGTGCTGGGGAAAGAAGCCGTGCAAGGTTTTAGAGATTTCTTCTATTACGGCGCAACACTGAATATCTATAACACCATATGGATTGCCATTGTTTTGTGGCTGGTGTTTAACTTTGTTTTAAGCAAAACCAAAATTGGGCGGCACACCTATGCGGTGGGCTCTAACATTGAAGCCGCCCGGCTTTCCGGCGTGAATGTTGAACTTATCACCATTTTCGCCTACATGGTCAGCTCCTTTTGCGCCTGTGTGGTGGGGCTTATCCTTTGCGCCCAGGCCGGTATGGGTGCCATGGACGCCGGCAACATGTACGAACTGTATTCCGTGGCTTCTTCCGTTATCGGCGGTATCAGCACGTTGGGCGGCCAAGGTTTATTAATCGGCACCATCATGGGTGCTTCCATCTGGGGCGTTTTGCAAAACGGGTTGCAATTTGCCAACGTAGCCGTTGCATGGCGTAACATCATCATCGGCGCCATCGTTATCATTTCTGTGTTGCTAGACGTGATTGTACGCAGCGGCTCCAGCCGGAAAAAGTTCTTTGCTAAATGGTTTCGTTCTTAAAAATTTCAAGGCGTTTTGCCTGAAATATAAATGCTGGTAATTTTTTAGAACCTATCCGTAAATTAAAAATCTCGCCACTTTTCGGTATTTTCAGCCGCTTCTTTGTC
>CAZCQP010000015.1:0-55464 GCA_964500895.1 uncultured Eubacteriales bacterium | reverse complement strand
GCCGCTGCGCTTGTTTCTCGTTTGCTGCGACAACGAAATGTATCTTACCATATGCTTCGCCATATGTCAACTGATTTTTCTAAATTTTTTAAAGAAATTTTCTAGCGTTATATTATGACGCAAACCCTCCAGGGCATAAATGCCCCGGAGCACTGGAAATACAGGTTATTTAAGGCGTTGAGTTATTCCGCTTCAAACACAACTTCCCCGCCCACAACAGTCATCAACGCTTCAATATCTTTAATTTCATCCACGGCACAGTTCATATAATCTTTGTCGATGACGACAAAATCTGCATACTTACCCACTTCCAAAGAGCCTTTCACTTTTTCTTCAAACTGCGCATATGCCGAACCCCAAGTAAACGCCCTTAGCGCTTCATAACGGGTTAAGGTTTCTTCCGGGTACCAACCGCCCATAGGCAGCCCATCGCTGGTACCTGCACGGCTAACAGCCGCATACAGGCCATGGTATGGGTTCACCATTTCCACAGGGGCATCAGAACCATTGGCCAGCACCGCACCGGCGTTCAGCACCTTCCTCCACGCATAGCCCCCTAAAATTCTTTCCGGGCCAACCCGGTCCTCGGCCATGTTCTTGTCGGAAGTGGCGTGTACAAACTGCATGGAAGCAATCATGCCCAGGTCTGCCAGCCGCTCTATGTCCTCCAGCCGTGCAATTTGGAAATGTTCAATTCTAAAGCGGTGGTTTGGGTTTGGTGATTCTTGTAATACGCTTTCATAGGCATCAATAGCTTGTTTGTTGGCAGCATCCCCAATGGCGTGGATGGCCGACTGAAAACCATTGTCGTGGGCTGCTTTAAAAAGTGTATACAGTTCATCATCTGTATACCGGCCGTTACCAACGTGGCCGGGTCTGTCTGAATAATCATCCAGCATCCAGGCGCTTCTAGCCCCTAAAGAGCCATCGGAGAAGAACTTAATGCCCCGCACCGTCAAATGCCCATCATACAAATCAATTTCAGGCCCAATTTTAAAGTATTCCTCTGCTTCATCTGAAGACACGTATTCATACATTCTCAGCTTCAACTTGCCTTCTTCATACATCTTCTTTATTAAGTTAATGTTATTAATGCTGGTTCCTGCGTCCATGGCAGAGGTGATGCCATAGGAAAGCAGCTGCTCTTGCGCCAGAAGCAATGCTTCTTCCAGTCTTTCATTGGAATAGGGCGGCATGAGGGAACGGATAGGGGTTGCGGCTGTATCTGTAAAGATACCCCAAAGTTCACCGTTAGGCTTTCTAAGAATCTCGCCCCCAACCGGGTCTGGTGTGTCCTTGGTAATGCCCGCCAGTTCAATGGCCATGGAATTGGCCCAGGTGGCATGTCCGCAAGTTCTCACTAAAAACACAGGATTGTTCGGTGCCACAGCGTCCAGTTCTTCTTTGGTTGGAAATTGACCGTCTGGCCAAACTTCCTGGTTCCATCCACGGCCGGTAATCCATTCACCATCAGGCAAACGGTCGGCTTCTGCTTTCACTGCCGCCAGAATGTCTTCTTTTGGCTTCCAGAAAGCGTCAATGGCCAGTAGAGCAGTGCCTATGCCAGAAAAATGGAGGTGTGCCTCACCAATGCCGGGAATAACCGTTTGTCCTTCCAAGTCGTAAACCTTGGTGTTGTCGCCTATGTACGGTTGTACGCCTTCATCGTCACCCACATACACCAGTTTCTGGCCGGAAATGGCCATGGCGGATGCACTGAAGTCTTTGGACTGCATGGTATAGATGTTTCCGTTAAGATAAACGGAATCGGCTGGTGTTACGGCCTGTGCTGCCCCAACCACCGAGCAAAACAGGTTCACGCACAACACCAGAGCCATGATGAAAGACAACTTCTTTTTCACTGCTTTCCCTCCTATATTTTTTATTGGTTAACCGCCTGCATTAAATGCAAGCAGCTTGCTACCACTTGGAAACATATACGGGCACAGCTGTGGGTGGAACCGGGTCGTTAAATGTTGGTTCCTCCATGGGTTCTTCTGTCGCTTCTTTTTCTTTAGGTTCTTCCGGGGGCTGGTCTACCTCTGTTCCTTCTTCAATAGGTGTATCCAAACCCGGCAGTGCTTCTTCAACAGGCACTTCCACCGCTTCCAAATCAGGATCTAATGGAGAAGCTTTAATCCGAACAGCCAAACCCACAGGTATTTGGCTTGCCAACGCTTCAAAATCCAAATTTGGGTTAAGCAAAGCAAGCTGTTCCACGGTTTTCCCAGAGAGTTCTGCCAGGCTTTCCAGCGTATCGCCAGGATATGTATAAAGAAACTTGGTGTTTTCCAAAACCTTGGTGTTGGGCCACTCATCATAGGTGGGCATTTCCGCCATCAGTTCTTCCCTTAAACGGTTGCTTTCCTCTGTTTTTTCACCGTAGTATATGTACACCTTCGCCCCGTTGCAATTGGACCAAATCCATGCAGACTGCCGAGGCCACAAACGAACACAACCACCGCTGGCAAACTGCCCCATCTCGGCCACATTCTTCATATTAATGGAATTATATCTGGGTGCGCTGTGGGGGGTGGAATGAAACAGATAGTCCCCGGAGATTTGCGTTACATAATTGACGTAACAGGAAGCGTACCGGCGAAAGCGGTACCAAGTGCCTTCCCGTGAATATTGGTTGTCGGTTAAAGACCGTAATGTATATGTACCTACAGGTGTTGCGGAACGTCCGCCACCAATTAAAACCCCTGGCGATGCCAGAAACACGTGCTCTGTGCGTTCATAATAGCCCAGCTCCGGGTTGTATTCGTTGATAAACACCAGGTTGTTGCCAAGCTCTACATCCACCGTATACCGGGGTTTGTCGGCGGCAGCAAAAGTACTTATCGGGGCAAGTACAAGGCACACCATCAATACCAGGCTTAACAAACTTCTTCTCAAAACAATCCCCACCTTAATCAGCATCGTTAATTTTTTAAATACTATGAAAATATTTTGCAAGTTGTTACACATGGTAGCATAAAACCCCTGGTTTTTCAAGACAAGCCCTGGTTTTTTCTTTATGTTTTTATTGACAAAATACCCGAGTATACTATAATTTTCTTATAAAAACACGAAAAGAGGACGGCATATGCTGGTACTAACCATTGACGAGGAACAAGTGAAGCCTTTTATGCGCAAGCTTCTAAAAGAAGATGCCTTCGACCATTTTTGTGTTCGGGGCGTAGACATCGCCGCCCTCACCCGCTTTCAGATTACCGGGGAAATAAATGGAGATTTCTTGGAAGAAGGGCAGGAAACGCCCCCAGATGGGTTTTGCACATGGAGCATGTTAAAGCCTTATGTCTTTCAAATCATTAAAGGGGACAAACGGCCCAAGTTTATGAAGTTTACTTTTTCGATGCCACAGGAACAACTGGAAGCGTTACACCCCAATGCCGCCGCCTTGTTTTTAAACCTTTCTTTTGAAGGCGGGGAAGTACACTGCACCACGGGCACCTCCGAGAAAACTTTTACCATGGACAAAACGGTGGACTTGGCTTGGGAAGCTTATGTACAGGGATTTTTGGTGAAGCTTGGCCTTGTTGTTAGCACTCACGATATGTGAGTGCTAATTTTTTCTTGACATTTGCGTTCAGTCTGTTTACAATATAATAAGATTATACAAATGCCAAAGGAGTGATAAACGGTGGAAACCGGTCAACTTTCCATTAACAGCGAAAATATATTGCCCATCATTAAAAAGTGGCTCTATTCCGACACCGATATTTTTGTGCGCGAATTGGTGTCTAACGCCACAGACGCCATTACCAAATTGAAAAAGTTAGCCCAGATGGGTGATGCCCCTGGCGTATCTGAAGAGGAACCTTTTGCCGTTCATGTGCGTCTGAACAAGGAAAACAAACAAATCATTTTTGAAGACAACGGCATCGGCATGACTGCCGAGGAAATTAAGCAATACATTAACCAAATTGCTTTTTCTGGTGCCAGTGACTTCATGGAAAAATATAAAGACAAAATGAACGAGGAAAGCGAAATCATCGGCCATTTTGGTTTGGGCTTCTACTCTGCTTTCATGGTGGCGGCCAAAGTGGAAATTGACACCTTGTCCTACCAAAAAGGTGCCCAGCCTGCCAAATGGGTGTGCGAAGGCGGCATTGAATACGAAATTTCCGAAGGCACACGCACCAGCCGAGGCACCACCATCACCCTGTTTTTAATGGAGGAAGAAGAAGGTTTTCTGGAAACCTTTAAAATGTCCACCATTTTAAGAAAATACTGTGGTTTCCTGCCTGTGCCCATTTATTTTGACGATGGTAGCAAAAAAGTGGAACCCTCCCCCGAAACAGACGTCATTGATGTGGAAGGTGACGGCGCAACGGCTGAACCAAAGGAACCCGAAGCCCCCACCCCCATTAACGACACCAACCCCTTATGGCAGCGCCAGCCTTCCGACTGCACGGACGAAGACTACAAAGCCTTCTACCATAAAGTGTTTTCAGATTTTAACGACCCGCTGTTTTGGATTCACCTGAACATGGACTACCCCTTCCGCTTAAAGGGCATTTTGTACTTCCCCAAATTAAAGCACGAGCTGGAGTCCATTGAAGGGCAAGTGAAGCTGTACAACAACCAGGTGTTCATTGCTGACAACTTAAAAGAAGTGATTCCCGAATTTTTGCTGCTTTTAAAAGGCACCATAGACTGCCCAGATTTACCTTTGAACGTTTCCAGAAGCTTTTTGCAAAACGATGGCTATGTGACCAAAATGTCCGGCTACATCACCAAGAAAGTGGCAGACAAAATCAACAGCCTGTGCAAAAAAGACCGGGAGCAGTTTAACAGCTATTGGGACCACATTCATCCCTTCATTAAGTACGGCTGCATCCGTGAAAAAGACTTTTACGAAAAAGTGAAGCCCAGCATTCTGTTTAAAACAACCGTTGGGGACTACACCACCTTGGAAGAGTTTTTAGAACGGAACAAAGAAAAAACCGGGGACAAGGTGTTCTACGTTACCGACGAAAAGCAGCAAGCCCAGTATGTAAAGCTATTTGAAGAACAAGGGCTGGAAGCTGTTATTTTAAACACCAACTTGGACAACCCCTTCATTTCCTACCTGGAATCTTACGAAACTGGGGTGCATTTTAACCGCATCGACTCCGACCTAGCCGACACCTTGAAAGATACAGACCAGGCGGAAGATGAAGCAACCAAGGCACACGAAGAAAAGTTGCAGAATATATTTAAAACAGCGCTGAACAACGATAAATTAACGGTTAAAGCGGAAACCCTGAAAAACAGCGCCATTTCCGCCGTAGTGCTGCAAAGCGAACAATCCCGCCGCATGTCGGACATGAGCAAGATGTTTGGTGACATGGGTATGGGCAGCGTTTTTGCCTCGGAAGAAACGCTGGTGTTAAACCGTAACAACCAACTGGTGCAGGCGCTGCTTCAAATGGAAGAAAACCCGGCTAAAGCGGACGATATGACCTTGATTTGCAAGCATATTTACGACTTGGCCATGTTAAGCCATCGTCCGCTGGAGCCGGAAGCCATGTTTCAATTCATCGAGCGGAGCAACGCAATTTTAAGTAAGGTGGCAAGTCTTTAAACATCCGCCAGCCTTTGCCCAGTTCCGGGGGAATGTTCATCGCCTCGGTAACCAGAAAGGCTGGCTTTTTTCTTGTTTTTGGAGACATCTGGTAGGCGGCCAGAGCTTCCACCCGGCTATCCTCCTGATTGTTGTTGTAATACACCATTGCATTCAACCCTTTCTGTGGTTTTTATAGACCTTGGGAAACTTTTTCGAGAAAAAGTTTCCCAACACCCTTCAAAAAGCTTTTTCTTACAAAAAAGAAGTGGGGTTCGGGGCAACGCCCCGAGGTTTTGTTTGGTTGTCTTTTGTCTTCATTGTATGAGAAACAAGCTGCAAGGGTGTCTGCACATACCATCAGGCATTCAACTATTTTACAAATATTACAAGGCACACTTCTTAAATTTTGAAAAGGGTTTTGAAATTTGATGTCGAATAAGCCTTATTAAGGGAGTTGGATTGTATGCGGTATCCCGATCATGTGCCGGTGGAGGTTTGCGCCAGTACCGACATGGTGGAGCTGGTGTCCTCTTATGTACCGCTGAAACAAAAAGGGGGCTCCTACTTTGGTTTATGCCCGTTTCATAATGAAAAAACGCCTTCTTTTTCCGTCAGCCCGTTAAAGCAGACTTTTCGCTGCTTCGGCTGCGGAGCTACCGGCAATGCCATCACTTTTGTAATGAAGATGGAAAACATGGGCTTCTTAGATGCCCTGCGGATGTTGTCCGACCGCAGCGGCTATCGTCTGCCGGAGCTGGACACTTCCCCCCAAGGGTTAAAGGCGTCTCGTTTGCGGGAAACGCTTTTAGACATACATAAAACGGCTGCACGCTTTTTTTATGACACCCTGCAAAAAGAACCGGAGGGCCCGGCTGCTATGTATTTAGAGCGGCGTGGTATGTCTGCGGCCATTTGCCGGCGATTTGGGCTGGGCTATGCCGATGGCCACAAAGACAGCCTGTATATGCATTTAACCGAAGCAGGCTACGACCAGGATGCCATTGTGCAGTCTGGGCTTATTTTGCCCAGCAAATCCGGCGGTGGTTTTTACCCGCGGTTTTCCAAGCGACTCATGTTCCCCATTTTTGATGTGGGGGGGAAGGTCATTGCTTTTGGCGGCCGCATTTTAGATGAAGGTGAACCCAAATACTTAAATTCCCCAGACACCCCTTTGTTTAAGAAAAGCCAGCATTTGTACGGCCTTCATCTGGCCCGAAAAACCGGGACGACTTCTTTCATTTTGGTGGAAGGCTATATGGACGTGCTGGCCATGCACCAAGCCGGGTTTAAGCAGACGGTGGCGGCTTTGGGCACTGCCTTAAACAGCAACCATGCAGAAAGGCTTTCTAAAAGCGGTGCAAAGAAAGTCATTTTAATGCTGGACGGAGACACAGCTGGTATTAAAGCGGCCTTGCGCTCCATTCCCATTTTGGTGGCTGCGGGGCTGGAAGTTGCGGTGCTGTCTTTAACTGAGGCCAAAGACCCGGACGAATACATTCAAAGGTTTGGCAATGAGGCCATGGCCCATTTGATTTCAACGGCACAACCGCACATTGTCTTTCAAGTTGATGATGCCAGAAAACGCTACAATTTAGAGAACCCGGAAGAAAAAGTGAAGTTTACCCTAGAGGTTGCGGCACTGTTGGCCACACTAGACAGCCGGTCTGCCCAGGAAGTGTATGCCAAAACCATTGCAGACAAAGTGGGCATCTCCCCAGAGGCTGTGTTAGGCGATGTGGATCGTTTAACCGCCTTGAAAAAAGTGAACAACCAACATAAAGCCGGTGTGGCCTACGTGGGCAAGCCCTTAACGGCAGAAAAAGGGGTGTTGGAAGCCAAAAAGAACCTTTTGGGGCTTATGGCCACCAACGCTGCCCTGTTAAGCCGTGTACGCCCCCACTTAACCCCAGAGGAAGTGGACGACGACACTTACGGCCCGCTATTAAGCCTGCTTTACGCAGCCAGCGATGCCAACGAGCCCCCCTTCCCCGCTTCCCTCATTAGCCAGTTCGACACGGTGGAAGCACAGGAAAAGGTGTCTCAGGTATTTTACCTTTCACTGCCCCAAGCCCATGAGGAATTTTCTCTGGAAAAGGTGGTTAACGACCTTTTGCGGCGGGTGAAATGGGCGTATGCAGAAAAGCAGCTGGCCCTCTGCACAGAAAAAGGCGATGTTTCTGCGGTTCCCGGCCTTATGGATTATAAAAGAAATACAGAAAAACTGTATATATCACTATCAGATGGTTAAAATAGGATATATTACGCCAAGTGCCGTGATTACGGCGTTTGACGTAATAGCGCATGAAGGGAAGGATTGTCTTGAAGTCCATAGATGAAAACGTGTTTCTTACCCGGATACGTGAGTTAATCGCTCTGGGCAAAAAGAAAAAAAATGTGCTGGAATACAAAGAAATAATGGATTTCTTAGGCGATTTAGAGCTTGACCCGGATGTCATCGAAAAGGTGTATGAACATTTAGAGTCTCAAGGCATTGACGTCATGGACAGCATGGAAATTGAAGAAACAGCGGAAGTGGAAAAGGAAATTGACGTGGCAGCTTTAGAGGGCACCATCAACACCGATGACCACGTGCGCATGTACTTAAAAGAAATTGGTAAAGTTCCCCTGTTGTCCGCCGAAGAAGAAATTGTGCTGGCGCAAAAAATGGAGCTGGGTGACGAAATGGCCAAACGCCGTTTGGCAGAGGCCAACTTGCGGTTGGTGGTTAGCATTGCCAAGCGTTATGTGGGCCGGGGTATGTTGTTTTTGGATCTTATTCAAGAAGGCAACTTAGGCCTCATTAAAGCCGTGGAAAAGTTCGATTACCGCAAAGGCTACAAATTTAGCACCTACGCCACTTGGTGGATTCGCCAGGCCATAACCCGGGCCATTGCAGACCAAGCCAGAACCATTCGTATTCCCGTGCATATGGTGGAAACCATTAACAAGCTCATTCGGGTTTCCCGCCAGTTGCTGCAAGAGTACGGGAGAGACCCCACGGCCGATGAAATGGCCAAAGAAATGCAAATGCCCGTGGAAAAAGTGCGGGAGATTATGAAAATTGCACAAGAACCGGTTTCCTTGGAAACCCCCATCGGCGAGGAAGAAGACAGCCACTTGGGCGACTTTATTCCAGACGACGACATCATGGCCCCGGCAGAAGCCGCCGCCTTCACCTTGTTAAAAGAACAGCTCATTAACGTGCTGGACACATTAACAGACCGTGAAGAAAAGGTGTTGCGCCTGCGTTTCGGTTTGGACGATGGTCGGGCACGGACGCTGGAAGAAGTGGGCCGGGAGTTTCAGGTAACCAGAGAACGCATCCGGCAGATTGAGGCCAAGGCTTTAAGAAAGCTGCGCCACCCCAGCCGAAGCAAGAAACTTAAAGACTATTTAGATTAAAAAGGAAACAGGCTGATGAAGTAAATGTTCATCAGCCTGTTCAGGTTTATATCCATGCATATTGAATTATCCCAACGCTTAAACATGATTGCAAACATGGTACGCTGCCAAACTTTAGCAGACATCGGCACAGACCATGGCTACATACCCATTGCCGCCCTTGAACGGGGTTACGCCAAAAAAGCGCTAGCCTGTGACGTCAACCCCAAGCCCCTGCAACGTGCCAAGGAAAACATTGCCGCTGCTGGGCTTGAAAAGGCCATTGAAACCCGGCTGGGCTCCGGCTTTCAGCCCCTGTCCCCCGGTGAAGCAGACGGCGCCGTGCTGGCAGGCATGGGTGGATTGCTTATGTTAGACATTTTAAAAGAAAACCCGGAAATCACTCAGGGCTTTACACAACTGGTGCTTTCCCCCCACACCCATGTGCCGGAAGTGCGGGAAGGGGTGCTGGCCATGGGTTTTACCATAACCGAAGAAGCCATGGTGCTTGAAGACGACCAGTATTACATCTTCTTAAACTGCCAAAAAGGCATAGAGCCGCCTTATAATGCAAAAGAACGGCTTCTAGGCCGCCGGTTGTTGGAAACAAGGCCACCTGTATTTTTAGACTTTGTGCAGTACCGGTTGGACGGTGCAGAGGCTGTGATGGCGGGTATCAACCCCAACCACGCCACAGAAGCCGCCAAAACCCGGCTTGAAGAATTGCAAGCCTTAGCCCAAATGTACCGTGAAATATTAGCCCAAAAGGAGTGATGACCATGACCCACCCTACTTGCCAAGATGTGGCGGAAGCGCTGACTTGTCTGGCCCCCCCTGCATTGGCGGAAGATTGGGATAACCCAGGGTTTTTAGTGGGTTACTGCAGCCAAAAGTGTGCCCATGTACTGGTGGCCCTGGACGTGTTGGACAGCGTGGTAGAAGAAGCGGTGGCCATGGGTGCGGACATGATAGTATGCCACCACCCCATGATTTTTAAAGGCATCAAAGCCATCAATGATGCCACCCCTGCCGGCAAGCGACTGTTAAAGCTCATCACCCACGGCATTGCCGTTTACGCCGCCCACACCAACTTGGACGTGGCAGAAGGGGGCACCAACGACACCCTTTTTAACTTGCTAGGGCTTTTAAACAAAGAAAGCCTCGAGCCCCCAGCCAGCCCGGATTACCCCTTTGGCTGCGGCCGTGTGGGCAACTTGCCCCAGCCCATGACGTTGACCCAGTTTGGCTTACTGGTGAAGCAAGCCTTACAGGCAGACCATGTGACCATTACCGGGCAAGAAGATGCTTTGGTACAGCGGGTGGGGCTGTGTACAGGCGCAAGTGGCAACGAACGCTTTTTTAACCTGGCTGCCCGTCAGGGCTGTGATGTTTACGTCACCGGGGATGTGACCCACCACAATGCCCAGGCGGCGTTAGATTTGGGGTTGTGTCTGGTGGATGCCACCCACTACCATACGGAAGTGATTGTAACCCCTGCCCTGTGCAGTACTTTAACCCATTATTTTGCTCAAAAAGGCTTTTCATCGGAACAAATCCGGTTCACACCGTCACAAACGGACGGACGGATGTTTAAGATGATATAAAAACACTTGAGGTGATACCATGTCCATTCAAGTTTCCGTCATGGGCGGCGAACCCATGCAATTGCCAGAAGGCACCACGTTGTTGGAGCTATCTAAAAGCTATGCGGGGCAGTTTGCAAGCCCTATTTTGCTGGCCAAGGTAGACAACGCCCTGCAAGAATTGTTTGTGCCCCTAACCCGGGACTGCAACGTCACTTTTGTAGATATTTCAGACCCTAACGGCTTCCGCACGTACCAGCGCACCGCCGTGTTTCTCATGCTGACCGCCGCACAGGAAGTGCTGGGTAAAGATGTGCGCATTGTGGTGGAACACGCCATTAACAAGAACTATTTCTGTGAAATTGCCAGTGAAGGTTTCGACGTGACCGACGACCTGCTTGCCCAGCTGGAATCTGCCATGACCCGGCTGGCCGAAGTAGACACCCCCATTGAAAAACACGCCCTTCCCCTTGAACAAGCCATTGCCATTATGGAAGCCCAACACATGCACGACAAAGCCAACATGCTGCGCTACCGCCCCACGTCCAACGTAAACTTTTACAAGGTGGGCGAATTTTACGACTACTTCTACGGCCCTATGGCCCCCCATTTAGGCTATGTAAGCGCCTTTAAGCTGCACAAAAGCGGTAATGGTTTTATGCTCCAATTCCCCAGTTCCTTAAACCCCTTGACTTTCTTAGAGCTTAAATCCATTGAAAACATATCCAAAATCTTTAGAGAATCCGCCCAATGGGCCCGCATTTTAAAGATTGATACGGTAGGCTCATTAAACAGCATCATCTGCCAAAGCGGCATTCAAGACGTCATGCGTATTTGTGAGGCCCTTCACGAAAAGAAGATTGCCAGCATTGCAGACAGCATTTGCGAGCAAGGCAAAACGCTGGTGCTCATTGCCGGGCCGTCATCCTCTGGGAAAACCACCTTTGCCAAGCGGCTGTGCATTCAGCTGCGGGTGAACGGTATGCGGCCACACCTCATTTCCCTGGACGATTATTACGGCGACCGGGACAAATCCCCTAAAGACGCTTTTGGCAACCCAGACTTCGAGTGCCTGGAAGCCATTGATGTGCCCCAGATTAACAAGGATTTACAGCGGCTGATGGAAGGGGAAACGGTGGAAATTCCCCACTTCAACTTTGTCACCGGTACCCGGGAATACAAAGGCCGCACCATCACCCTGGCACCTGGGGACGTGATTGTCATGGAAGGCATTCACGGCTTGAACGACAAAGTGTCCGAGCGCATCGCCAAAAAAGACAAGTTTAAAATATTCATCAGCGCCCTTACCCAGCTGAATTTGGACGACCACAACCACATTTCCACCACAGACACCCGGCTTTTGCGCCGCATTGTGCGGGACCACCGGCACCGAGGCACAGACTCTGCCGACACCATTGGCATGTGGCCTTCGGTGCTCCATGGGGAAAGCGCCTACATTTTCCCCTACCAAAACCAGGCGGATGCTTTGTTCAACTCTGCCATGATTTATGAAATGTGCGTCATCAAGCAGTATGCCGAAGCCCTTTTGTACCGCATTCCTCGCAGCCACGGGCAGTACACCGAGGCCCAGCGGCTTATTAAGTTTCTGGATAGCTTCCTGGGGGCCAGCAGCGAACAAGTGCCTTCCAACTCCATTTTGCGGGAATTTATTGGCGGCAGTTGTTTTGAATCATGAGGTTGAACTGGAAAACGGTCATTCCCAGCGCCTTAGGCCTGGGGGCGGCGCTGGGCGGGGGCATTGCCTATTTGTCCCAGCGCTGGTCCCGGGTGGTAACGGTTTCTTTGGCTTCTTCCAAAATACCCAAAGGCCATAACCTGCGCATTTTGCATTTGTCGGACTTACACAGCCGCTCCCCACACCACATGCATGTGGACATCTGGCAGGAAGTACAAAAGCTTGATGCTGACGTGGCCGTCATTACTGGGGATTTGTTTGTGAACACCCCGGATGAATTGGCTCCTCACCTGCCCGGCTTACAATCCCTGGCCACCCGTATGCCTGTGTTTTTTGTGGAAGGCAACCACGACATGTATTATTCCAAAGTGCTCAAACCACAGCTGGAAAGCATAGGCATTCACCCCCTGTACAACCAAGCCCTGCACCAGACCATCAATGGCATGGACTGCACCTTTCTGGGCTTGCGGGACCATTTCTTCTGGGAAGGCCGCCACTACAGCGGCTTTAACCATTTGCCCAGCAGGATGAATCCCGGCAGTTTCAATGTTGTGTTGCTACACCAGCCCCAGCTTTTTAAGCGCATTGCCCCCTTCTCGCCGGACTTAACCTTGGCCGGGCATACCCACGGGGGGCAGTTGCGTCTGCCTTTCTGCCCCACCCTCTACGCCCCCCAGCAAGGCTTTTTGCCTGCTTACGGCAATGGTTGGCATTGGGAAAAGGGCTGCCCCCTGTACATATCCCGGGGCATTGGGGCCACCCACTTTCCTTTTCGGTTTTGGAACCTTCCCGAGATTACGGTTATAAATGTCTGTCATGAAGGCTAATTACAAAAGCGCCGGAATTTCCCCATTCGGCGCTTTTAGCTTGTGTTGTATAATTTACACGAATAAAGTATTGACAACTGCATTTTTTACATTTATTATTGTTTCATATTGATTCACTTCTGTTCACATTTGCTCATTTTTTGAAGGAGAATGCTTATGGAACCTGTTGTTTTGGGCATAGACATTGGCACCACTTCTGTAAAAGCCATTTTACTTTCTCAACAAGGCCACATCATTGAAGAAGCCACCGCCAGCCACAACTTATTGTCCCTGCACCCCAACTGGGCAGAAGAAGATGCCAACATTTGGTGGGCCAACACCCAAGCTTGCATTAAGGACTTGCTGGCCAGAGCCCCCGAAGTTGTCCCTTACATAAAATCCATCGGCGTTAGCGGCATGGTGCCCGCCATTGTGCTTTTAGATAACGCCGGAAATCCCTTGCGCAACACCATCCAGCAAAACGATGCCAGGGCCACCACCCAGATCGACGCTGTAGCCGCCGCACTGAACCAGGAAGACCTGTTCGCCAAAACCGGGGGTTACACCAACCAACAACACGTGCTACCCCGGATGCTCTGGGTGAAAGAAAACGAGCCGGAAGTTTGGGCCAATGTCGCATGTGTGATGGGCTCTTACGACTATATCGTGTACAAATTAACCGGGGTGAAATCGCTGGAAATGAACTGGGCAGTGGAAAGCGGTTTACTAAACATCCACACCCGCCAGTGGCTTTCTGAACAATTTGAGCAATTCGGCTTCAACCCGGACTGGTTCCCAACGGTGAACCCCTCCATCCACATCGTGGGCCACACCTTAGCCATGCCGGAGCTGGGCCTTCCCGCCGGTATTCCGGTTATAGCCGGAAGCGCCGACCATGTGGCTTCCACCCTGGCAGCCGGTATCATCAACGAAGGGGACTTGCTCATCAAGTTCGGCGGTGCGGGGGATATTTTGTACTGCATTGAAAACATTCAAGCCGGCAAGCAATTGTTTTTTGACTATCACATCGTGCCCGAACGCTACTTATTAAACGGCTGCATGGCCGCCAGCGGCTCTTTGGTGAAGTGGTTTATTGCAGACATTTTAAACGCAGAAGCCCCCAACGTATTTAAAGAGCTGGATGCAAAGGCATCCCAAGTCCCTGCCGCCAGCGATGGCCTCATCATTTTGCCTTATTTCCTTGGGGAAAAAACCCCCATCTTCGACCCTTCTGCCCGGGGTGTCATGTTCGGGCTTACATTATCCCATACAAAAGCCCATATTTTCCGTGCCATTTTAGAAGCAGTCATTTATGGCTTTAAACATCACATTCAAGTCATTGAAGGCATGGGATACACACCCCGGCAAATCATAGCCACCAACGGGGGTGCTAAAAGCAAGTTTTGGTGCCAGATTGCGGCAGACGTTATAGGCAGCCCCATCCGCTCTTATGCTTCCCACCCCGGTTCAGCCATGGGTGTGGCCTTTTTAGCCGGCATGGCGGCCGGTGTGTTTGAAAGCTGGGAAGACATACACCGCTGCCTAGGCAAGGCCGACCATTACACCCCCAACCCGGAAAACACGGCCATTTATCAAAAATCTTACGGCATTTACAGGGATTTGTACACCCAATTACGCGGTTCTTTTGATAACCTAAAAACTTTGTATTAAGGAGGATACACCATGTGCGCACTCAACCGTTTACCCATTGAAGGCAAATTTGCCCTCATTACCGGGGCAGGCACCGGCATTGGCCGGAGCATCGCCCAAAAGCTGGCCACCCTTGGGGCCAGTGTGCTGGTGACAGACATCAGCCTGGAAACTGCCCAGGAAACCGCCAACCTGCTCACCAACCCTACAGGCCAACAGACCCACACTGCCATGGCCCTGGATGTGACCAACAACGCATCTATTGCATGTGTCATGGACAAAGTGAAAGCCTTGTCCCCTCAACTGGACATTCTCATTAACAACGCCGGGGTTTCCACAATGGAGCGTATTGAAAACCTCACCGAAGAAGAATGGGATTTTAACTTCAACGTGAACAGCAAAGGGGTGTTTTTGGTTACCCAAGCCGCTTTCCCCTTAATGAAGGAAAAAGGGGGGCGCATGGTGAACACCGCTTCCATGGCCGCTGTGAAAGCTGCGCCACTTCTGGCCCATTATACCGCTTCCAAGTTTGCCGTGGTGGGCTTTACCAAAAGCGCAGCCATTGAGTTTGCCCCTTATAACATCACTGTGAACTGTGTGTGCCCAGGCTTTGTGAAAACCAGTATGCAAGACCGGGAAGTGGAATGGGAAGCCAAATTGCGTGGCTTACCCCCAGAACGGGTGCCCGAAGAATACATTGAACACACCCCCCTTGGCCGGTTGTGCTACCCGGAAGATGTGGCCGACGTGGTGGGCTTTTTGGTTTCCCCAGAAGCCGGTTTCATGACCGGTGAAGCCATGAACATTGCGGGCGGGGCGAACATTGTATGAGTAAATTTAAAATTGCAGATAAAATTTATAACATTGATTTAGTGGTTTTCGACAAAGACGGCCTCATGTTTGAAAGCATGGCCTTTTGGATTGCCCTTGCCCAAGCCCGGCTAAACAACTTAAATCCTTACTTGACGGAAGCCCAGCAGCTGGAGTGGCTGGCCACCATGCAGGTTTCCGGGGAACAAACGCCCCAAGGGGTTGTGGTCACCGGGGCCAACCCTCAAGGGGTATTGGCGTTGGCCGCCACAGCGGATGAAGCTGTGGTAACGGGGGCTTTTCTGGCCCGGCACAATGGCATGAGCTGGAACGAAGCCAAAGACCTGGCCATCCTGCTGTTTGCCCAGACGGACGAAACTTTGGACTTAAAAGCCTCCCTCACCCCACGCAAAGGTTTTCCAGCTATTTTTAAACGGCTGCGGGAAGCGGGCGTGCCTTACGGGGTGGCCACCTCCGACGATTACCAGCGGGCGGTAGATTCTATAAACTTATACGACGATGCCAGCCATTTGTCCTTCATCGTCACCCCCAAAGAAGTCAAACGGGGCAAACCCCACCCAGACATGCTGGAGCGCATTGCCCAAATCACCGGCGTACACCCCAGCCGGATGCTCATGCTGGGGGATTCCCTGGTGGATGTGGAAATGGCCAAAGCAGCCGGGGCTGTGGGGGTTGGCTTGCCGGAACACCCGGGAATTGCCGAAAAAATGGCGGGGATTGCCGCCGCTGTGATTGATTCGCTGGAGGATATTGAAATTCTGGTCTAGGAGGAATTCTTGTATGACCTACAAAAAGCAAAGCCCTCTCAGCACAGCCCTTACCTATGCCGGGCTTGTGGCGGTGACTTTGTTTTTCCTGCTGCCCATGCTGTGGATATTGCGCACCTCCCTCATCACCAAGGTGGAGGCCTATCAAATTCCGCCTAAAATGTTGGTAAGCCTAACGCTGGAAAACTACGTGGCCATCTTTACCAACAACCCCTTTGCCAAATATTTTTACAACAGCTTTGGGGTGGCGTTGCTCTCCACCATCCTTTCTGTGCTTTTGGGCTCTATGGCCGGGTTTTGGGTTGCCCGCTTCTCCAACGGCAACAACAAAATTAAGCTGGCCATTTTAGCCACACAAATGATTCCGCCCATCGTACTGGTCATTCCCATGGCCATCATCGTTAAACGCCTTGGCCTGGACGACACCTGGCTTGCGCTCATCGTGGCTTACCTCACCTTTAACCTGCCTTATGTCATTTGGATGCTTATTAGTTTCTTTGAAGGGGTTCCCCGGGAGCTGGACGAAGCCAGCGAAATTGACGGCTGCACCCGTCTACAGGCTTATTTCAAAGTGATTATGCCTTTGGCAGCCCCTGGGCTGATGGCCACCGCCGTTTATAGCTTTTTAGTCTCCTGGAACGAATTTATTTTCGCCTTGGTGCTCACCGGCTTAAAATCCCGCACCTTGCCGGTGGCCATTGCCAACCTTGAAACACAGCAGGGGGTTATGATTGCAGAGCTTTGCGCCGCAACCATTGTGGTCATTATGCCAGTTATTTTTCTTTCCCTATTCATTAAAAAATATCTGGTGAACGGCTTAACCTTCGGCTCTGTCAAATAATCATTTGTAAAGAGGAGGATGAATATGAAATTTAAAAAATGGGCTACAACGTTGGTGGCTACCGTTTTGTCTGCTGTATTGCTGGCCGGATGCAGTGGTAACACAGGCGGCACGGGGGCAGAAGCAGCAGGGTCAGAGGCGGAAGGCAAGCAAACCCTGCATGTGCTCATGGAAGTGGTGCCGGATACAGATTTTGTAACGGCGCAGCTGGACAAATTCACAGAAGAAACCGGCATTGAAGTGGTCATTGAAGCCATTAATTATGCCAACATGCACGAAAAACTGCTGGCCCAGATGTTAAGCAAAACCAACAGCTACGACGTGATTGTGGTGGATTGCTACTGGGTGGCTGAATTTGTGCAAGCGGGCTGGCTGGAAGAACTGGACGGCTATGTGCAGCGGGACAACGTAGACTTGGGGGTTTACGTGCCCACCATGCTGGACATGGTTGGCCAAGTGGAGGGCAAAACGTACATGCTACCCTTCTATAACTACATGCTTTCCCTGGTGTACCGCACGGACGTGATGGAAGCCGAAAACTTAACCATCCCTGATAACATGGAAGATTACGTGGAAATGTGCAAAGCACTCACCGCCAAAAATGGGGATACATTAAACGGTGCTGTAATGCAAGGCTTGCGGCCAGACCCCATCGCCATGGAATGGCTGAACTATTTCTTCTCCTGTGGCGGTGATTTTTACGATGTGGACGGCAAGCCCAACGTGAACAGCCCGGAAGGTGTGAAAGCACTGGAATTGTATGTGGACAACATGCAAAACGCCGCTCCCAAAGGCGCAGCGGGGTATGGCTTTGACGAAGCTTTTAATGTGTTCGCTCAAGGCAATGCAGCCACCTACATTACATACAACTGGATGCTGCCCAAACTGGACAACCCGGATGAATCCAACGTAGCAGGCAAAGTGGCACTGGCAGATGTACCTGGCGGTGTGTCTTTAAATGCAGGCTGGGGCTGGGCCATTCCTAAAAATGCGCCGGACAAAGAGGCTTCCTGGAAGTTTCTCAAATGGGTGGAATCCTTTGATACAGCTAAAGCCAGAGCGTTAAGCGGCGGTTGCCCCACCCGTACTGACGTGATGGAGGACTCGGACGTTTTGGCCGTATACCCCCACTACACCGATGTGGCGCGCATCATGTCCAGCTCTAAAATGATTCCCATTATTGCCGATGCCCCTCAGTTGATTGAAGTGTTGGGCCGGGAATTGTCTGAAGCGGTGTCCGGCAATAAAACGCCCCAAGAAGCGCTGGATATTGTGAACGAGGAGCTGGCGAACATGCATTAACAGCATGAGCGGCGGGCTGGGAAAGCAATTGCTAGCTGTTTCCCGGCCCTTCAATACAGGGGGATAAACATGATTTCGCGCAAAAACAAAGACTTCCTCATTTTTCTTTTTCCTTCATTGCTGGTGCTTCTTGCGGTTATTGTGGGGCCGCTGCTCTACTCTTTTGTGGTCAGCTTTTTTTCCACCAGCTTGAAGGTGCCCGGCATTGGCCAATTTATGGGCCTTGGCAACTACACCAAAGCCTTGAACGACCGGTATTTTGTGCAATCTGGAACCACCACCCTGCTTTTTATGGTGTTGGTGGTGCTCTTTGAATTTGTTGTAGGCTTTGGCATTGCATTGCTTTTAAACCGGGACTTAAAAGGCAAGAACATTTTTTTCTCCATCATCATCATTCCCATGATGATTACGCCCATTGCGGTTGGGCTGTTGTGGCGGCTTTTGTTGCACCCCAACTTGGGCATTGTGAATTTTCTGCTGGAAAGTATCGGCATACAAGGGCAGGCTTGGCTGGGAGATGCCCGTTTCGCCCTGGGCACCGTTATTTTTATAGACATTTGGCAGCAAGTGCCCTACATGGTGCTGGTTTTAATGGCAGGCCTGGTGTCTTTGCCGGCCGAGCCTTACGAAGCCGTGGCCATAGACGGTGCAAGCCCTGTGCAAACTTTTTGCTTCATCACCGTGCCCATGTTGGCCCCAACTTTCACAGTGGCACTGCTTTTAAGAAGCATCAACGCCCTGAAAACATACGACCTTATTTATGTGCTAACCAAAGGCGGGCCAGGAACCACCACAGAAATGCTCAGTTACCACATTTACAAGCAAGCGTTTACTTATTTAAAAATTGGGGAAGCTTCGGCCATGTCTTATATTTTAGTGGCCCTTATTGTTCCCATCAGTTACCTGTTTATTAAGGCATCTAAAAATAAAACCATTTAGGCTGCGCAAGTCATCTATTGACAGAACAGGAAGGAAGGATTAACATGAGTTGGTTAAAAGACGTGATTGGAACCGAAAAAGCCATCATTGCCATGTGCCATTTGCTGCCTCTGCCCGGTGACCCTTATTACACCGAGGAAAAGAACATGGATTATATTATAGAAATGGCAAGAAAAGACCTGCACGCCCTACAAGACGGGGGCGTGGATGCGGTAATGTTTTCCAACGAATTTAGCTTGCCTTACTTAACCCAGGTGCGTTGTGAAACCGTGGCGTGTATGGCACGGATTATCGGGCAGCTGATGGGTGAAATTAAAATACCTTTTGGGGTGAATGTGCTTTGGGATGCCAAACGTTCCTTAGATTTGGCCAAAGCCACCGGCGCCAAGTTTGTGCGGGAAATTTTCACCGGGGTGTACGGCAGCGACTTTGGCTTGTGGAACACCAACGTAGGGGAGACCATCCGCCACCAGCACAGCATTGGTGCCCAGGATGTGAAACTGCTCTTTAACATTGTTCCAGAAGCCGCCAAGTATGTGGCTGACCGGGATGTGGTGTCTGTGGCCCGTTCCACTGTGTTTAACAACCGGCCGGATGCTTTGTGCGTGTCTGGGTTGGTGGCCGGGGCAGAAACCGATGCCCAGGTGCTGCAAAAGGTGAAAGAAGCCGTTCCCAATACGGTGGTGTTGGCCAATACGGGCGTTCGCCTGGAAAATGTGGAACAGCAGCTGTCCATAGCAGACGGGGCTGTGGTGGGTACCACCTTTAAAATTGATGGCGTGTTTGAAAACCACGTGGATGTAAACAGAGTGAAAGCTTTTATGGACAAGGTGAAAACTTTCAGAAATAACTAAACGGTGATGATATGCTAAGACGTGAACGGCTGGAAAGAATGGACGACCATGTGCGCCAGCACAAATATGTATCCATTAACGAACTGGTGGCATTGTTTAATATTTCCCGGGCAACTGCCCGGCGGGATGTGGCCTTGCTTTTGCAATACCCGGGAATGAAAGCCACTCGGGGCGGTGTGGTTTACGAGGACATAGGGCTGGAGCTGCCGTTTAACGAAAAGCGGTGCGTCAACCAAGAAGAAAAAGCCCGCATTGCCCAGTCCGCCGCCAAACACATACTACCCGGCATGACCATTGCCATAGACACCGGCACCACGGCTTACGAGCTGGTGCCCTACATTAAGGCTATGGCCCCGCTGCATGTGGTCACCCACGACATCCTGATTGCCACGGAGCTGGCTACGGCCAACCCTTTACTGGACATTACGGTGGTGGGTGGACGGTTGCGGCATGGGTACTACACCTTGCGGGGGCACTGGGCGGAAAGCTTTTGGGCACAGTTGCGGGTAGACCTGGCGTTTTTAAGCCTGGACACGGTGGACGTTCATGACGGATGCATGATCACCAACGAGGACGAAGTGACCATTAAGCGCAACATTATACAAGCCGCCAACCAAACCTTAGTGCTGTGCGACCATGACAAGTTCGGCAAGAAATCCTTTTTGAAAGTGTGTGACATTGCGGCCGTGGATGGGTTCATTACCGGGCGTGAGCTTGCGCCCCAGATTGCAGAGGCGCTGACCCATTCAGGAACCAACCTTTGGCTGGTGTAAATAATGTACAATGGAACGACCCCTGTGTCGTTCCGAAAAACGGAATTACACGGGGGTAATTCCCTACAATGAACCAAATCATTGGTTAAAAACAAAAAAATCGAACCCCACTTACTGCTCTACAGGGGTTCGATTTTTTGTTACGCCTCTATTCATGCTTCTCTTTTCACAATTAAAGCAATGCCCTGGCCGCCACCAATGCAAAGGGTGGCCAAGCCGGTTTTGGCATCGCGCCGTCCCATTTCATGCAACAGGCTCACCAAAATCCGTGCGCCGGATGCGCCAATAGGGTGCCCCAACGCAATGGCCCCGCCATTCACGTTCACTTTGTCTGTGTCCAGGTTCAAAGCTTTAATGACGGACAGCGCCTGGGCTGCAAACGCTTCATTAGATTCAAACAAGTCAATGTCCCCAATGGTCATGCCAGCTTTTTTTAATGCGGTTTGCACGGCGAAGATTGGGCCATAGCCCATGGTGGACGGTTCCACCCCATGGGATGCATAGGAAACCACAGTGGCCAACGGTTTAACACCAAGGCTTAACGCTTTTTCCTTGCTCATCACCACAAACGCCGCTGCGCCGTCGTTAATGCCGGAAGCATTCCCGGCGGTCACAGTGCCGTCTTTTTTAAAGGCCGGTTTCAGCGCAGCCAGCTTTTCCACTGTGGTGCCAAAACGTGGGAACTCGTCGGTGTCACACACCACCGGCTCCCCTTTGCGTTGCGGAATGGTTAAGGGGATAATTTCATCCTTAAACCGACCAGCTTTAATGGCGGCCTCCGCCCTGCGCTGGCTTTCGCAAGCAAAAGCGTCTTGGGCCTCTCTGCTAATTTGCTGTTCTGCGGCAATGTTTTCTGCCGTCATGCCCATGTGGATATGGTTGAAAGCATCCATCAGGCCGTCCGTCAATATGGTGTCGATGATTGCACCGTCACCCATACGGGCGCCCCACCGGGCAGCCGGCAGCAGGTATGGTGCATTGCTCATGCTTTCCATACCCCCTGCCAGCACCACCTGGGCATCTTCGGCTTTAATGGCCTGTGCCGCAAGGGCCACAGCCTTCAAGCCGGAACCGCAAACTTTGTTAATGGTTAGAGCGGGTACATGCACGGGAAGCCCAATGTTCACAGCCACCTGCCTGGCCGTGTTCTGGCCCAGGCCAGCTTGCAGCACATGGCCCAGAATCACTTCGTCCACAGCATCGGCAGGCACATTCCCCCGTTTTAGGGCTTCGCCAGCAACAATATTACCCAATTCCACAGCAGAAAACCCTTTCAAAGCTCCCCCAAAGCTGCCAATGGGCGTGCGTACAGCACTTACAATTACGGCTTCCCCCATAAAATCACTTCTCCTTTATGAATTAGTTGTTTTGTTGCTTGTGTTTTTTAAGTGCTTCGGTTAATTTTGGTACAATGACCGTTGCATCCCCCACGATGCCCACATCGGCCACATCAAAGATTGGTGCAGTGTTGTTTTTGTTAATGGCAATGATGAGTTCTGCGCCTTCCATACCAGCCACGTGTTGAATAGCGCCGGAGATACCGCAAGCCACATACAGGTCTGGACGCACGGTTTTACCGGTTTGCCCAACTTGTTGGTCTCTTTCGGTCCAGCCAGCATCTACAGCAGCTCTAGAGGAAGACACGTCGCCGGAAAGTTCGCCAGCCAGGTCTTTCAAAATGCCAAAGTTTTCAGGTGCACCCATACCACGGCCGCCGGAAACAAGCACGGTAGCTTCGGTAATGTCTTTGCGTTTTTTGGTGGCTTTCACCACTTCAAGAATTTTCACGTTTGCGTCTTTTTCTTCAAAAGGCACTTCCATCACAACGATTTCGCCTTTGCGTTCTGCATCTTTGTGGAATGCCTTCATAACGCCAGGACGAACGGTTGCCATTTGTGGACGGTGGTCTGCACAAATGATGGTAGCCATGATGTTACCGCCAAAAGCAGGACGGGTCATCAACAGGTGGTTGGTTTCTTCTTCAATTTCCAAGCCGGTGCAGTCTGCGGTCAAACCGGTGTGAATGCGGGCGGAAGTTCTTGGTGCCAGGTCACGGCCGATGGCTGTTGCGCCAATTAAGAAGATTTCAGGATCATTTTCTTTAATGGCTTGGCACATGGCTTTGGTGTAGGGTTCGGTCATGTATTCTTGCAACATGGGGTGATCCGCTACGATAACTTTGTCGGCACCGGCAGCCACCAGGTCTTGAGCCAGTGCTTTCACTTCGTGGCCCAACAGCAGGGCAACCACTTGCTGGCCTAAAGTTGCGGCCAGTTCACGGCCTTTACCTAAAAGTTCATAGGACACTTTTTGAATGTGCCCGTCTCTTTGTTCAATAAAAACAAAAACATCTTTGCTCATATCATTAACCCCTTTTACGAAATTATATACTTCTCAAGCAGCTTGTCCATGATGATTTGTACAGCTTCGTCTGCTTCCACTTCATGTACCACACCGGCTGATTTCACAGCTTTTGTGAAGGATTTTTTCACACGTGTGGGGGAACCTTTAAGGCCTAAGTTGGAAACATCCACCAGGTCTTTAATGGTTTCCAAGTTCCATACTTGCACTTCTTTTGCACGGTAAGCATCGAAAATGCCACCCACGGACATGTACCGCGGTGTGTTCATTTCTGCAAGCGTGGTCAGCAGAACAGGGGGGTTAACCTGTATGGTGTGGTATCTGTCTTCGTACTGTCTTTTAATGATCAGTGCGCCGTCTTTCACATCCAGTTCTTCCACGTAGCTTACTTGAGGAATGTTCAAGTGTTCAGCAATTTGTGGGCCAACCTGTGCGGTGTCACCGTCGATTGCTTGACGGCCTGCAATGATGATGTCGTATTCCATTTTCTTTAAAGCAGCAGCAATGGTGGAAGAAGTTGCCCAAGTGTCGGCACCGCCAAATGCACGGTCAGACAGCAGGATGGCTTCGTCACAGCCCATGGCCAGTGCTTCACGCAATGCAACGTCTGCTTGCGGGGGACCCATGGAAATAACGGTGATTTTCCCGCCAACTTTTTCTTTTATAGCCAGGGCAGCTTCAATACCAGACTTATCATCTGGGTTGATGATGGAAGGCACCCCTTCTCTTATAAGCGTACCGGTTACCGGATCCAGCTTAACTTCGTTGGTGTCCGGCACTTGTTTAATGCATACAACAATGTTCATGGTTGTTTAAACCCCTCTCTCCAATATGTGAACCTGTATTTATAAACGTAACGCCGCCTTTTCTGCCAATTTTATGCCATGCTGCGTTAAATTTTCTTGAAATACCTCAAGGGTATTCCTGCGAAAATTTGCCTTGTCTGGCAAAAAATTCGCTAGAAAATCCAGCATTCCTTATTATGCATACAGGTTCTTACTTAAGTCCCAAGTGTGCGGCAATAACCATTTTTTGTACTTCGGAAGTACCTTCGTAAATCTCGGTTATTTTCGCATCACGCATCATGCGTTCCACTGGGTATTCACGGGTGTAGCCATAGCCGCCGAACAATTGCACGCAGCGTCTGGTTACATCACTGGAAACCTCGGAAGCAAACAGCTTCGCCATAGCGGCCAGATGAGAATAAGGTGCTTTGGCATCTTTGGCTCTGGCTGCTTGGTACACCAAAAGGCGAGCAGCTTCGTTTTTGGTGTGCATGTCTGCTAATTGGAACTGGGTATTTTGGAAAGAGGCGATAGATTTTTTGAACTGCTTTCTTTCCTTTGTATATTTAATGGTTTCTTCCACGGCGCCTTCTGCAAGACCTAAGCCTTGAGCAGCAATACCGATACGGCCGCCGTCCAGCGTTTTCATAGCAATTTTGAAGCCTTGGCCTTCTTTGCCCAGCAGGTTTTCTTTAGGCACAATGCAGTTTTCCATAATGAGTTCGCAAGTGGCTGAACCACGGATACCCATTTTCTTTTCTTTTTTACCCACGGTAAAGCCTGGGAAGCTTTTTTCCACAATAAATGCAGAGCAGCCTCTGGTGCCTTTGGATTTATCTGTCATCGCAATAATGATGTAGATTTCAGCAGGGCCGGCATTGGTGATGAAAATTTTAGTGCCGTTTAATATGTAGTTGTCGCCGTCCAGCACAGCCTTGGTTTGCTGCATAGCGGCATCTGTGCCTGCGCCGGGTTCAGTTAAACCGAAAGCACCCAGTTTTTCACCTTTTGCCAGTGGTGTTAAGTATTTTTGTTTTTGTTCTTCTGTACCAAACTCGTAAATAGGAGATGCACACAGAGAAGTATGCGCAGAGACGATAACGCCGGTGGTGCCGCAAGCTTTAGAAAGTTCTTCCACAGCCATGGCGTAAGCCAGGTTGTCTGCACCTTGTCCGCCGTATTCTTTTGGGAACGGAATACCCAAAAAGCCGTATTTTGCCAGTTTTTCAACAGTTTCCACTGGGAAACGTTCTTCTTCATCCACTTCTTCAGCTAAGGGTTTGACTTCGTTTTCAACAAATTTTCTGTACATTTCCTGAAGCAGGGTATGTTCCTTTGACAACGTAAAATCCATGTCTTACCTCCGGTTTTTTATTACTGACTTAAGCGTCTTATTTTGCAGGCCGTGGCGCCAATACCAGCGCAGACCCGTCTACGACCAGTTCGCCTTTTTGGTTGGTGCAGGTGGTTTTAAGACGTACTCTGCCTTTTTCCAACTTTTCCTCCACCGTCACTTCGGCTTTAATGGTGTCCCCAAAGAAGACGGGGGCCTTAAAATGAAGTTCTTGAGACAGATAGATGGTGCCTTCTCCTGGAAGTTTCATGCCAAGGGCAGCCGAAATAAGGCCACCGGCCAGCATACCATGGGCAATGCGGCCTTTAAACATGGTGCCTTCCGCTTTTCTTTGGTTCACATGGGCCGGGTTTAAATCCCCCGTAATGCCGGCAAACATGTATACATCGGCTTCAGAGATGGTTTTTTCAACGCAGTCTGTATCGCCGACTTGCATTTCATCGTATGTTTTCCCCATTGTTAAGCCCTCCTTTGGTGATTGGTAATTGTGCGTGGTAATTACAGCCGCATACCGCCGTTTACGCTCAGCACATGGCCGTTGATGTAGCTGGCATCGTCGCTGGCTAAGAACAGCACAGCGTTTGCAATTTCTTGGGGTTTGCCCAGCCGGCCCATTGGGTTTTTCTGACGCAGGCCGTCCAGAATTTTTTCAGGCACAGCCATAACCATTTCTGTTTCCACATAACCAGGAGCCACGGCGTTTGTCCGCACAGCAGCGCCTTTTCTGGTAAATTCTTTGGCCCAGGTGTAAGTCATGCCAATAACCCCGGCTTTTGTTGCAGCATAGTTGGTTTGACCAATGTTGCCGAATTCCCCAACAACAGATGAAATGTTCACAATGGAACCAGAACCTTGTTCCATCATCATAGGGGAGATGGCTTGGGTCATGTGGAACACACCTTTAAGGTTGATGTTAAGCACCAAGTCCCAGTCGGCTTCAGACATTTTAGCCAAAAGTCCGTCCCGTGTAACCCCAGCGTTGTTAATCAGTACGTCAATACGGCCTTCCTCGCTTTTTGCTTTTTCAACAAAGGCATCAATGGCCGCACGGTCTGTTACGCTTAAAGCCACATGGGTTAAATTGGGGTGGGTGTATTCGCCTTCAGTAACATCCAGAGAATATACCTTTTTAGCACCCTCGGCCAGAAAAGTTTCAACAATGTTGCGGCCAATGCCCCGTGCGCCACCAGTCACAACGGCCACTTTATCCTTCATTCTGTCCATATAATCACCCTCCTATTTTATGTTTTAAGTGCGTTATGATTATAACAAATTCGTTATTAAAACACAACCCATAATCAAATCCAATAAAACGCATTTACATTGATTGCCATTTTTTAATCAAATTTAATATTGACATTTTAAACATATTTGGGTAAAATGATTGAATCGGCGTGTCAAATTTGTTCATTACGCTGATAACCCTTCCTGAAACCGGTTTTTAATGTGAATTTTGCTTTTTTCGCATGAGTTTTTCATGCAAGTTTTCGTGCAAATTCCGAACCTTGTTTGTTCAGGAATGTCAACGATTTTAAAGAATAAGGAGGCATTTAAAACATGAAAAGATTCCTGTCTTTAGCCTTGGCTGTTGTGCTTAGCGCCGCAACATTTGCAGCCTGTGCACCGTCTGGGGGAGCACCCGCAGCTGAACCACCTGCCGCTGAAGAACCCGCCGCTGAAGGTGAAGCCGCCGAAGCCGAAGCACCTGCTGCCAGCTTCAAAATCGGTATTGCCACCGGTACAGTTTCTCAGGGCGAAGAAGAATTTCGTGCTGCTGAAGCCATGAAAGCAAAATACGGCGACATGATTGTGACCACTACATACCCCGACAACTTCACCCAAGAAACCGAGACCCTTATCTCTAACGTTAAATCTCTTGCAGATGCCGGCGCTCAAGCCATCGTATTCGTGCAAGCTGTTCCTGGCGCTTCCGCCGCTATTGACAAAGTACACGAACAATACCCAGACGTGCTCTTCATTGCAGGCGTACCTGGCGAAGACCCTGGCGTTATTGCCAGCAAGGCCGACGTTGTGCTGCAAGCCGATGAATTAGGCATGGGTACCACCATCATTGAAGAAGCTAAAAAGATGGGCGCAACCACTTTCGTGCACTACTCTTTCCCACGCCACATGAGCTATGCTTTGTTGGCTGCCAGAAGAGATTTGCTTAGACAAAACTGTGAAGCTGCCGGCATTACATTCGTAGATGCTACCGCTCCAGACCCAACAAGTGACGCTGGTGTTGCTGGTGCGCAACAATTCATTCTTGAAGACGTGCCACGTATGGTTGCCCAATACGGCACAGAAACTGCTTTCTTCTCCACCAACTGTGCCATGCAGGAACCTTTGATCAAGTCTGTACTTGAACAAGGCGCACTGTTCCCGCAACAATGCTGCCCATCTCCTTACCACGGCTATCCGGGAGCATTAGGCATTGAAATCCCTGAAGACAAAAAAGGAGATGTTCCTTACGCCATTGAACAAATTACTGCTAAAATCGCAGAAAAAGGCGGCACAGGCCGTTTCGCTACTTGGCCAGTACCCATTAACATGACTTTCGTTGAAGCTGGTGTGGAATACGCCATGGCTTACTTAAACGGCGAAACCTCTGCTAAAAACGACAAAGCTAAAGTTGAAGAAATTCTGAACACAGTGACCAACGGCGGCGCCACCGTGGCTACCTATGATGAAGACGGCGAAGCTTACGACAACTTCTACATGATCCTTTCCAACTACATTGAATTCTAATTCATGTAACATGCAGATTAAATGAAACATTGCCTATCCCTCTGTAGCAGAGGGGTAGGTTGTTTTTTATCACCACATACTGCAACGGTTTAACTGTTTATTGAGGAAAAGAGGCATTTCTTGAAGAAGTATACGAAAAAACTGATTGCACCTTTATTGATTATTTTGATTGTTGTGCTATACTATATATTTATAGGGTGGGTTATCGTCAAATTGCCGCTGCCTATGGGCATTAAGTTTCTTGCGTTGACCATCCCTTTGGCCCTTATCTGTATGAGTATTTACGTGCTTATCCAGCGCATAAAAGAAATAAGGAGCGGTGAAGAAGATGATCTTAGTCAATACTGAATACATTTCCGGTAAAAATTTAGAAATGCTTGGGCTTGTGAAAGGCAGCACCATCCAAACCAAAAACATTGGGCGGGACATTACCCAGGGCTTTAAAACCTTGGTTGGGGGCGAACTTTCTGCCTACAACGACATGATGAACGACGCCCGTGCGCTGGCCACCAAACGCATGGTCGCCGAAGCCCAGGCTCTTGGCGCAGACGCCATTGTGGGGGTGCGTTACGCCTCTGCTGCCGTCATGCAAGGGGCTGCCGAAGTGATGGCTTACGGAACAGCTGTCAAATTTGTGTCATAAGCTTACTAAACTATACCTTTAAACGATTCCATTAGCCTACATTTGTAACAAATTGCTGGGCTAAACAAAGGAGATAAGCATTTTGGAAAACGCCACAGTTTTAAAAATGAATGGCATTAGCAAGGAGTATTACGGCAACCAAGTGCTCAAAGACGTATCCTTCCAGGTGGCTCCGGGTGAAATCCATGCTTTGCTGGGCGAAAACGGCGCTGGAAAATCCACCCTTATGAACGTGTTGTTTGGTATGCCCGTCATTGCATCCACCGGCGGGTTTAACGGCACCATTGAAATGGACGGCCAGCCTGTGACCATTGGAAATCCACGCCAGGCCATGGAACTGGGCATTGGCATGGTGCATCAAGAATTTATGCTCATCCCCAGCTTTACGGTAACAGAAAACATTAAAATCGGCAGGGAATTGTCTAAGCCCAATGTTTTCAGCCGGGTGATGGGGCCACAAATGGAAACGCTAGACAAGCCTCAAATGGCCAAAGATGCCAAAGCTGCATTAAACCGGGTGGGGCTTAATATAGAAGAATACGTGAAAGTGGCCGGGCTGCCGGTTGGTTACATGCAGTTTGTTGAAATTGCCCGTGAGTTGGACAAAACCGGCATTAAGCTTTTGGTTTTCGATGAACCCACCGCTGTTTTAACAGAATCCGAAGCCCAAACCCTTATGGACGCCATGGTTAAAATATCTGAAAGTGGCATCGCCATTATTTTCATCACCCACCGGCTGGACGAGGTGATTCAGGTGGCCCACCACATTACCGTTCTGCGGGATGGTCAAGCGGTGGCATCTATGGCAACAAAAGACACCACAGCCATAGGCCTTGCAGAATTGATGATTGGCCGGGAAGTGGGCCGTATGTCCACCGGCGATGACACAAGAAATATTTCCCAGGAAAAGGTTGCCATTTCCTTTAAAGATTTTAGTGTAAACATGCCCGGCGAACAGGTGAAAAACTTGAACCTGGACGTATATGAGGGTGAAATACTGGGCATCGGCGGGCTGGCTGGCCAAGGCAAGGTGGGCGTACCCAACGGCCTGATGAGCCTCTACCCTGCTTCTGGCGAAGTGACCCTTTTTGGCAAACCCTTTGAACTAAACAGATTGGGGGGCGCACTACGGGCTGGCATTGCTTCCGTTTCCGAAGACCGGCGTGGTGTGGGCCTTTTGCTAGAAGAAGCCATTGAAGACAACATTGCCTTCTCTGCTATGCAGATTAAAAATTTGTTTTTAACACCAACCAAGCAAAAAAATGCCCGCCAAATTCGGGAACATGCTTTGCAAATGATTAAAGAGCTGGACATTCGCTGCACCGGCCCAACCCAGCCTGTGGGGCGGCTTTCTGGGGGCAACCAGCAAAAGGTTTGTCTGGCCAGAGCCATTGCCCTTGCACCCAAGATTCTAATGGTATCGGAACCTACCCGGGGCATAGACATCGGCGCTAAAGACTTGGTGCTTAAAAAGCTGATGGAGCTGAACAAACAGGAAGGCATCACCATCATCATGGTTTCATCAGAGCTGGCGGAACTGCGGTCCATTTGCGACCGTATCGCCATTGTGTCCGACGGCGCTTTGGTGACGGTGCTTGAACCCAATGCGCCAGACAGTGATTTTGGCTTGGCCATGTCCGGCCTGCGGAAGGAGGATGTAAGCGCATGAAAAATGAAGCCGTTTCTTCTTTTGTAAAGTCTGTGGGTCTGCCACGTATCATCATCGGCGGGTTTTTCATTTTATTGTGTATCATGTCTGTTGTTTTGGGCCTAAGACTGGATTCTTTGTTGGCGGATGCCCTAAAACGTATTGGCATGAACTCTATACTGGTTTTGGCCATGGTGCCTGCTATCCAAGCTGGCATTGGCCTGAATTTTGGCATTTCTATCGGCATTGTGGGGGGCATTTTGGCCGGGCTTTTGTCCATTGAATTGGGTTTAACCGGCTTGCCGTCTTTCCTCTTTGCCATTGTGGCAGGTGCGGGCATTTCCGCCATCTTGGGCTACTTTTACGGCTTGCTCTTAAACCGGGTTGTGGGCTCTGAAATGACCATTTCCACCTACGCCGGGTTCTCTATGGTGTCTTTGATGTGTATTGTGTGGTTGCTTATTCCTCTGAAAAACCCGGCCATCGGCTGGAGCATCGGGAACGGGCTGCGCAACACCATTATGCTGGAAACCTCTTTCGGCGGCATTTTAAATAATTTTTTGAGTATTAAAATTGGAGGCTTTGCACTCCCCACCGGCCTTATTTTGTTTATGCTTTTCTGTTGCTTCTGCATGTGGCTCTTTTTGCGCAGTAAGCTGGGCATAGCCATGTCTGCTGCCGGTGCCAACCCTAATTTTGCTCGGGCATCCGGTATCAGCGTGCCTAAAATGCGTTTGCTGGGCACGGTTATTTCCACATCTTTAGGGGCCGTTGGTATTCTGGTGTATGCCCAAAGTTTTGGTTTCTTGCAGCTGTATACCGCCCCCTTGTACATGGGCTTTGCGGCTGTGGCTTCTGTGCTGTTGGGCGGTGCTTCCATTCGCCGGGCCAGAGTTTCCCACGTATTAATTGGTACATTTTTGTTCCAGGGCCTTTTAACTTTAGGCTTGCCGGTGGCGAACCTGCTTGCGCCAGAAGGCAACTTGTCGGAGATTTTGCGCATCATCGTCTCCAACGGCATCATTTTATTTGCCTTGACCCAAGCGAAGGGAGGCGACACCCATGTCTAAAGATAAAATTAAGCAATTTTGCATAGACAACGCTGTTTTGCTCATGTTTATTGTGTTGTGCGTGGGGGGAATCTGGGCATCCAGAGCCAGCTTCAACTTTTTAGCCGGTGAGCTCACCACCCGTATTTTCAGAAATTCCTTTATTGTGCTGGCCCTTATCGTGCCTATTGTAGCGGGCATGGGCATTAACTTCGGTATTGTTATTGGGGCCATGACCGCCCAACTGGGCATCATTTTGGTCACCCATTGGGGCATTTCCGGCATCCAGGGCATTTTGGTGGTCATGCTCATTTGTACCCCATTGTCTATGATTTTTGGGTTCCTTTGCGGCAACCTTTTAAACCGCATGAAAGGCCAGGAAATGATTGGCAGCTTAATTATGGGCTATTTTTCCAACGGTATTTACCAGTTCATCACCTTGTTTGCTTTTGGCACCATCATCCCCATGGTGAACAAAAAGATTATGATTTCCGGGGGCAGGGGCATTAAAAATACCATCGACCTGAACGAAAGCGTCAAATATGGTTTTGATAAGCTGTACCAAATGTCTGCCATTATCGTTATCTTTGCCCTTATCGCCCTTGCAGTGACTTGGCAGATTTATAACCTGCTGAAAGAAAAGAAAGCTGGCAATATGTTAAACAAGAATAAGCGCATGGGCATCATCGTTCTGTGTCTGGTTCTGCTTGGCTTTTGCTGCATCCCTAAATACTACGCCACTTTGTATTATATTAACATTCCTATGGCCACCTTTGGCATGATTATGCTGGCCCTGCTCTTTAACAACCTTATATTAACCACCCGCTTCGGCCACGCCATGCGTACTGTTGGCCAAAACCGTGTGGTGGCCAATGCAGCCGGTATTAATGTGGAACGCACCCGTATCATCGCCATTATGATTTCCACGGTGCTGGCCTCTTGGGGGCAACTGATTTCTTTGCAAAACATTGGCACCATGCAAACTTACGGCGCCCATGAGCAAGTGGGGCTTTTTGCAGGGGCATCTCTGCTGGTTGGCGGTGCTACCGTGTATAAAGCCACCAATACCCAGGCCATTATCGGTATGATTTTGTTCCACACCCTTTTCGTCATTTCACCATTGGCCGGCAAATATTTGCTGAACAACGCCCAGCTTGGTGAATACTTCCGGGTGTTCGTGGCCTATGGCGTCATTTGTGTCTCCTTGATGATGCACGCTTGGCGGCAAAATAAAAACAATAAAAAATAATTAAAGCGGGGGGCTTGTCCTCTCGCTTTTTTGCGTTGAAGCACATGAATACAACACACATGTCACATAATACAGTTTATAACTGCATCATTGTTAACGGAGGACATCTATGAACATTTTTGACATCATTGGCCCGGTAATGGTGGGGCCTTCCAGTTCCCACACCGCCGGTGTGGTGCGCATTGGCAACGTGGTACACAACATGCTGGGTGGCGTTCCCGTTTCTGCCACGGTGAAGTTTCACGGCTCTTTTGCCGCCACATACAAAGGCCACGGCAGCGACAAGGCCATTGTTGGTGGGCTGCTGGGTTTCCAGCCTCAAGACGAACGCCTTAAAAGCAGCCTGTCCCTTGCAGAAGAAAAAGGCATTGCCATTACCTTTGAACCTGTGGACTTGCCCAACGCCCACCCCAATACACTGGTTGTAGAAGCCACCGGTGCCAGCGGCGAACCTTTAAGCGTGCTGGCTGAATCTGTGGGCGGCGGCAACATTATGGTGCGGCAAATAAACGGCACAGAGGTATCCTTCAACGGCCAGTACGACACCCTGGTCATTCACCACGAAGACACCCCCGGTGCCATTGCCCTCGTTTCCGGGGTGTTGGCCAAAAAGGGCATTAACATTGCCAACATGAAGGTGTACCGCTCCCGAAAAAGCGGCCCCGCCATTATGGTTATTGAAACCGACGGCACCCTGAAAAAAAGCCTAACATCGGATGTGCTGGCGCTTCCAAACATCCACACAGCCACCATCATCACAGGCCTTGGCCAAGCTTAAGCTTAAAGGAGATTTGACATGTTATTTGACACACTGGAACAATTGATTGAAAAAGCAGAAAAAGAAAAAACCACCATCTCCCAGCTGGCCCTGGACTACACCGCCCAGGAAATGGAAGTAAGCCCAGAGACGGTGTACGCCGAAATGGCCAGTCGGTTACAGGTGATGAAAGAGTCCGTTCAAAACGGGTTGAATAAAGATTTGCGTTCTACCAGCGGCCTGGTTGGCGGGATGGCCGCCAAGGTGAAAAACCATCTGAACAGCCCGGAAAGCCTGGCCGGTTCATTTTTAGGCAACTTGATGGTCAACGCCCTGGCCGTATCAGAATTAAACGCCTGCATGGGCAAAATTGTAGCCGCCCCCACTGCGGGAAGCAGCGGCATTTTACCCGCCTGTTTGCTCACGTTGCAAAACCAACGTCAACTGTCGGACGAAACTTTGGTGATGGGGCTTTTTAATGCTTCCGCCGTGGGCATGGTCATTGCCAAAAACGCTTCCATTGCCGGTGCAAGAGGGGGATGCCAAGCCGAATGCGGTGCATCCGCCGCCATGTCTGCCAGTGCATTGGTGGAAATTTTAGGGGGAAGCCCCACGGCTTGCGGCCATGCCGCTGCTCATGCTTTAAAAAGCCTGATGGGCTTGGTGTGCGACCCGGTGGCCGGGCTGGTGGAAGAACCTTGCGTCATTCGTAATGCAAGCAGTGCCGCCATTGCCGTAGCAGCGGCCGAATTGGCTTTGGCCGGTATTGAAAGCATCATCCCCGTGGATGAAGTGATTTTGGCTATGGATCAAGTGGGTCGGGCTATGCCGGAAACGTTGCGGGAAACGGCCAAAGGGGGCATTGCAGCCACCAAAACCGGCCAGGAGATTGCTAAAAGACAAGGCCAGGTTTAAAAATACCCTACCTTAACTGGATACTCGATTAAACGCACTAAAAGTGCGTTTAATCGACACGGCACACAGCCTTCATGGGTTTGTGGTGGCTTCATAAGGTTTCGGGTTGTCTGTCATCCCCAAAATATAATCCACGCTGGTGTTATGGAAGTTTGCCAGCCGGATTAACACCTCCGGCGGAATCGTCCGTTTGCCGTTTTCGTAATAAGAATACGTGCGCTGGGTCACGTTTATGTATTTTCCAAGCACAGACTGTGTTAAATTTTTGCTTTCTCTTAAAGTCTTAATTCTTTCGTAAACCATACATTAACAACCCCTATTTGTAATAAATAAAACTAAACTGCATGACCATTATGTAACAGAACAAAACACCCTATTGACTTTTAGATTGTTTTGTTCTATTGTTTTGAAGGGGTGCACACAAAGGGTGCTGCTAAAGTTCCTTTTTGTGTTGTTTTGGCTCATAGGGCATACACACATCCGTTCTACCTAATATATAATCGGTGGATGTCTTGTAGAAATCCGCCAAAATGACGAGATATTCTAAAGGCAACGTGCGGTAACCGGTTTCATATCTTGAATATACATTTTGCCTAATGTGTAAAAGTCTTGCCACGTCCGACTGAGTTAGGTCATTGTCCTCTCTTATATCCCTTAACCGTTTAATGAACAAGCCAATCACCTCTCTATATATTAACGTATTAACCGCAAGGAACTTGACATTAGCGCCATTTGGCGATAAATTAAGCGTGAGGTGGAGAAATGGAGCTTTTAAAAGATGTATTGGCAAAAGCATTGGAAAATGAAGAAATTCAGATTGTTTTTCCCAATCTATCTGTGAATGCCAAAGAGCTTGTGGAGCTTACGTGCTTTCAAATATTATCTAAAATAAAGGCTGCCCTTGAGAATGACAGCCTTTCAGATTATGAATGCATTGAAGAAATTATTTGCATTTTCGAGGATTGTGGCTCCAAGGTGGGGGACAGGCACGATTACTAATGCCTCCACATTCTATTAAAGCACGGTCATAATCCCGGCGTTTAGCAGGCTCTCTAGCCGGTGATGTTCCTCGTCATGGCCTTTATTGGATTTGTCTTTTTTGTTTTTAGATTTCTTGTTTTTATCAGGCATGACATAATCCCTCCTTTGCTACTATTATGGCTTCAACCAGCCAAAATATGAGCCTAAGGGTTAGTAATCTTTTCCTTTCTTACGAACAAATGTTTAAATCTCTTTTCCATTGGCGAACTTTGTGGTATAATGGTTCCCATACGAGGTGAAGCCAATGGATTTCAAAATTGTATCTGAATATAAGCCCACCGGCGACCAGCCCCAAGCCATAGACAAATTGGCGAAGGGCTTTTTGTGCGGGGAAAAATTTCAAACCCTTTTAGGAGTAACCGGTTCAGGCAAAACTTTTACCATGGCCAATATTATAGAACGGCTGCAAAAACCCACCCTGGTGCTGGCCCACAACAAAACACTGGCCGCCCAGCTGTACAGCGAATTTAAAGAGTTTTTCCCCAACAACGCCGTGGAATACTTTGTCAGCTACTACGATTATTACCAACCGGAGGCGTATGTACCCTCCAGCGACACCTACATTGAAAAAGATTCCTCCGTGAACGATGAAATAGATAAACTGCGCCATTCCGCCACCGCCGCCCTTTTTGAACGCCAAGACGTGATCATCATTGCCAGCGTCTCCTGCATTTACGGCTTGGGTGACCCTATCGACTATAACGCCATGTGCTTAACCCTGCGCCCGGGAATGATTAAAGACCGGGACGAATGTATGCGCCGGCTTTTAGACATTCAGTACGACCGCAACGACCAAAACTTCATTCGGGGTGTTTTTCGTGTGCGGGGGGACGTGGTGGAAATTTTCCCCGCCTATTCCTCCGACATTGCCTACCGGGTGGAGTTTTTTGGGGACGAGGTGGAGCGCATTGTGGAGTTTCACCCCCTCACAGGAGAAGTGACCCAATATTTAAACCATGTCACCATCTTCCCCGCTTCCCATTACGTGACCACCAGGGAAAAATTGGAGTTGGCTATTGCTTCCATTGAAGACGAGTTAAAAGGGCAAGTGTCTTTGTTTAAATCTCAGGACAAGCTGTTAGAAGCCCAGCGCATTATGCAGCGTACCAATTTCGACATTGAAATGATGCGGGAAATGGGCTTTTGTTCGGGCATTGAAAACTATTCCCGGCACCTTTCCCAGCGGCCGCCGGGCAGTACCCCCCATACCCTGCTGGACTACTTCCCGGAAGACTACCTGCTCATTGTGGATGAATCCCACGTGTCCATCCCCCAGGTGCGGGGCATGTACGAAGGGGATAAGTCCCGGAAAACCACGCTGGTGGACTTCGGCTTCCGGCTGCCTTCCGCCCTGGACAACCGGCCGCTGAAATTTAATGAATTTGAAACCAAAATCAATCAGATGTTATTTGTATCTGCCACCCCTTCCGTGTATGAAAAGGAACATGCTACCGCCACCGTGGAACAAATCATCCGCCCAACCGGCTTGCTAGACCCAGAAATTTTCATTCACCCTGTTACCGGGCAGATTGACGACTTGATGCACGAAATTAATAAAACCACGGATAAAGGGTTTAAAACACTGGTCACCACCCTCACCAAAAAAATGGCGGAAGACTTGACCGACTATTTAAAAGAACATGGGGTGCGGGTGAAATATTTGCACTCAGACATTGACACCTTAACCCGGCTGGAAATTATACGGGATTTGCGCATGGACTTGTTCGATGTGCTGGTGGGCATTAACCTGCTGCGGGAAGGCTTGGACATTCCAGAAACAGCGCTGGTGGCCATTTTGGATGCAGACAAAGAAGGGTTTTTGCGTTCGGAAACCTCCCTCATTCAAACCATTGGCCGGGCGGCCAGAAATGCAGAAGCCAAAGTGATCATGTATGCGGATGTCATCACGGACTCTATGCGCAGAGCCATGGACGAAACCAACCGCCGCCGCTCCATTCAAATGGCGTACAACGAAAAACACGGCATCACCCCCACCACCATCATTAAAAAGGTGCGGGACATCATCCGTGCCGGTGAAGAAGTAACAGAAAAAACCAAAGCAAACGGCTTGAAGAAAGACCCAGAATCTATGAGCACCGATGAACTGAAAAAACTGGTGAAGAAGCTGGAAATGGACATGAAACAAGCCGCCCTGGACTTGCATTTCGAGCGGGCGGCCACCATCCGGGACGAATTGCTGGAACTTAAAAAGCATTTATATAGTTAAGAGAGGTATATATGGCACAAAATAAAATCATCATTAAAGGCGCCAGAGAGCACAACTTGAAAAATATTGACTTAGAAATCCCCAGAGACCAGTTTGTGGTGTTCACCGGGCTGTCCGGCTCGGGCAAGTCTTCTTTGGCCTTCGACACCATTTACGCCGAAGGGCAGCGGCGGTATGTGGAGTCTCTGTCTGCTTACGCCCGGCAATTTTTGGGGCAGATGGAAAAACCCAATGTGGACTTCATTGAAGGGCTTTCTCCGGCCATTTCCATCGACCAGAAAACCACCAACCACAACCCCCGCTCCACCGTGGGCACGGTAACAGAAATTTACGACTATTTGCGGCTGCTTTTTGCCCGTGTGGGCATCCCCCATTGCCCCGTTTGCGGCAAAGAGGTTAAAAAGCAAACGGTAGACCAAATGGTGGACCAGATTCTGGCGTTGCCCCAAGGGGCCAAGCTGCAACTTTTAGCCCCGGTAGTGCGGGGCCGCAAAGGGGAACACGTAAAGCTTTTAGAAGATGCCAAACGCAACGGATACATTCGGGTGCGTGTTGATGGGCAGATTATGGAATTAACCGATGAAATCAAGCTGGAAAAAAATAAAAAGCACACCATTGAAATTGTGGTGGACAGGCTGATTGTGAAGCCAGAAATACAAAAACGGCTGTCGGAGTCTATCGAAACGGTAATGCACTTAACAGGCGGGCTGCTGGTGGTGGATGTGAACGGCGAAGAACAGCTTACCTTCAGCCAAAACTTTTCCTGCCCAGACTGCGGCGTTAGTTTGGAAGAACTGGAACCCAGGCTGTTTTCCTTCAACAACCCTTCCGGCGCTTGCCCGGACTGCACCGGACTGGGCACCCAAATGAAAATAGACCCGGAACTGCTGGTACCAGACCCCCGTTTAAGCTTGATGCAAGGGGCGGTGGTTGCCCCCGGCTTTAATTCCAGCCAATCCGACGGCAGCATTTCCAACTCCTTATACCGGGCGCTGGCACGGGAATACAACTTCGACCCGGACACCCCTTACGTGGATTTGCCCCAAAAGGTGAAAGACATTATTTTATACGGCACCGGGGACAAAAAAATCACCATTGAATATGAAGGAGGCGGGGCAGTTAAAACCTACGACTGGCGGTTTGAAGGCATTGTAAACAGCCTGATGCGCCGGTACAAAGAAACCTCCTCTGAATACATGCGCCAGGAATACGAAAGCCTGATGACCAGCAACCTGTGCCCCACCTGCAAGGGCAAGCGGTTAAAGCCAGAGGTGCTGGCGGTGACCATTGGCAACCAAAACATTTCAGATATTACAGACATGACGGTGGCCCGGGTGCAAGCCTTCTTTAACAGCTTACAGCTCACGGAAACACAGCTTTTAATTGCCGACCAAATTTTAAAGGAAATTCACGCCCGCACCGGCTTTTTGGTGGACGTGGGGTTGGATTACCTCACTTTGTCCCGAGCGGCCAGCACCTTGTCTGGCGGGGAAGCACAGCGCATTCGGCTGGCCACCCAAATTGGGTCCGGGCTGGTGGGGGTGGTGTACATTTTGGACGAGCCTTCCATTGGTCTGCACCAGCGGGACAATGACCGGCTCTTAAAAACCCTGCACCACTTAAAAAACATTGGCAACACCCTCATTGTGGTAGAGCACGATTCGGACACCATGATGCAAGCGGATTATATCGTAGACATTGGCCCCTATGCCGGGCTTCACGGGGGCGAAGTGGTGTTCGCCGGAACCCCGGAAGAACTGCTGAAATGCGAACACTCCTTAACCGGGGCGTATTTAAGCGGGCGCAAAAAAATAGAGGTGCCCAAAGAACGGCGCAAGCTTGGGGAACACAAGCTGGTCATTAAGGGCGCCACGGAAAACAACCTAAAAGGCATAGATGTGGAAATTCCCATGGGGGTGTTCACTTGCGTTACCGGGGTTTCCGGCTCCGGCAAATCCTCTTTGGTGAACGAAATTTTGTATAAACGGTTGGCGAAAGACTTAAACCGTGCTAAAATGAAGGCAGGCAAGCACGAAGCCCTGTTGGGGGTGGAACGGCTGGACAAAATCATCAACATCGATCAGTCCCCCATTGGCCGCACCCCACGCTCTAACCCCGCCACATATACCGGCCTGTTCGACCTGATTCGGGACTTGTTCGCCCAAACAACAGAGGCCAAAATGCGGGGTTACCAAAAAGGCCGGTTCAGCTTTAACGTAAAAGGCGGCCGGTGCGAAGCTTGTGCCGGAGACGGCATCATTAAAATTGAAATGCACTTTTTGCCGGACATTTACGTCCCTTGTGAAACTTGCGGCGGCAAACGGTACAACCGGGAAACGCTGGAAGTGAAGTACAAAGGCAAAACCATTGCAGACGTGCTGGACATGACCGTGGAAGAAGCGCTGAAATTCTTTGAAAACCTGCCCCGTTTGCGGGACAAGCTGCAAACCATTAACGACGTGGGCCTTTCTTATGTGAAGCTGGGGCAAGCCTCCACCACCCTTTCCGGCGGCGAAGCCCAGCGGGTGAAGCTGGCCACAGAGCTTTCCAAACGGAACACAGGCAAAACCATGTACGTGCTGGACGAACCCACCACCGGCCTTCATGCCGCCGATGTGCACAAGCTGATTGGCATTTTGCAAACTTTGTCCGAGGGCGGCAACACCGTGGTGGTTATTGAACACAACTTAGACGTGATTAAAACAGCCGATTATATCATCGACTTAGGCCCCGAAGGGGGCGACAAAGGTGGCCGCATTGTGGCCACCGGCACCCCGGAGGAAGTGGTTCGCAACAAGAACTCCTACACTGGGCACTATTTAAAGCAACTGCTTGAAGAATAAGGGGGAAACACCATGATTTTATCCGGGCTGGAGATTGAAAAGCGGCTGGGTAAGGACATTCACATTGAACCTTACGACCGCCGCCAGCTCAACCCGAATAGCTATAATTTAAAGCTACACAACCAGCTTTTGGTGTATAAAAACACAACGTTGGACATGAAAGTGCCCAACGAAACCGAAAGCATTACCATACCGGAATCCGGCCTGTTGCTTCAACCGGGGCTTTTGTACCTAGGCCGCACCCACGAATACACCGAAACCCAAAACCTGGTGCCCATGCTGGAAGGCCGTTCTTCCATTGGGCGGCTGGGGCTTTACATCCACGTTACCGCCGGATTTGGGGACGTGGGCTTCAAGGGTTTCTGGACGCTGGAAATCCACTGCATCCAGCCCATCATCGTGTACCCCTATGTGGAAATATGCCAGATTTATTATCACGACATTTTAGGCGAATACGAAGCATATACTTCTGGAAAATACCAGTGCAACCAGGGCATTCAGCCCAGCCTTTTATATAAGGATTTTATGGCAAAGTAAGCATTTCAAAATTGGCTTTTCATTGTTTTTCTGGTGTGAAAATATATATCATAAAGGACGTGAAGCCATGACCATCAACAGCCGAAACGACCAAGAGTTTGGCTTGATGCGCTATGCCCTGCTGTATTCAGAAATTAAAGATGAGCTGGACAAGTTAAAGGCCCAGTACCCGGGCTTTGTCACCATCCGCACCATGGGCCAATCCAACAATGGGCGGGACTTGTATTTGGTAATTCTCTCCAACGACCCGGATGTGGACGCTTTCATCCAAGAACGGCAAACCATTGCCAGAAACCCACGGGCCGCTCAAAAGGAAGCATCCAAGCACAAGCTGCCCATTTTGGTGAACTGCAACCTTCACGGCAACGAGATTTCCGGCACCGACGGGCTGATGGCCTTTATGAAGGAATTTCTGGCTAGCCCAGACAGGGACCGGTACCTACAGCGTCTGAATTTTTTTATCAGCATTTGCTTAAACCCAGACAGCAGGGCTTATGGCTTACATATTTATAACGGCCGGGGGGTGGATTTAAACCGGGAGTGGATGGCTCAAACCCAGCCGGAAACCCGGGCGCTTATTGAGCATGTGCTCACCAAAGTGTTCCCCGTGGTGATGCTGGACGTCCACGGCTACATGGGCACGGCTAACCTGCTCATTGATGCCTGTACCCCGCCCCACAACCCCCTGCTGGAATACGACCTTTTAGAACACCACATCATTGAAAATTCCAAAGCCATGGCCGCTTCCATCAAGGCCAAAACTGGGCTGGACACAGACATTCCCGCCATCATCTGGAAAGACGGCTGGGACGACTACAGCCCCGTGTACACCCCACAATTTTGCGCCATGTTCGGTGCTGTGCCCCATACGCTGGAATGCAACTTCCCCAGCGAGGAAGGGGCGGTGGTGGCCCATTACGCCACCAAAGGCATTCTGGACTATGTGCAGGGCAAAGAAGATGCACTGTTTATGAACCAGTGCGAAATTTTCGCCAGAGGCATTGAGGGCGCACCCATCAAAGACATAACCGTGCCCGACTACTACCTGCTGCCCAAAACCGGACAAAAAGACCAGGGTCTGCTCATCCATACCATCAACCAGCTGATGTTTAACGCCATTGATGTATATGAAACCGATGACACCTACGTGGTTCCAGCGGCACAGCCCTTTAGAGCCGCCTTGCATAACATGCTGTGGCAGGGCGAAGACATGAGCCATAAAATTGACAACTGCTACGACATTTCTTTTTACTCTTATACGGTTATGCGTGGGCTTAACGTTGAAGAAACCAACAGCTTTGACATGACTACCTCCCGCCAACTGACTGCCCCCGTGGCCAAAAAGACTGCCGTGTCGGCCGCCTTTACCAAACTGCAAATCAGCTGTGAAACGGTGGACGGTGTGAACCTTGCCAACACCCTGGCCAAAGCCGGGCATGAGGTTTTAAGGGACAAATTAACCGGCCATTTTGTGGTGGAATACGCCCCAGTTCAAAAAGCTGTGGAAGCCTTTTGCCAAGGACATTGCGTGAAACTTTCCGAATACACAGCAGAAAACCCACTGGAAAAGGTGTTGCTTCCTAAAATACTGGTGGTTGGAGACAGTGGCAACACCGCAGAAGTGTTATGCCGGCTGGGCTTTGACGCAGACTTTTTGCCCTTTGCCGAACTGAACCTGGGTTATGTGATTCACCCGGAAAACTATGACGTGTTGTTTGTGGGTGGCACCAAGCTGGGCTTGTGGCACGACCCTTACGACGACAGCCAAGGCTGTGCCCTGCAAGTGTCTTGGGCCCTTCGTGAAAGAGGCCGGAAAGAGCTTTTGCGTGCAGCGGCAGCATTTAAAGGCCGGGTGATGCACGGTTTTTCCGGGGACAAAGTGGCAGAACATCTGCAATGCCTGCCCTACACTGCCACCACACCACTGGCAGACCAAAAGGTAACGGACAGCCCGGAATCTCAAAGCTGGATGCTTTCCGTGCCCAATGGCTCTTTTAAAGTGCAGCTGAATGACTGCCCCTTGTGCTATGGCTACCAGCCGGAGGAAGTGTTTTATATGGTGGCCCCAATCTCCATAGAGGAAACCAGCGCTGCCAGAGCCATGCATTTTGCCCCTCAAAGCTTCATCCATGGCTTTAATAAGCGCAAAGGGGAAGTGGACGGCAAAATCGCCGCCATTTACCAGGGCCGGGATGTTCTGCTGGGCTTTGACCCCACTTTCCGGGGGTATTTGGATAAAAGCTACATTTTGGCCGCCAATGCAGCGTACATGGCCGCCGGTATGGGGCAATAAACAATAAAAAGCTGTATTCAACAAACCGTCACTTTCCTTTGAGGGCGATTATTCCTGTATTTTGGCATAGAGTTGAAGGCATAACAAAGCGAATTATGCCGAGTTGCCATAACCCAAAATAACGGAGTGCTCGCTCTTGATGTGGTTATGAGGAAGGCTTTGCGTAAATGGAATAATTTTTACATGGTGATATACCATAAAGAGGGACTTACTAATGAATATTACATTTTTTATTGGTAATGGCTTTGATGTGGCCATTGGTTTGAGCACAAGATATATTGATTTTTTAAAAGAGTATGTTGAAAGCGATTCGTCATCTCAAGTTATTAGTGACTTTAAACACGCCATAAAAAACGACTTAAAAAATGAGAGCCATAACTGGTCTGACTTAGAGTTGGAATTTGGCAATTATACTAAACATCTGAGCTCAGAAGAAGAAATTGTTACTATTTACAATGATTGCAGACTGGCCATTTGTGAATACATAAAGCTTGAATCTCAAAAAATAGATTTTGAACAGTGCAAAAATGAAATTGTACAGACTTTCGAAGCATATTTAAAAGGTTTTTATAATGAATTAAAATATGTGCCAAAAGATCACTTTGTACAGACAAGCAGAATAAATACAATACCAGAAAGCATCACTATTGGGTTTGTTTCATTTAATTATACTAATTGTTTAGAACTGTGTATTAAACATCTGAAAACAGTTAAGCCCCATGTGAGTTCTCATATAGTAAGAGATTCGAGCTACCCTACAACTATCGGAAAACTTAATTATATTCATGGAACTATATCAGATTTCAATCCCATTTTCGGGGTAAATGACGAAAGTCAAATAAAGTTTGAAAAGGAACTATCCGTTAAAACGAAAAGAAAAATTATTAAACCTTTTAAAAATGATGCTGTTGGGGGAAACGTAAACTATACCATAAAAAAAATAATTAAAGCCACAAATGTTTACTGTATTTTTGGAATGTCAATTGGTGATACAGATAAATGTTGGTGGAATGAAATTGGAAACGCGCTAAAAGCAAATAATACAGCACAAGTTATTTACTATGTGTTTAATAGCGCCATAAAATTTGATAGTTTTACAGCAGAAGATGAAAAATTAGATATTGAAGAAACATTTAAAAATTTTCTAATGGACCAACTCTGTTTTTCTGATGAAGAAAGAAATAATCTGGCAAAAAACATTCATATCATTGTAAATTCAACTATTTTCCAAATGAATCTTGTGCAACTCACAAACAAAAAAAGGAGCAGTGATAGTTATTCAACTGAAGGCCACGAAGATATCGTTGACACCAAATGAATCTTTTTTTCAAATTGATGCCCAAATGCTGCGTGTTATTTTTTCGCAGGACATCCTAAGATTGCACAGCAATAATAAAGAATAGGCGAGCAAATGCTTACTCTGGCCGCCGGTATGGGGCAGTAAACAATAAAAAAATGGGGAACTTTTTCGAGATAAGTTCCCCAGACCCTTCAAAAGCCTTATATCTTTTTCTTATACCCTTTATTGTTCTTTTGAAACCCAAACCCTTCATAAAAACTGCAAGCATCCGTCCGGTCTATTTCCGTCACCAAAAGCATTTGGGTGCAATCCCGTTCCTTAGCCCTTGCTTCCAGTTCAGACAGCAACAGCCGCCCAATGCCGGATTTACGGCACTGCTTGTCCACCACCATGTTTTCCACCAGCAAAAAGGGGCGGCAGTCCCCGTACAGTTCCTTGCACACAATGCCCATCACAGAGCCTAGAATGGCCCTGTCTATGTTCTCGGCCACCAGAAGGATGTAGCTTTTATCTTTTTCCAGCACATCAAACTGTTGCTCCATCTTTAAAACGTCCGATTTTTCACCCCAAAACAGTTCGTACAAACCTGCCAGTTGGGGTATATCTTGTTTTTCCAGCGTCCGAACACACACTTTTTCCCCACCCATCAACACTCTTCCTCCTTTTATGCCAAGCTTTGAATAATTAAAAGCTCCACGGCCAACTGATCGTTCATTTTACCGGTTTTAATGCTTATATCTGTTTCCAAACACAGGCTTAATAATTGAGACAGCTTGGCCGATGAAAACCGCCTGCCCTGGGCCATCAAGTTGTTCACCATAAAACTGCGCAGCTCCATCTTTTCTGCAATCATACCGGGGGGGTTGCCCTTTTCCGCCAGCATTTTGCATTGCAGCAGTTGTTTCAGCTGCTTGCCCAACACCGCAATCACCATGATGGGAGATTGTTTGGTCACCACCAAATTATTAAAAATGTCCAGCGCTTTGTGGCCGTCTTTTGCACCAATGGCGTCCAGCAAGTCAAAAACCCGCACCGCCAGGGGCTTGATGCACACGGCCTCAATGTCATGGGCCGTCACCATGGCTTGGGGGCAATGGGTGACCAGCTTGCCCATTTCCTGCTGCATGAGGGACATATCGCCTCCCGTAGCCTGAATAAGCACCCGGGCATCTTTAATGGCAATGGTTTTGCCCTCTTTTTTAAGGCTGCGGGCAATCCAGTCTATGAGCGCCTTTTCATCCGGGGTTTGGAATTCTACACACCGCCCGGCTTTAGAAACCGCTTTATACAGCTTGTTCCGCTTGTCCACCTGGCTTTCAATGAACACCAGCACACAAAAATCCGGCAATCCTTGGCCGCCTTTGTCCTCAACCCAGGCGGCAACCTGCTGGGTGTCGTCTTTGCGCCCGGCGGCAAACAGGCCAGATTCTTTCACCAGCACCAGCCGCCTGTCGCTGAAAAAGGGCAACGTGTTCACCGTTTGGAACAACTGGGTTAAATCGGCGTTCTTCCCTTCAAAAACGTCGCAGTTCATCAGGGCGGCTTCCTCTGAAAGCACCGCCTGCTTGATGTTGCTTTCATACAGGTTCACCAAATACTGTTCTTCCCCGAAAAACAGGTACACCCGCTGAAATGCTTTGTTTTTAATATCCGCCTGCAAATTTTTCATTCCCATTTCCTCCACTGTTTCAGCCATAGGCTCTTTCCGTCTGTTTCAAAAATTGCTGCCCCTTCTGCCGCCGTGTTGTATACCGGAATGCCCTGTTCTGCAAAATACCCCAACACCCGGGGGTGAGGGTGGCCAAAAGGGTTGTTGCGCCCGGCGCTCACCATGGCCACGTTGGGAGACACTGCTTCCACAAAAGCCGGGGTGGAGCTGTATTTGGAACCGTGATGCCCCAGCTTTAACACCTGGGCATCCACATCTGCCCCGGACGCCAGCAACGCAGCTTCTTCCTCTGCACCCATATCCCCGGTGAACAAAAAGCTTATGTTTTGATGGGTTAATTTTAACACCAAAGAGGTGCTGTTGTCATCTGTTGTTTTTGCATCCGGCAAGGGCCACAGGCAGGAAAAAACAGTGTCCCCCATCACCACCCCATCCCCGGCGGCAAGGGCCACCACCTGGGTGCCGTTGGCTTGGGCAGCGGCCATCAGCCAGTCGTACAGTGCCTTGTCCCCGGCAGTGGCTTGAGACACATACAGTTTTTTCACCTTTTTGGTTTGCAAAAGCTCTATAATACCGGTGGCATGGTCAGTGTCTGGGTGGGTAACAAACACCCCGTCCACCTGCTGCACCCCCGCATATTCCAAGTAGGGCACCAGCACCGTCATCCCGGTGTTTTGGCCCACGTCTTTTCCGAAGTTACCGCCCCCGTCAATGACAAAGCAAGCGCCCTTTTTCTGAATGACGAAGCAATCCCCTTGCCCCACATCCAGCATGGTCACGGACAAAGGCTGGAGCAGTGCTTGGCTGACGACCACCCCACCCACAAACAAACCACACGCACCAACCAACAGGCGTTTGTACAGCTTTTTTCCTGGGTTGTCATCGGTGTTCTGGGCCAAAAGCAGCTTTAAAAACAGCCCATACAAACAAAGATAAGCCACAATCACCCAGGCAGGTGGGGCCCCGGTATACACCACAGCACCGGGTAGGCTTACAAACAGCCGCCCCATTGCCGTGTAACTTTTAATGAAGGCAAAAGGTACCCCAGATAAAAAAGTGGCCGCTTCCAGCGAGAAAAGGCCAACAATGCCCACCAAAAAACCTATGGTAACGGTAATGCCCACTGTGGGCACAATGCATGCATTGGCCAACACCGACCATGGCAAAACCATGCGAAAATAGGCCGCCAACACCGGAGTCGTGGCCAAGGTGGCCGCTAAACTTCCAGCCAACCCCGCCGCCACCCCGGGCAGTATGCATACTTCCCCCAAAGCACCGGACTTCTTCCCCAGCCGCAACAGTGCCTGTTGCATAGGCCTTGCCCCTAACAGCAGCCCAAACACCGCCGCAAATGAATATTGAAACCCTGCATCCCATAGCAAAAAGGGGCGGTAGAGCAGCAAGCAAATGGCAGCAAAGGAAACCCCGCTTAAAGGGTCTGGCCGCCGGTTTAGAAAAGGCCCCGCCACGGCCACCCCGAACATTAGCAGTGCCCGCACCGTAGAGGGGCTGCTGCCTGTCAACAGGCAATACAACACCAGCAACACCACCGTTGTGACCATGGCCGCCCGGAAATGAATCACCCGGTTTAACAACCGTTGCAACGCCAGCGCCACAATGGCCATGTGCAGCCCAGATACGCTGATGATATGGTAAATACCAGCCAAGCGGTACAGCTCCACCGTTTCTTCATCCAGCCCAGATTTATCCCCCATAATCATGGACTGCAACACAGCCCCTTCCTTTGGGGGCAAAGCCGTCTTGTACACCTGCTGAAAACGGCTTTTCACCTGCCCGGACACAGCCCTCATCGCCCCTAAAAAACTGAGGCCTTCCTTTGCCTCCACCGTTTCCGCAAACATTTGGTAGTGCACGCCTCGGGCACGGTTGTATTGTTGGGCATCATAGCCGCCGGGGTTGCGCTGGGTCAAAAAGGCTTCCAGTGTGCCGGACAGCTTCACCCCTTGCCCTTCCTTCACGGCAACCCGTTCTTTCGGCAAAACGGAAATGCGCACCGGCTTGCCAGGAACATGCCCACCGCCTACACGAGAAACAGCCACTTCCAGCCAAGTGCGGCCAGACCGGGAAACCGTCACCTGTGTGACTGTTCCTTCCACAGCAACTGTTTGACCGGTACCCGCCAGCCCATCTAAATAAGCGTCTGGGGGAAGCATGGCGGCTTGCACCACCAGAACCCCGGCAACAGCAAAGGGCAACAGGGCAAACGCCCCCAGCCATCGGTTTTGCAGGAAAAGCCAGCCGCACACCAGCGCAACCACCAGCAAAAACGCCACAACAAAAGGGCCGAAGGAAACCCCTCCTGCCCGTCCACACATCATGCCTGCCGCCAAAGCGGCCAGCCCCCAGCAAAGCGGGCGTTTCATGGCCCTCCCCCTTACGGCTCTTGCTGCTGCACAATAAACCTTTCATCCCGTTCAATGGGCTTGCTTAAATCCAGCGTGCCTTTATAGTTTTCAATCTTTTCAGACTCAATTAAAAACTGCACCTTGTCCACGTCCGGCAGCTCGGTTAGGCTGTTCACCACCCCGTACAAATAGTACAGCAATAAGTCCCCGGTGGCATTGGTTTTGCTGGCAAAGTCGCTGCTTAAATTCACATAACACACCTTGTCTTCAGTTTTCACGTCCCCCCGGATTTTTGTTTCCGGCGGCATGATGGCTACAAACCCCTTTGTCCTTGGCCCGGCAATCAACTGCTCTACAATGTATTTTTCAATGGGCCAGTCCGGGTTCACTTGAACGTTACGTTCTTCCGGTGCCAACATTTTGTCCTCTGTGCTATAGAAATACAGCCGCACCCGTTGCACGTCCACTTTGCTTGGGGAAATGACGGGGTTAATGACCATGTTGCTTCGGTTTAACCGCCCCATGGGTAAGCCATCTGTGCGTGCCAGCTCCATGGCGTTGGTGTAAATGACCACATCTTTAATAAAAGGCAGCTCAGTCATGCTCCACACTAAAGACGCACGAAAATACTGCTCTGCCGTAGGTAGCATATCCATGTACTCCTTGGAAAACTCCACCTCCAGCAGCCCTTCCTCCTGCACATCGCTTAACACCACACGGCCGTCTAAAAAAGCCACATCGTCTGGAAAAGTTTTCACCAGATTTTTAGATTTGGGCCCGTTGTATAAAAGTTTTAACACTGCTTCCGCCATCTGGTTGTTTTCGCCCATATCAATGAAATGGGTTTCCGGCTCCAACGTTTGGGTTTGGGGGTTTAAAAAATAAACATCTACCTGTAGCTTGTTGCCTTCTTCCCGCCCTGGGGCCATGTAGACCGCCCCAATAACCGCCAGGCAAAGGAGCAAGCCGATAAGCCCAAAAATCACTTTTTGTTTATGCTGCATGGTTTTTACACCCTTTATTTAAGATTTCGGACGGCCAATGGCCGCCCCTACAGCTGCACACATCAACCCGGCTGGTGAATGGGCAGGCGCACCACAAAAGTGCTACCTTCCTGCTCTTTGCTAATGACTTTAATGCTGCCGTTATGCAAAAGCACAGTGGAATGGGTAATAGACAGCCCCAAACCGGTGCCGCCAGTTTCCCTGTCTCTTGTTTTATCCACCCGGTAAAAGCGGTTGAAAATTTTGCTCTGCTCTTCCTCGCTAATGCCAATGCCTGTATCCTGCACGGTAACAAAAGCGTTTTGATGGTCTGCATCCACAATCACTTTCACCCGACCGCCTTGGGGGGTGTATTTCACCCCGTTTTCCACCAGGTTGGAAAGGGCCAGCGTTAGCTTCATTTCATCTGCTGTAATGGTGACAGGGCGAATGTCTTCTAAAAGCAGCTCAATATCCTTTTGACCAGCCAAGGGAGACAGACGCTTGAGAATGTCGTCCACCAATTTATTTAAATCTACCTGAGTCATATTTAAGGGAATTTCCCGTTGGTCCAATTTCACCAGGTTCAGCAAGTCGTTCACAATATAGGTCATCCGGTCAATTTCAGAATTAATGTCTTGCAAAAACTCTGTGTGCATTTCCGGCGGCACGTCCTGCTCCAGCAAGATGGATTCTGTCAGCACTTTAATGCCGCTTAAAGGGGTTTTCAGCTCATGAGACACATTAGATACAAAAGTTTCCCTTGTCTTTTCCACCTCGTTCAGCTTTTCCGCCATTTGGTTAAAGGCGGCGGCCAGTTCTGTAAATTCATCGTGGCCTTTTAGCTGGATGCGCTCTGTTAAATGGCCCTGCGCCATTTTCTGCACCACTTTTAAAAATGCTTTAATAGGCTCTAAAAGCAGCTGGGAAATGAAAAACACCAGCACCAAAAGCACCAGCACAATGAGCATGGCAAAAAGCAGCAGCTTTTTTTGTATTTCCGAAATGGCTTCAAAAATATCCACAATGGAAGCCACCAACAACACAGCGCCCACCTTTTCCGAACGCTCGTTCACAATAGAAGCTGCGGCATACACCGCCTTTTCCTCCCCGTGGGTGGTCACCCGGTTGTTTTTTTGCAGAGCTGAACTAACCTCCGGGATGATTAATGTTTTGCCCACTTCCGCCAGGTTGGAATCATTCAGCACCAGGCCTTTGTTGTCTACAATAAGCACACGAAAGTTGCCCTCTTTGCTTTTGTCTTCTATTTCCCGGGCAAAGGGGGCAACAGTATAGGCGGTAGATTCCCAGCTTGCGCCGGAAAAACTGCCCGCCATGATGGTGGCAGATTGCAAAAGCTTGCTCTCCCGGTCTTTTTGGTAGTAGTCCTTCATGGACGTTAACATGGTGGAAAACAAAAACAACAGGGGCGCAAAGCTTACGATGAGAAAGACAAAAAACAGCTTCCACCGCCAGCTGAAAAAAAAGCCTTTGGCCCAATTATTGAAAATAATAACCTACACCCCATTTTGTATGAATATATTGCGGCGTGCTGGGGTTTTCTTCAATTTTCTCCCGCAAACGGCGCACATGCACATCCACCGTGCGCACATCCCCCGGGTAATCTGCACCCCACACGGTTTTTAACAAGTTTTCTCTGCTGTATACTTTGCCTGGGTTTAACATAAAGTGTTCCAAAAGGTCGAATTCTTTGGCCGTTAAATAAGCCTCCTGGCCGTTTAAAAACACCCGGCGAGACTCCCGCTCCAACGCCAAATCCCGCACATTTAAGGTGTTGGGCTTCTCTTTGGCCTTTTGCACCCCCATGTTTTGCACGCTCCGGCGCAAAATGGCCTTGATGCGGGCCTTTAGTTCCAGAATGTTAAAGGGCTTTGTAATGTAGTCGTCTGCGCCGTATTCCAGCCCCATAATTTTGTCCATGTCGTCCCCTTTGGCGGTAACCATAATGATGGGCACGGCGCTAAATTCCCGAATTTGCTGGCATACTTCCAAGCCGTCCACCTTGGGCAGCATCACGTCCAACACAATTAAGTTATAGTTTTTAGCCTTCACCAGCCGCAACGCTTCCTCCCCGTCAAAAGCGGTGTCCACGTCCATGCCGTCTTGCTGAAGGCTGAATTTAATTCCTTTGACAATAAGCTTTTCGTCATCCACAACCAACACGCTGTATGCCATGTCACACTTCCTCAAATATTAATAAACCGATATCAAATTTTCCAAGACCTCATATGTTTTCTCCCCAATGCCTTTCACCTGCAAAAGTTCCATCTTCGTTTGAAAGCCGTTGTTGGCTTCCCGGTATTCAATGATGCGGGCGGCAATGGCATCGCCCACACCCGGCAGCGCAGTAAGCTGGGAGAGGGTGGCGGTGTTGATGTTCACCAATGATTCATTATTCCTATTGTCTTCCACAAATGCAGTTTTGTCAACACTTTCTCCCGCTTTTGGCACAAGAATTTGTTCCCCGTCTGTGATTAGTCTGGCCAGGTTCAGTTTTGTATCCGCTTCCGGGGTCATTCCCCCTGCCATGTCCACCGCATTTGCCACCCGGCTGCCCTCCGGCAAAGTGTAAACCCCGGGGGCATTCACCGCACCGGCTACGTGTACTTGCACCATGGTCACCGCTTCCGCATTGGCTTGGTCGCTTTCCTCTGTAACTGCAACCGCCGGTACAGCGGTTGTGCCCTCTGCCGTCACCAGCGTAACCGGTGCCTTTGCCCTAAAACCATAGTACCCAACAGAAATAACCAATGCGGCAACCAACGCCCCGGTTATGATGATTGTTCGTTTTTTTGCCTCCATTACAACCACCCCTATAATTTGTTATTTTTTTATATTTTACAAATTATACCATATTGTTCTGTTGCTTTGGAAAAATTTTATTTTTTAGTTGCAATATTTGCTGCTTTAGGGCAAAATAGTAAAAGATTGTTTGAGAAAAGGAGTGGCACAACATGTACACGAAAGTGAAAGACATTTTTAGAAAAACGGACGATTATTTGAACCAGAAAATCACCCTGGGGGGCTGGGTTCGCACAGTACGGGATAATAAAAACTTTGGCTTTATTGAACTGAACGACGGCACATTCTTTAAAACCATTCAAGTGGTTTTTGATAATAATTTAGAAAACTTCAACACCGTAGCCAAGCTGGGGGTTGGTTCCAGCATCACTGTGGAAGGCATAGTGGTGGAAAGCCCCGGGGCCAAGCAACCTTTTGAAGTGAAGGCCACCGCCATTGTGGTGGAAGGAGAATCCCCTTCGGACTACCCCCTGCAAAAGAAGCGGCACACTTTGGAATACTTGCGCACCATTGCCCATTTGCGCCCCCGCACCAACACTTTTTCCGCTGTGTTCCGGGTGCGTTCCTTGGCCAGCTTTGCCATTCACAAGTTTTTTAATGAAAATGGCTTTGTGAACGTCCACACCCCCATCATCACCGCCAGCGACTGCGAAGGTGCCGGGGAAATGTTTAAAGTGACCACCATGGACTTAGCCAACGTTCCCAAAAGCAAAGAAGGGGATGTAGACTTTAAAGAAGACTTTTTCGGCAAAATGGCCAGCCTGACTGTAAGCGGCCAGCTTTCCGCAGAAACCTTTGCCATGGGCTTTAGAGACGTTTACACCTTTGGCCCCACCTTCCGGGCAGAAAACTCCAACACCACCCGCCACGCCGCCGAGTTCTGGATGATTGAGCCGGAAGTGGCTTTTGCAGAACTGAAAGACATTCTGAACCTGGCGGAAAACATGCTGAAATACGTGGTGCGATACGTGCTTGAAAACGCCCCGGAAGAAATGGAGTTTTTTAACCAGTTTGTGGATCAAGGGCTTTTGGAACGGCTGCACGCCTTGGTGGATGCAGACTTTGGAGCCATTACCTACACGAAAGCCATTGAACTGCTGGAAAAAGCAGATGTAAAGTTTGACTACCCGGTGAAATGGGGCATGGACATTCAAACGGAGCATGAACGGTATATTACAGAGCAAGTGTTTAAAAAACCTGTGTTCGTTACGGACTACCCCAAAGACATTAAAGCTTTCTACATGCGGCTGAACGAAGACGGCAACACCGTGGCCGCCACAGACTTGCTGGTGCCCGGCATTGGGGAAATTATCGGGGGCAGCCAAAGAGAAGAACGGTACGACCGTCTGCTGGCCCGCCTGGAAGAACTGGGCCTTAAAACCGAGGACTACTGGTGGTACATGGATTTGCGCAAATACGGCAGCGTGAAGCACTCTGGCTACGGCCTGGGCTTCGAGCGGCTGATGATGTATATTACAGGTATTGCCAACATCCGGGATACCATCCCCTTCCCCCGCACCGTGAACAACGCAGAATTTTAAGCTTAGGAAGTGGAGGTTGCTATGGAACCATACACACTGATTCAATCCCATCCGGTATATAAAGGAAAAATTATAGACGTGGTGCAGGACACCATCACCTTGCCAGACGGCCGCCAAGCCATTCGGGAAGTGGTGGTGCACATTGGGGCGGCGGCCATTTTGCCAGTGCTGCCAGACGGGCGCATTTTGCTGGTGCGCCAATACCGCCACCCGGCCAAGAAGATGGTGCTGGAAATTCCGGCGGGCACTCTTGAAAAAGGAGAAGACCCCCTGGATTGCGCCACCCGGGAGCTGGAAGAAGAAACGGGCTACAAAGCGGGCAACATGGTTTCTATGTTCGCCATGTATTCCGCCATCGGCTTTTGCACAGAAGTGCTGCACATTTATTTGGCCACCAATTTAACACCGGGCACGGTGCACTTAGACCCCGATGAATTTGTATCCGTGGAAACGTACACGCTTGAGGAAGCCATTGCCATGATTTTCTCTGGGGAAATTATTGACAGCAAGACCATTTCCGCACTGCTGGCGTACCAGCAGCATTCATTTTAAAACATGTCCCGCCCTTTCTGCGCATACACTGTAAAAGTAGCGCAGAAAGGGCGGGTTTATTTTGAGACGGCAAATCCAGCGGCGGGAAAATGTACGGTTAAACAAGGATCAGGGCACTTTAATGCTTTGCGGCCTTTGCTTTTTATGTGGCCTTGTATTGGGTTCGCTTTCCGTCTCTGCCATGGACCGGTCCCAGTTAGACACCACCACCCCTGGCCTGCTTGCCTACATGCAGCATATGGGAAACGTTTCGGCTTCGCCCAGGGCGGATGTGCTGGCCACCACACTGTTTAAGCAAGGTAAAATGCCGGTGGCCATTTGGCTTTTAGCCTTTGCACCTGGGGGAACTTTTGCCGCCCTGCTGCTTTTAGCCGTGAAAGGGGGCACCCTGGGTTTCACCGCCGCACTTTTGCATGGCGCCTTTGGCATGTCTGGCCTTGGCACTTTTCTTGCCACCACATTACCCCAAAATGTACTGGCCGTTGCTGCCTGTTTTTTTACTGCTGGCCACAGCATTCGTTTTTCCACCGCAAAAAAAGACCGACGTTTGGGTTACCAAAACCCGTTGCCTGCTTATGGGTTCATTTTAGTACAAAGCATTCTTTTGGTTTTATTGGCAGTATTTGCTGAATTATTACTTTCCCCGATTCTTATTAACATTTTTAAACCCTAGACAAATTTTTTAAAATTTTTTGAAAAAACCTATTGACTTCTGTCGGGTTATAGGCTATAATAGCCTTCGTTGAGTAACGGCCCGTTGGTCAAGCGGTTAAGACACGGCCCTTTCACGGCTGTAACAGGGG
>CAZCQP010000014.1:46128-55927 GCA_964500895.1 uncultured Eubacteriales bacterium | reverse complement strand
TTATATGGTTTGGATTTGGATGCAAAGACCTATCTATTCGCAAAACTTTTCTTTTGCGAATAGATTTAGAGTATAACTGCTCCCCCTTTTTATAATAAAAAAAGTGCCGGCATGGTTCAAACACAGCCGGCACTTTTCTATATGTTATGAATATACTAGCGCATCATCATGGTAAGCAGCCCCAGCAATGCCAAACAACTCATCAGCATAAACAGATTTAAAAAGAAATTAAATTTTGGGTTTTTCTTTTTGGTAGCCGGTTGAACAGCAATTGGCGCTACGGTGGTTTTAGATGCTTTGGGCTTGGATGCAACAATTGGACTTGTACTTGCGCTTGTGCCGGATGTGCGGCTAATGCCATGTCCGTTAATAATCTTTTCTGCTTCCGCCACCAAATCTACCGGCATTTTGTTTTTGGGTAAACTGGCTTTCACTATAAAAATGGCTTGCTCGTACCAGTTAGAGCTATCGCCTTCAATAAGTATCACTCGGTCCTGACCGCTATACATGCTATTGCCTCCCTTGGCTTTTTTTACATAATTGCCATAAATTTTCCTCTTTATACAGAAATTGGAAAAAAGCCAAATAGCAAACGCCGCCAAGTGCCACCGGGACAAAAAGCTTCACGGCCCGCTCTACAAGCCCATCGCCCAGACCATTAAGCAGAAAACGGTTAACCAATAGAATGGCGCAGCCCATAACCAAACTGGACAAAAGCCCGTTGCGTATAATCACAAGCAACCCTTTATTAAAGCCGCCAATTTTTTTACCCATAATGAGCCATAACCCCAACACCCCTACGCTGCTGGAAATGGAATAAGACAGAGGTAAGGCGTATATACCCAGCTTATCAATGAGCAATAGACTTAGGGCAATATTTACCGCCATAATGATAAAGCCAAAAAGTGCAGATACCCGGGTGTTTTTTTGCGCATAAAAAGCCCGGTCCAGTATTTCTTTAAAGCCCAAAGGCAAAATGCCCAAGGCATATAAAGCCATAATATTTCCCGCAATGCCTACATCTTCCGCCGTCACTTTGCCCCACCGGGCAATCAGCTCAAACAAGGAATAACGGATGAGTATGAAACCCACTGTGGCCGGAATTAAAAATACGGTGACCACTTGCAGCACTTGGCTTAACGTTTGTTTATAGCCCTCACGGTCTTCCTGTGCCCACAGCACGGAAAGTTTGGGGTAATAAACGGCGGTAATGGCATACACAAAGGCCAGAATAGACACTAAAATAATGTTCTGTACATAGCTTAAAATGGCATTCTGCCCTAAGCGCAGTGCCATGGTTAAATTAAACAGGGTGTTCATCTGGTATGCAGATACCGCAATAAGAATGGGCGCAGATTGTTTAGCGCAGCTGACCAAGGCTTCGTCTTTCCAGTCAAAGGAAAGATGAAAACGGTAGCCGGTTTTAATCACTGCCGGCAGCAAGAAAAGTGCTTGCAGAGAAAGGCCGATTAAAGTTGCAAACAGCAGCCCGGTTACACCAAACCGATTACCCAACAACAGCACATAACCGATGGTTATCAAGCTGGAGGGTATGGTAACGGCAGCGGGCAGCTTGAAATGGCCGTGGGATTGTAAAATACCTTGGAATATAAAGTTAAGGCCATAAAAAAACATAACAGGCAAAAGTACCCGTAAAGAAAAAACTGCATAAGCAAGCTTTTCGGGGCTTTCACCAAAAGCCGAAAGCTTAAAAAACGCCGGTGCCAAAATAAACCCAAAACCAATCAAGCACAAAATAAGCAAGCTGGAAATGGAAATAACATCATTTAAAAATTTTTCCCCCCGGCCGTTGTCCGCTTTGGCCAGCATGGCAGAATACGTAGGCACCACAATGGTGGTTAACAACGTACCAATACACGTGAAGATGATGTTGGGTGCTTTTAAAGCATAGTCATAAATATTAAGCCAAGGGTCGTTGGCCCCGTACCAGGATAAATACAGTTGTACACTAAGTAAGGACATCAGGCGGGACAACACCGTAATTGCCGTTACTGAAAAAATTGTCTTAGCTATGTTGCCCTGCCCCATGCGTCTGCCTTACCTTTCTAAAATTACTCTGCTTTTTGTAATTGATAATATGTACCTTCCGGTGCCAGCCTTAAACGAAGCTGATACTTCTCTTTTCCATCTTTAGCAGCAGCTTCTGCTGTTGGCCATGGTCCGCCTAAGTTGACGTAGTACACCCCGTTGCGTAAATTGGTGGATGGTGCTTTCCCGTTGGTGCTCACCACAAAAATGGTTTTGCCTTCAAGCACGAAAGGTTCCAAAGCTTCCTGAAACATTTGATACTCTTTGGCATATGTAAAGTTGATTGGGCTAATGTCCGTTTCAATCACAACCACTTGCCGTGCGCTGTTACGAATATCCCGTTCAAATGCACCCCACTGGGCAGGGTTTGTGGAAGCAAAGCCACCTGCTTTGGCACTCATTTGAATGACCGTTAGCGCACCGGTGTCTGTAACCTTGTAGCCTTCGATGGCCAAGTCCCCTTTAACATAATAGTCATGGTTGTCTGTGGGAACTGCGGTTAAATCGGCCTTTCTAGGGTCAGTGACCACGCTGGAGTCCGGGTGTTGCAGTTTAGGGTATCGGGTTAATACATCGCATATCACATTGTCAATGGCCAACGTGTATGTATTGGTGTCAATGTTGTTTAAGCTTGTAACATAAATGCGTTCCAACTGAACAGGCTGTTTCATGTCTGCCGGAATGTTAGCCGTCACTGTTTTCCATCCGGTCCAGTTTATTTCTTTTGCCAAATCTATGGTTTGTTCCTGGCCGTTGCCGTCCCGCACTTTTGCCCGTAACCAATAATAGGAATTATCTCCAAATATATCCAGCTTAAAACTGCTGGTGCCGTTGGGCATGGGAATGGTTTGCGGAAAAGTGATGTATGCCGCTTGTGTTTCGGTGCTGGCCGCCAACGTATAGGTCATGCTGACTGCATTGGCCCCTTCGTTCACCACTGTGTTGTTATGCATAACGGAACCGGTTAGGCCATCTGGGTAGCTGGCAAATGTTACAGGTGGGCGGTCTTCAAAACCAGTTAACGCCACGGTTTGATACCCCACGTTTACATCAATGTAGGCCACAGCATTTCCTGCGCTAACAGTGATGTACCCAGCCCCTAGGCTGTCTGCTACAAAAGTATGGCCTTCCATATGACCCAATGTTGCAGGGGTTACCGTAACGTTCATACCCGCATAAATAGGGCCTTCAAAGCCGTCTGGGCTTTTGCCTGTGAACGTTAGGTTTGTTCGGCCGTTAAGCCCCGCATTGATGGTGGTCTGGCTGGGCACAATTTGCCCCAGGGGTTTGCTTTCCACCCTGCCCTGCCCTTGAATACCGTTGACCATAATGGTCATATCAATCATCCCTGTGGTGGATGGGTAAAAAATGCCGTCACGGTAAGAAGCGCCACTGTCATTAAACGCTAAAGAGGCTTGTGTAATGTCTAAAGGCATGGTGTTTAAATAAGTGTCCAAAGCCAGCAGCTGCACAGGAACACCAGTGCCCACAAAAACACGCTGGGCTTGTGGTTTAACCATCACGCTTTGTGCCGCACCCACAGGTGCTTCGGAAAAAACGCCTAAGGCATTGGCCACTTTCCGTTGGGAACCATCAGAGGGGGTGTTCACCAGTTTAACCTGGTCCTCCCCTACCCTTTGAACGCCCATAGCGGAAGAACCGCCGCCGTCCAAATGCATGGCACTAAATGCCCCGTATTTCAGCATTAAGTTAGCCAGTTGCTGGTGGGTAGCTCCAATGGAATGGGTTCTACCATCCACCACCATAAGAATCAGTTCTTTTTTATCTTGGGTGAAACCTACGGCTGTGCGTGGTTGGCTGCCGCCGGGCACCATGCCGCCATCAGAAGCCACCTGGCCGTTAATGAGCAACCGCCCTGCCCCACCGATGGCTTGTTCAACCTGGTTGAAATCCACGGTAGAAGTAATGGAAATATCTGCTTTCTGGCCCACTTTAACCAGGGAGGTGAAATAATCGGAAGAAGCTTCGCTAATTAAAATAACATACCCGTTCTGGGGCACATTCACACGTTCGCCCTTTTGGGAAACATATGTAATCACATCATTTTCCACAACAATTTTGGACACACCGGGAAACTGCTTGTCCACAGCAGAAGTGTCAGCCATAAACGTATGGTCAATGTAGGCGGAATAAACCATGTCTGTGATTTTGTTCATGTTGTAAACTTGAATGTTTTCTACCCCGTCGTTTTTAAAGTGAATTTCAGACTTCACATAGTCAATGAAGGGGTTGCCATCTTTGCTTAAAATTAAAGAAGCGTAATAGTTGCCGTCAATGTTGGCCATTCGGTCTAACGCCCGCACTTCCCCATCAATGACCACCGGGCCAATAACAGAGGAATAAGAGCCGGACATGTTAAAAAAGTCCCCATTCACACCGGCAATGGCGTTGTTGTCGTTTAAAAGTGCGGTGGTGGCTTCTTTTAACATGCTTTCTTTGGTGGATTGTACCGGTTTAACGGTTATGTACGGGTCGTTCAAAGGCACCCGGAGGACGTATACATCCAACATCCCTTTGTCTGTAACCATCTGGCTGCTTTCAAATACAATGCCTTTGCCTAACACTTCTATGGTGTTTTTTTCATAATAGGTTTCTGCCTGTACCGGCGTTAAGGGATAAAAAACAAAACCCAGGCACAGCGCCAACGCCGCTCCATAGCGGCTTATCTTATGTACATTAAATTTCTTCATTGGTTTAAACTCCTGTTAAGTTTAGTAAATGTTGTATCCGCCCTTAATGATGAACCAAGCATCCGTTTTAACGGATACACCACGGCCATCATGCCGGGGCACAATGAGCAGGTTGTTTAGTTTAACGGCATCACCGTTGCCCAATTCAGAGCCTTGGGTGACGTTCACAAGGCCGTTGGCACCAGGGCAATAGCCCACAGCCGTGCCGCTGCGCAAAATGATTTCGGTGCCTTCGTGGCCAACGATGATTTGCCCGGCCTTTGCACTCACCGGCACATAGGTTTGTGCTGCTTCTTGCCCGGGGGTTGCGGTTGTATTGGAACCGGTATTGTTGCCGGAGAGTGTATCCCCATATAAAAATTCAATCTGTGCCATCACATCGTCCACAATGGCTTGCTGATCCACTTTGGTTGCGCTTTGGCTCAGCTTATCATCCACATAGCTTTTGGTCACCAGCGGGTCTTGGGCGCTTCCCGGTTGCACATTTGAAGCGGGCAACACTTTTGTTGTAAGCCCTAGCAGCAATGTTAGTGAGAGTACGCCCCCGGCGATTATTTTTTGCTTCTTTTGCATAGACGCCTCCTTTTAAAATTCATAAAGGCACGGTTACAACGTGCCTTTATGCGCTAAAGTTTTTAAAGTTTCCCCTTCTACACGAAAGCAGGCCCATTCGGACATTTCTTTTGCCCCTAAGCTTTTATAAAACGCAATGGATGGCGTGTTCCACTTAAAGCAGCCCCAGTCCAACCGTTCACAATCCCGTTCCAAAGCTATGCGCATCAGGCAAAACAACATGGCCTGACCAAACCCGTGGCCCCGAGCATCATCTTGAACAAACAGGTCTTCCAAGTAAAGTGTGGCTTTCCCTAGAAAAGTGGAGAAATTATGAAAGAACAAGGCAAAGGCAACCGGCTGCCCGTGATATTCGCCAATGATGACTTCCGCTTGCTTTTTCTCGAACAAAGAGCGCCGCAACACTTCTTCCGTGGCCACCACAGCGTCTGGCAACTGTTCGTAAACCGCCAGTGCTTTAATAAAGTGTAGAATTAAAGCTGTGTCTGCTTCTGTGGCCAGACGAATGTTAAAATTGGGTATATTGGTTGGATAATCAGCCATGCTGGCCCCCCTCTTCTATTTATTAAAATATTTTGTAGGGTTTGTGTGTGCGCCGTTAATGCGCACTTCAAAATGCAAGTGAGGGCCTGTGGAATACCCGGTGCTTCCAATCTTTGCAATGGTTTCCCCACGAGACACTGTTTGCCCCGCCTTGACCAAATTCTTAGAGTTATGGGCATACATGGTGCTTAACCCATTGCCGTGGTCAATGATGACCATGTTGCCGTAACCATTGTTAAAGTTACCGGCTTTAATCACCACACCGCCTTCCGCCGCAACCACTGCATTGCCGGAACCGGACGGAATGTCAATGCCTGTATGAAACTCCTTACGTCCGCTAATGGGGCTAGGACGTCCGCCATAGCCGGAACTGATACGTCCGCTGCTAGGCACAGGCCAAGACAACTTGCCCCCGCTATAGGGGTTGGCAACGGTATAAGCGCCGGCAGATTGGGCTTGCTGTATTTTTTTAGCAATATCTTTATCGGCAGCGTCCAAGGTGCTTAACACCTGGCTATACTTTTGCTCGTCTGCCGTCAGCTTGGCAATGATGGTGTTTTTTTCATGCAACTTTTCTTCCAGGGCCGCCACTTTTTGGGTTTGTTGGTTGGCCAGCACCTGCATTTCCTGTTTTTGTATCTTGGTTTCCGCCAGTTTGTCTGCAATCACTTGCTCCACTTCTCTTAGGCGGGATACCAAACTTTGGTCGTAAGCAACAATACGGTTTATGTACTCTAGCCGGTTCATAAAGTCCGACAAGTCTTTGGACTTAAACACAATATCTAAGTAGCCGCTTTTGCCCCGTATGTACATGAAACGCATACGTTTTTTAAACACTTCAAACTGCTTTTCCCTGTCGGCAACAGCCTCGTCCAGCTCTAATTGTGTTTTTTCGTACACAACTGTCAGTTCTTCCAGGCTTTTGTTAATCACGTCCAGCTCTTCGGTTACTTGCTCAAGCGCTGCATCTATTTGTTCTGCTTCCGCTACAATGGCGCTTTTTTCAGTCTTGGTTTCTTGCAGTTGTTCTTTTGCTTGCTGGGCTTGTTTTTTAAGCTCTTCCTGTTTCTTTTTTAAATCATTCACGCTGTTTGCCCAGGTGGTTTCAGAAAAGCCAGAAAAGCACACCAAAAAAGCCAAAAGAACGCAGCATAGCCCTTTTATGCATTTAGCATTTAAAACAGTTCCCTTCAATGTGAATGCCTCCAATTAAGTGTTACACCTTTAAATATTTGTGCAAGCTGGTGACGCTGCCTACAATGCCAATGCCTACCCCGATGGTTAGGGACAAAGGCAAGAGCACCAAAAACACGGAAGGGGCTGATTTAAACTCAATAAGGTTTTGCAAAACAACCACTTTATCATAAATGGCTTGAATGGCACCGGCGTAACCCAGCCAGCACATCAGCACCGGAATAACGGCACCAATAACGCCAATGAGCACACCTTCAATAATGAACGGCCAGCGAATGAACCAGTCTGTAGCGCCAATGTATTTCATAATGCTAATTTCCACACGGCGGTTGTTGACGGTTATTTTAATGGTGTTGATGATGATAACCACAGACACCACAACTAAACACACAATGATAATCAAGCTGGCAATACGAATGCCTGTGTTTAAAGAGGTAATGGTATCAATGATTTTCTGGTCATACTTCACGTCACTAATCCCGGCGTAACGCAGGGATTCCAGCTCTGTAATCACATTTTGCTGGTTGTTAATGTCGTCCAGGCTAATAACAAAAGAACGGGGCAGCGGGTTATCATCCTCCAGCCCTTCTAAAATACGCTGGTCATCTTCACCCAGGTCTGTTTTGAACTTTTCCAGCGCTTCTTCGGCAGATATGTACTGCACATTTTTAACGTTTGGAATGGCCTTAATTTTATCGGCCAAGTTCGGCACACTTTCTGCATCTAAATCATCGGTAATGTAAACAGACAAGTTCAAGGAACTTTCCATTTGTTCCAGTATGTAGTCCACGTTCACCGCCATGCAATAGGAAAATGAAACAATGAAAATGCAAGAAAGTACGGTGATGATGGAAGCCAGTGCCATCAGCCGGTTGCGGATAAGGCTTATAACGGCCTCCCCCATATAGTAGCTGAAACTTCTAAATCTCATCGCTGTAACCGCCCTTCTCGATGTCTCGCACCACAACGCCGTTTTTAAGGGTGATTACCCGTTTTTTCATTTGGTCCACAATTTCCTTGGCATGGGTTGCAATAACAACCGTGGTCCCCCGGTTGTTGATGGCTTCTAGTAAATTCATAATTTCCCAGGCTGTTTCCGGGTCCAGGTTACCGGTGGGCTCATCGGCTAAAAGCAAGCTAGGCTTGTTTACAATGGCCCGAGCCAGAGCAGTACGCTGCTGCTCCCCGCCGGAAAGCTGGTTGGGATATGCTTTGGCCTTTTTTTGAAGCCCCACCAAGGTTAACACTGCCGGCACACTTCGGCGTATTTCCCGGCTGCTGGCCTGCACCACCTGCATGGCAAAAGCCACATTTTCGTATACAGTTTTGTTTGGAAGCAAGCGGAAGTCTTGAAACACCACCCCCATTTTACGGCGGAAATAAGGCACATCCGCCCGGGTTAGTTTACTTAAAGATACATTGTTTATGACGACTTCCCCGCTGGTTGGTTCCAATTCTTTCAGCATTAAACGCATCAATGTGGATTTTCCAGAACCGCTGGAGCCTACAATAAAGGCAAATTCGCCCCTTGGAATGTGTAAACTGATATGGTTGACACCTTTGGCATCATTTTCATAAATTTTGGTCACGTCATTTATGTAAATCAAAAAAAATCGTCCTTTCCAGATTGCTCTGCGCACAGGATATGAGCCACGGCATTCAAACAAAAACATCAAAAAAACGCCATGGCCTTTTTCAATATTCTATGCCATGCAAAGAAAAATATCAATAGACAATTTTTAGAATATGACAAAAATTTCTTCAATTATTTGTAACAATTTTATTAAATTGTGTAATAATTCCATCAGCCATCCAGTGCTTCTTCCAGTTTGCCTAGGGCATCATATGGAAAATGTTTCAACAACGTTTTATATTGGTCTTGGGTTAAGCCTTCTGTTTCTACATATAAATGAATTTTACCATCTGTGTCTGCGTGGGTAAATTGTTCTTCCAGCTCCATAAAATTTTGCAGGTCCATGTTTAGTCTCCTTTTTTGAAAAATTCAAGTACGCCCATCACCAGCAGGAAGCCGCCGAACAGGCGCTTTAACAATGTGGCATCCATGCGTGTGGCAATCATAGAGCCCAAAAGGGCAGTGATGACCCCGTACAGTACCAATTTTGGCCACAGCCTTTTTTCGATGTTTTTGTTTTTAATGTGCACCCATAACGCGATGATGGCGGTGGGAATAAAAAACAATAAATTAATGGTTTGCGCTTGGTGCTGGCTAACCCCAAAGAGCATCACCAACGCCGGAATCAGCACCGTGCCGCCACCAATGCCCATGCCGCTAATGACCCCTGCCGCCGCCCCCACCAGCATATAGGGAATCAAAAAATCATCCTTATGGCGGCAAAGACCATAAAGCCCCCGAAAATGCGGTGAAGCCAGCGTTTGGGAATTTTATTCAGCCACTTTGCCCCTGCATAGCCGCCAACCACGCCCCCCATGCTCACGTATAGCAAAATGTTCAAGGGCACGCCACCGCCACGCCAGTAAATAACAGCACTGACAACAGATAAGGGCAAAATAACAGCAATGGCCGTTGCATGGGCTTTATGGGCTTCCACTTTTAAAAAGCGCTCCATGGCAGGCACTAGCAGTGTGCCCCCTCCGGCACCAAATAAGCCGTTAGCGAAACCGGTTACCACAGCAATGCACGCGGTTGTTAACTTTTTGCCCACTTAAAAACCCCCTATCTGTTGGAATAAACTTAGTATTCAAACATT
>CAZCQP010000014.1:0-46028 GCA_964500895.1 uncultured Eubacteriales bacterium | reverse complement strand
TTTTGCCCACTTAAAAACCCCCTATCTGTTGGAATAAACTTAGTATTCAAACATTCAGGGGGTTTTATACGCTTATTAATCTATAGATTCATTTGCATAATTTTTTCCAGCCCTGCATCGTTTATGTTTGCCGCTGGAATGTTCAAGCGCTGGGCAAAATAAGCTTTTAACCTTTGGCCTGCATAGGCGCCGTTGTCTAAAAATGTGTTTTTTCGGCTAAAATAGTCTTTAAGCACGGCCATTTCTTCGGTAGAAAGGGCATAAGGTGAACCAGCCAGCACTTTTTCCAGCGGTTCCTGGCCCATGCTTATGGCTTGGGCGGGTTTTTGCAGTGAATCCGAACGTACAGGGTTTTCGGCCACCACAATGGTCAGCGCCGCCATATCCCCTGTCCGTTTGTGGTAAGGGTTAAAAAAGATACACAGCACCCCTACCCCGAATAAGTCTAAAAAGTACCGAAACAAATTACGGATAAGTGATGCATAGAAAGTGACCGGGCCGCCGTTTTGGGCGATGACCCGCAGCTTTAACATTTTTTTGCCTAAAGATTGACCTTTCATCACCATTTCACTTATAATGAAATAGCCAAAGAATACAAAAAAAGTAAACACAATCAAGCCACCCTGCACCCACCCGCTGGTGGCTATGCTGTATAATCTGTCGTCCAGCACAAAGTTTATCCATGCCATGAGGATGAGGGCGTACGCCACCACAAGGATGGTAAGGTCAACCATTGCCGCCGCCATCCGAGAACCCAGCCCCGCCAACTGATGCGTAATTTCAATATTTTCCGGCGTGGTGATGACAATGGTGTTCAGGCGTATTGCGGTGGTGGAAGCTTTTCGCCTATGCACTTTTCGGCCAGGGTTGGCAGCTTGATTATTTTGCGGTTTCATGGCACACAAACTCCTTATTAAATGAAATTGGAAATTGGAAATTGGTGAGGTGTATCATTGAAAGAAGAACGGTTTATTGAAAAAAACCTGCCCGTGTGGCAGTCCATTGAAGCATACAATCAAAAGTTAAAAAACAGCGGCTTGGCTTCCCTGCCTACGGCGGATATTCGGGAATACACCAGCTTATACCGGCTTTTGGGCATACACAAGGCCTATGCACAAACCCACTATCCTCAAAGCCAAACCACCTATTACTTAAACCAACTGATGGGCATTTCCCACAACCATATTTATGTGCGGGAACAATCGGCGGCATCCGACGTTTGGGGTTATTTTAGCCGCAGTTTTCCGGCACAAGTGCGGGCATACAAGCGCTATATCCTGCTGGCGCTGGGGGTGTTTTTGGCAGGTGCTGTTTTTTGCGCCATCATGACCACCTTGGATGAAGCCTATTTGCACTTATTTTTACCCAAAGAACAGCTGCAAAACATAGATTTCACCACCACCGCCCGGGATGTGGACTACCCCGTCATCAGCGCCCAAATTATGACCAACAACATCAAGGTCAGTTTTTTAAGCTTGGTCTGGGGTTTTTTAGGGGGGCTGGGCACACTGTATGTTTTATTTCAAAACGGGGCACTGCTGGGGGCGCTCACCAACTACGTCATCATGTCTGGTGCCAATGCCGCCAACTATTGGGCGCTTATTCTGCCCCATGGCTTCATTGAGCTTGCCGCCATTTTCATTAGCGGTGGCGCTGGGCTGATTATTGGCAAGTCTATCCTTATTCCCGGCCAGCGAACCCGCAGGGAATCTTTGGTTTTAGGCGGGCGAGAAGCCGCCGCTCTGGTGCCTGGGGTTGTGGTGATGCTCATTATTGCCGGGCTAATTGAAGGCTTTTTTACTCCGCTGAATCTTTCGGCATTTGTGAAGTTGCTCTTTGCCGGGGGCACCTTCCTTGCCCTGCTCTTGTATTTCGGCCTTTTAGGCCATATGGCCCCTAAACCACAAAACGGTTCTTTAAAGCCAGATAATGATTAACCACAGATAACGTAAAATTCTCCGCTTCGCTTTCAATGCAAAACGCCCCATGGGCATTGAGCATATTGATGATGCGGCGGCGTTTTTGCAAGGCTTCCACCGCCATGGCTTTGGAATAAACGCCTTTCATGTCTTCTGGGGTTGCGTTAGCCATGGTGTGCAGTGCCTCATTTTTCATTAGCACCATGATGGGCACATGGCGTTTTAACATGGCCATGTTTTCTGCCAGTAGCTGTGCTTCTTCCGGGGTTTCCACATCTGTGAAAATGAATACCAGGCTCTTTCTCTTTTGCTTGAGCATAAGCGTTTTAAAAGCACCTTCGTAGTCGGAGGTGTTTTTTGTATCGGCCACATGGTACAGCGCTTCCATTAAATTGTGCCGGTGGGCTTGCCCTTTCCCCGGCATCAACACCGTTTGCACAGCGGTGTCGAACACCATCAGCCCGCTTAAATCCCCTTTTTGCCCCACAATATCCGCAAGCACCAACGCCGCATTAATGGCGTAATCCAGCTTTTTGTAGCCCTTCACGCTATAGCTTAATGGGCGGCCTGTATCCACCAGCAGGAAAACAGGCTGGTTTTTTTCTGCTTCATACTGGTTTACCATCAGCTTGTTGGCGCTGGCGGAACTGAGCCAGTTGATTTTTTTAAAGTCGTCCCCTGGAACATACTCCCGCAAGCTTTCAAACTCTGCCCCTACCCCACGGATGCGCAGGGCCCTGCGACCGGTATCCAGCTGCCGGTTTTTGTGCATGGCCATGCGGTACTTACTTAAGTCTTTTAAATTGGGGTAGACTTTCATGTCCACGGGCAGGTGATATTTAAAATATTTCTGGCACAAACCCAGCACCCCACCCATTTTCACATGGACGGTATGAAAGGCAAAGCTCCCCCGTTTGGTGGGCAGCACATCATAGTCAAAAGTTACCGATTCCCCTGAGGCAACGGTGTGCGATGCATTGGCACGAAGCAGTATAAAATGCCTGTCTGGCAAATCCTCTTTCATTTCCAGCTTTAAAGGCACTTTATGGTTGTTGCAAATGCACACCGTGATTTTATTTTCTGTTTTATAATATAAGGTGTTTTGGTTAGCTTCCCGGGTAACCGCCAAAGCTTTTTGCTTGGGGGAAAGCAGCATATCTGCCAACAACAACCCAAAACACACCACGTTATATAAAATTAACACAAAGAACGGGGCATTCACAAGGGCGCAGGCCCCAATCAGAAGCACACCGGCAGCCATGAGGGCTAAAAAGGTTTTGGTTACGGACATGGTGTGTCCCCTTCCCTATTCATCTTCTTCTGGTTTACCGGGGCACAGGCACCGAAGTTAAAATGCTTTGAATTACCCGGTCTGTTTTAATGCCGTCAATTTCTGCCTCTGGCTTAAGCAAAATGCGATGGCGAAGCACCGGCAACGCCAAAAGCTTAATGTCGTCCGGCATGACAAAATCTCGCCCGGCCATAGCCGCATACGCTTTTGACGTTTGCAAAAGGGCAATGGAACCCCGAGGGCTTGCCCCCATGGCCACCGTGCTGACGTGCCGGGTGGTTTCCACAATGCTAATGATATAGTTTAAAACGCTGTCATCCACCGTCACCTGGCGTACTTCCGCTTTGCACTGCTGCAAATCCTGTGGGGTACACACCGGCTGTATACCGGCATTTTCAAGGTGTACGCTGTCAAACCCGCCATGCACCCGTTGAAGCACCTGTTTTTCGGCGGCCACACCGGGGTAATCTAAATACAGTTTCATCATGAAACGGTCCAAAAGTGCTTCGGGCAAAGGGTATGTGCCGTCATATTCAATGGGGTTTTGGGTGGCCATCACCCAGAATGGTTCCATCATGCCGTTCACTTGCCCGTCCACGGTGATGGCGTGTTCCTCCATGGCTTCCAGCAAGGCGGACTGTGTTTTGGGCGGTGTACGGTTTATTTCATCGGCCAAGAACACGTTGGTAAACAACGGCCCTCTTTTAAATTCAAATTCGGAGGTTTTCATATTCAATATTTTGGTGCCCAGCAAGTCCGAGGGCATTAAGTCTGCGGTAAACTGGGTGCGCCTGAAGTGCAGATTCAAGGCTTTCGCCATGGATTTGGCCCATAACGTTTTGGCCAGCCCCGGCACCCCTTCAACCAGCACATGCCCCCCGGCAAGCAAAGCAGTTAACGCCATGTCTGTTAGCATGTCCTGGCTAACCACCGCTTTCTGGATTTCCGCTTTAATTTTGTCTGTCATTTGCTTTGTAAAGCCCTTTTCACTCATATCCATGCTCCTTTAAGTGTGCCGTTAGCTGATTGATGGTATTGACCATGACCATCAGCTGTTTTTGAACCTTTCGGTTTTTGGTATTTAGGGGTTGCCCTTGCTGTATGTGTTTGCACAAAGCTTCCAGTTTTTCCACGTCCGGCAAATGATTGTTCTGCCACAGTTCCACCACTTGGGTTCTGGCATCTTCCAACGTCACACCGAAATAATCGGCGCAATCCTGTAGAAACTGCTCGTACAGGTTATCAATGGCCACTTCGCCACGCCCAGCATTTTTAAAGATGACCGCCAATGTTTGCACATATGCGTTTTCTTCCCGTTCCACTTCTTCATAGTGGGGAATAGGATTTCCAAAGCGCTTGCCCAAAAACCAAACAGCAACAATGGTTAAAAGACCAAGCTGATAAACGACCATTTTCACACCGGTGGGCAGCATTCGGAAAAAGCTGGGGCTTTGCTTATAGCCATGCACGTATTCATGAAACAAAATGTGCTTGAACGTCCATTTGTTCATGGTTTGGTGCACGCTTTCAGCCGAACCGCTATCCTCGATTAATGTACTGTTGAGCAGGTCGTCCGAACGGCCCACAAGCACCTGGCCTTCCCCGTATTGATACAAAGTGTTGCCATAGCTGTCTTCTTCTATGAAATCTTCAAGGTATGCATCTTCAAAAGAACTGCTGTTGTCAAAGTATAACAGTTTGCCGCCGACCTCTACCCATGCCAGCAAAGCTTCTTCATCTTCATCGGTAAAGTATTGAAAATGCGGCTGAATAACCACCATCACATCATCAATGGGGGTAGTGGCATCCACTTGAGCAAAACTTAAACCCACGCTATACCCCATGGTTTTCCACGTGTCGTATAAAACACTGGTGCCATCGGTGTCGGTGCTGTAAATGGTATAGGCTGGCCCGCTAGTCGCCCTGACGCTGTTGACGGCAATGGCCACACCGCACAAAATAAAGGCCACCAACAAAAGCAAAATAGCTTTCCATGGAAGTTTATTTTTCACGGGGAACACCTCCCCCGTTTAAAATGTCTCTGCTCAACTGGGCCATCTTCTGGTAGTAGGCTGAAAAAGCCTCCGGGGACATGGGCTTGTGGCCAAACCAGATGAATGTAAACCCATCGGCCGCTTCATCAAACAAAGGGGAAAATGCCGGTGCAGATTTTGCAACTGCCTGCTTTAATTCCTGGTTGGTCATGGCCCGGTGCACTAAAATGCAGTTTTGCTTTTGCAAGCTCCATAATACGGCCAAATACACATAACGCACCCCTTGGCGTATGTCCCCCTGGCTGCTAAAGTTTTGCCCCGTTTGCAGAAGGCTTTCTGCACTGGTGGCCGCATCCTGCAAAATTTCCACCATGTCGTCAGTAATTTTCGGGGTACGCTTGCGTTTCTTTATATACAAAATAAACAGTGTAAGCAGCAACAGCGCCGCCCCAATGGCAACCACGGTAACCATGTTGGTTACAAAGCCTGCGTTGTAGTCCGGGTTTTGGGGCATGGGAATGTCCAGCCGGTTTAAAAGCCATTCCATCCATTTTGCTATCCATTCCATTATTTTAGCAGCCCAATCCACACTACGGCCCATAATGTCATCGTATTTTTTGCGTTGCAGGGTTTGGTATAGCCCTTCTTCAAAGGTCATGGTTTTACGCCCCCTTGCATTTGTTTAAGCTGCATCTCTAAATCGTACCCTTCGTGCTTCACCCGCTGCTTCACGTACAGCAGGGTGATTAATATTGAAAATACCGGGGAAAGCAGTACATTGGTGCCGAAGGATAGCAGCATTTGAAAGATGCTGGTGGTCGCCAAAAACACTTCAGTGTCAAAATCAAACACTTCCCCTGCAATGGCAATTGCAGCAGCCAGCAACCCCAAAATGCCCATAAAACTGTAACTGATGCCCACAACAATTAAAAGGCCCAGAAGCAGTGTACCCAACACTTTAAAAAAGTCTTTTTGCACCAGCCGGAAACTTTTGCCCAAAGCGCCAAAGCCCAAGCGTTTTTCAAACAGGCAAACGGGAACTGCCATACAAATGCAAACGTAAATGGCTATAAAAATGATTGTAAAAACAAACAAAACAATGCCAATGGTCACCAATGCTCCGGCGGTAAGTAATTCCGGGTTGTTGATGATGATGTCCCACTGCACTGAGAATAATTGCTTAAACACCAGCACCATCAGCCCTATAACCGGGGCATAAACCACAGCAATGCAGAGCAACACCGTAAACAACCGGCCAAACGCCATGAAAGCTTCCGTAAAAGCGTGTAAGGCATTGGGCCTTTCCCGATGCACCACCTGCATCACCACCGCCATGTTGCCGCCTTGCTTTAAAACCACAAACAGGCCCGCAACCACAATCATAAAAGCGACAATGAGCACAATGAGTATGGTATCCCCGCCATAAAAAGCCATCTCTGCCATTTGCATGAAAAAGCCGGTAAACGTGCCTGCTAATACAAAAAAAACAGCCAAAAAAGTGGTGATTGCCCCTATAACGATAGACATGAGGGCAGTGAGCACCAGTTGATGGGCAAAAGTTTTTTTATACACCAAAAAAACGGTATCTAAAAGCCTTGCAGTATTCATGTTGCGTATATCCATGGTTTTGCATCCTTTTACTCATATTCCTTACTCATATTCTGTTGATTATACCATAGTTCAGGCAAAAATCAAAAGAATAATTACCCGCCATTTTTAATAAATTTAAAAGATAAAGTATTGACCATTGTTAAGGGGTGCTTCATGAAAATACATGTGCTGTTTGTGAAAAAAACAAGGTTTAGGCCAAGCAAACAAACAAGAACGTCTGCCCTTATGGTGCTGTTGACCCTCTTGCTTGTTGCTACCGGGGGCACGTGGTTTTACCGAAAGATACAAAGCCAAACCTTAACAGCTTATGCCCCCATTGAAGATATGGTGGCGGACATTCCAGCAAGCATTCCCACAGCGGAACAACCCCCTGCCTTTGTGCCTACCTTCGCAAATGTAACCACTTTACGAACGATGGAAGATTTGCAAAAGCATTTGTATGTGGTGGACCCCGATGCCTATGTGACGGAGCAGGATTTAAATGTCCAGGCATTTTTAACCAAAAACTTTAAAACCAACATGCACACAGAAAGCCCCAAAGTGCTTATTTTCCATACCCATTCCCAGGAAACTTTTAAAGATTCTCGCCCCGGATTTCAGCAGGACACCATTGTGGGAATGGGCCAATTGTTAGCGGAAACTTTAGTGAAGGAATATGGCATACAGGTGGTGCACGACATTGGGGTGTACGACATACGGGACGGCAAAGACCAGCGGGCAGAAAGCTACCAGAACATGGAGCCTGCGGTAAAGAAAATATTGGAAAAGTACCCCACCGTTGAAATTGCCATAGACTTGCACCGGGACGGGGTGCCCGACAACATACGCCTGGTGACAGACATAGAGGGCAAACCCACAGCAAAAGTGATGTTTTTTAATGGCATGACCAAAATTAGAAGCGAAAATGGCCCAAAAGAAACGGAAGATTTGGTGAACCCCTACATACAAGATAATTTGGCCCTTAGCCTTCAAATGCAGCTCACCGCAAACGAATTATTTCCGGGTTTTGCAAGAAAAATATATTTAAAGCCCTACCGCTACAGCCTGCATTTGCTGCCGAAATCTCTGCTTGTAGAAGTGGGCGCCAATACCAATACCGTGGAGGAAGCCCGAAACGCCATGGCCCCTCTTGCCAAAATTATTGCAAAGGTTTTTGTCGAATAAATTGTGAAAATGCGCTTTATTTCTGTACCCAACCCAGAGGAAATGACAAAATAGTTGCCCATTATTTTTTATAATACCCATGTGCCGTTTTTACAACGGATTAAAGGGGGTGGGCTTGTGGAAATATATGCCGATGTGGTATTTGCCATCAACTTTGCCATGGACACGTTCATTTTGTGGGTGGCTGGCAAGCTAACCCATAAGCGGGCCACCTGGTTGCGTTTGGCGCTGGGGGGCGGCATTATGGCATTTTGTACATGCGCCCTCATATTTCTAAACGGGCTTCAACCCTATTTAAACATCATGGCATCTGTGGTGGTGTTAATGCTGGGGGTTGTGGCGGCCTTTCGCCCAGACGGGTTGAAGGAATTTGCAAAAATTATCGGTTTTGCCTACATATCTGCCTTTGCCATTGGGGGCATTGGCATGGCTTTGTTCTATTTTGTGAATATGGGCGACATTCTGGGTAATATGTTAAGCGTCAGCATTAAGGGTTTTTCACTAAAAATTTTGTTGGCTTCCACCTGTGGGTTTTATATTGTCTTTAAGCTTTCCTATAACTGGTATAAGCATTGTGTCATTCAAAAACAAGTGTTCTATCCTGTTAAAGTGTTTTACAAAGACAGCAACGTGGGCTTTACAGCCCTTTTGGATACGGGCAACACACTAAACGACCCGGTGAGCCAAACCCCGGTGATTGTGGCAGAATACGGGGCGGTGCAATCTTTTTTGCCGGAAGGCCTAAAAAGTGCCTTTCAGCACCAACAGGAAACAGACCTGCCTGCCATTTTGGCTTATCTGCACGAGGATGCCTCTTTTTGCGGGCGTATCCGCATGATTCCTTTTGCCAGCCTGGGCAAGGCCCACGGGCTTTTGCTGGGGTTTCGGCCGGATAAGGTGGAAATTCAAAAGGAAGGCAACACCGTCACTTTGCAAAATGTGATTGTGGGTATTTACAACCACAGGCTTTCAGGAGACGGGGTTTACCAAGGGCTTTTAAATCCGGTGCTCATTAATGGGTGATGCTTGAAAAGTGATGGGTGAATAATGAATGCAAACATTCTTAAATATAGGAGGCTTGAGGGAAATGCTATACTTCAAAATGCTTTACTACAGAGCAAGAGACGTGGCCGTAAAAATATTGATGCAGTTTCAAAAAAACGGTCAGGAAACCATTTACTACATAGGCGGGAACGAAATATTACCCACCCCTCTCAATGCAGAAGAAGAAGCGGACCTTCTAAACCGGCTGGGCACAGAAGAAGATTTACAAGTGAAATCTGTGCTTATCGAACGGAATTTACGCTTGGTGGTATACATCGCCAGAAAGTTTGAAAACACGGGTGTGAACGTGGAAGATTTAATTTCCATCGGCACCATTGGCTTAATCAAAGCCATTAATACATTTAAAACAGACAAAAAAATAAAGCTGGCCACCTATGCTTCCAGATGTATTGAAAACGAAATTCTCATGTACTTGCGCAGAAACACCAAGGTTAAAACAGAGGTTTCCATTGACGAACCCCTCAATGTGGACTGGGAAGGCAATGAGCTGTTGCTTTCGGATATTCTGGGCACAGACGTGGATGTGATTTACAGGGACATTGAAGAAGAAGTGGATAAAGAACTCTTAAACCGTGCCATTGACAAACTGTCTAAGCGTGAGCGCAAAATTGTAGAGCTGCGTTTTGGCATTAACGGCCGGGGTGAGGAAATGACCCAAAAAGAAGTGGCAGACATGATGGGCATTTCCCAATCGTACATATCCCGGCTGGAAAAGAAAATCATTGGCCGGCTGAAAAAAGAAATCAGCAAGATGGTTTAAAGCGAGTGGTTAAAGGGTTAATAACCCTTCCTCTATCATATGATTTAAAGCCGTTAAAACCCCAATTTTACCATGGTACCAGGTAAGCCCGCCTTGAAAATAAGCAATGTAGGGCGGCTTAATTGGGGCGTCGGCGCTCAGTTCTATGGAAGCACCTTGAATAAATGCCCCGGCTGCCATAATCACAGGGCAATCATAGCCGGGCATGGCCCAAGGCTCGGGTTTAACAAAGCTGTCCACGGGGGCAGCTTTTTGAATGCCCCGGCAAAAAGCAATCAGTTTGTCAGGGTTATCCATTTGAATGGCCTGTACAATGTCTGCACGTTTTTCTTGAACGCCAGGGTTCACCTTAAAGCCGCATTTTTCAAAAAGGGCTGCGGCAAACACAGCCGTTTTTACGCTGCCGGCCACCACAGCAGGGGCCAGAAACAGCCCTTGAAGCATGGTGGAAGCAATGCCTAAAGAGGGGCCTACTTCCTTGCCCAAACCAGGAGAAGTTAACCGGATAGCAGCATTTTCCACCAGTTCAGCCTTGCCTGCAATATACCCGCCCACTGGGGCCAACCCACCCCCGGGGTTTTTAATGAGAGAGCCCACCACCAAATCTGCACCTACTTGGCTGGGTTCTATGGTGTCTACAAATTCGCCGTAGCAGTTGTCCACCATGCAAATCACTTCCGGCTTGATGCTTTTAATATGGCGAATCAGTGCGCCAATTTCTTCCACGGAAAAAGAACGCCGCCAGGCATAACCTTTGGAGCGCTGAATGGTGACCAGCTTTGTTTTGGCGTTTAAAGCTTGTGCAATGGCTTCGTAGTCAAATTGTCCGTCTGGGGTTAAGTCCACTTGCCGGTAAGTCATACCATGTTCGGCCAGCGAGCCCTTGGTTTGCCGAATGCCAATGACACCGTGCAACGTATCATAAGGGGCACCCACCGGAGACAGCAGTTCATCACCGTGGCGCAAGTTACCAAAAAGAGCAACTGTTAAGGCATGGGTACCGGAGATGATTTGCGGCCGCACCAAAGCGGATTCTGTTTGAAACACATGGGCATAAATATCTTCCAGTGTATCCCGGCCCATGTCGTTGTAACCATAGCCGGTGGTGGTGGCAAAATGGGTGTCACTCAATTTGTTTTCTTGCATAGCCGTCAACACCTTGGCTTGGTTGTACTCGCCAATGGTATCTATATGTTCAAGTTGTGGCTTTATTTCTGTTAAAACAGCCTGGTACAACTTTTCAAGTTTTGGATGAAGATTCAAATATTGGGTCAATGTATCTGCCTGGTTCATGTTTACTCCTCGTGGTTAAAGATGCTCATTTGGGAAAAAGGCTTTGTTGGTATTACTGTAGATATGGCGTGCTTATAAACCATTTGTAATTTGCCGTCTACGTCCAGAACAACAACGTAGTTGTCAAAGCTTTTGATAAGCCCAAAGATTTGGAAACCATTAACTAAATAAACAGTAACTGGAACATTGTCTTTCCTCACTTGGTTTAAAATAAAATCCTGTAGACTTTTGTGCATGGCCTACGCTCCCTCCACATGGCTCTTAAATTGCATTATGGTTGGTTTACAAAACAAACCAAACAAGCGTTTGGTCTTGTGAAAAGTATATGGAACAATGCTTTAACGAATTTGTGCAAGATGTGATGTTTAGACTTTAATGACACCCGTCTCTACCAAACGCATAATTATGCTATCTACTATTATACATTTTTCGTCCAATTCGTCAACGTTTATCCAAAAACAATTTTTAATGCTGCGAAACCAGGTGAGCTGACGTTTGGCAAAATGCCTTGTATTTTGCTTTAAAATACGGACGCCTTCTTCCACAGCCATCTTTCCCGCCACTACAGGGAAAAGTTCTTTGTAACCCAGCCCCTGCATGGCAGGCAATGTTTCTGCATACCCCTGGTCGTACAGGGCTTTCACTTCCGCTAGCAGCCCCGCCTGCATCATGGCATCTACACGTTGTTCAATGTGCCGGTATAAGCTTTCCCGCTCACGATACAAAACAAAAAAAGGGGCGTTGTAATACGGTTCTTTCTCCTTTTCCCTTGCATTGTGGGCAGAAATAGGCTCTCCTGTAAGATGGAAATACTCAATAGCCCGGATGACCCGTTTCACATTATTGGGGTGGATGGCCAAGGCAGAAGCCGGGTCTATGTCTGCAAGGCGTTTGTGCAAGTAGTCCTGACCGTGGGTTTCCCCCAGAGCCGCCAACTCCCGGCGCAGTGTTCCGTCATTTTCTTCTTCGGAAAATTGGGTGTTATATAGAATGGCATTGATGTAAAACCCGGTTCCCCCTGCTAAAATAGGCACATGCCCCCGGTCTAAAATGCCATCGATGGCGGTTTTGGCCATATCTTTAAATTGGGCAACAGAAAAAAGGGTGTCTGGCATACAAACGTCCAGCAAATGATGGGGAATGCCTCCCCTTTCCGCCACAGTTGGTTTGGCGGTGCCTATGTCCATATGCCGGTAAACTTGCATGGAGTCTGCCGAGATAATTTCCCCGCCTATGCGCTGGGCCAAAAGAACGGCCGTGTCTGTTTTACCACAGGCTGTAGGCCCGGCAATGATAACTAAAGGTGGTTTCAAATCAGTTTCTCCTCTATCATTCATTGGGTTATACAAGCCGCTTAAACCGCCGTTCCAGTTCTTCTTTGGGAATTTCCACCACTGTGGGGCGGCCGTGGGGGCAGGTGTAAGGCCCTTCCAGCGTTAAAAGCTGTTCAATGAGCGCTTTAGCTTCTATGAACGACAGCTTGTCGTTGGCTTTGACGGCGGCTTTACAAGCCGTTGTAAATATAATGCCCATTTTTGCTTCCGTCAAGTCTGTGACAGCGGTGGATACGTCTTTCAGCTTGTCCAGCATATCAATAAAAAACTGTGCGGAGGCTTCCCCTTGCACCACATAGGGCACACCCCGCAAGGCGTATGTATCCTGGCCAAAAACTTCCACATCAAAGCCCAACTGTTCAAAAAGGTTTTGATTGTCTTGAAACACCATCACTTCTTCTTCCGTCAGTTTGACTACTGCGGGCTGTAAAAGCTGCTGGGATGCAACCGTTCCGGCTTTGGCCTTTTCCATCAGTTCATCATACAGCACCCGTTCGTGGGCGGCGTGCTGGTCAATGACATAAAGCACCCCATCTTGCTCAATGAGCCAGTAAGTGCCGAAAACCTGGCCAATAATTTTGCCTTGGGGTACTCTTTTTTTCACCGGCTTTTCTTTGGCATAAAGCACATCTAAAAGGGTTGGCTGGGGGGCTGTTTCCAGAGGGAAAACTGCTTCAGACACTTTCCACTCATCCCCTGCCCCACCATAAAGCGCATCTGCCACCGGGCTTGGGCGGGTTGTGCCGGTCACCACTGTGTTTAAGGGTTGGCCGTGGCTTTCATCTGTTACTGGAAGGGGTGCTATCGGTGTGGCTTTTTCGGCAGGCGCTATGTTCAGTTCTTCCCGTGTTGGCAGCACCGTGTCCTGCTTTAATGCCTTGGAAATAGCGTCAAAAACCGTTTGGTATACGGCTTCTTCTCCAGCAAAACGCACCTCCAGTTTAGTGGGGTGCACGTTCACATCCACCAGCGTAGGGTCTATGGACAGTTGCAGCACATAAAAAGGATACCGGCCATGCATCAGCAACGATGCAAAAGCTTTTTCCACGGCTTCTTGGGCCAGCTGGCACTTCACCATCCGCCCGTTAATGAAAAAATGCTGATGCCCCCGATTGCCACGGCTTAAAATGGGCTTGCCCACATATCCTTCAATGGTTAATCCATTTTTAGAACTGCGCACCGGCAGCACGTTTTTTACGGTTTCTTTCCCGTAAATTTGTAAAAGCACCCCCAGCAAGTCTCCGTCCCCCTTGGTTTGCAGCATAAGGGTTTTATTGTTGGTGTACTGAAAAGCCACATGGGGGTAACCCATGGCAAAGCGGTTCACCACCTGTGCAATGTGGCCGCTTTCCACCGGCTGTTTCTTTAAAAACTTTCGGCGGGCGGGGGTGTTGTAAAACAAATTGCGCACTTCAAAAGTGGAACCGTTCACCGTTCCAATGTCGTAAGACTTTACAATTTCGCCCCCGTTGATTTCCAAGCACAATCCTGTTTCATCCTCTGCGGTTTTGGTGGTCAACGTCACTTGTGCCACAGCGGCGATGCTGGACAGTGCTTCTCCCCTAAACCCTAGGCTCATGATGGCCTCTAAATCTTCCAAGGCGGCAATTTTGCTGGTGGTATGGCGCAGAAAAGCCATGGGCACTTGGTCTTTGGGGATGCCCGTGCCGTTGTCTGTGATGCGCATGTAAGCAATGCCCCCATCCCGCACCTCAATGGCAATGGCGGTGGCTTTGGCATCCAGGGCGTTTTCCGTCAGTTCCTTAATAACAGAGGCCGGGCGCTCCACCACTTCCCCTGCCGCTATTTTATTAATCAGCTGGGTGTCCAGCTTATGAATATTAGGCATGTTTATCACTTTCCTTTACTGGCCTGCTGCAATTCATACAGCACCCGCAACGCTTCTCTTGGGGTTAAAGCATCCACGTCCAGTTGTTGCAGTTCTTTGATGATGATTTCTTCCTCTGGTGATTTGGTCTTTTGCTTGCCGTAATACACCACCTCGTCCCCTGTATGGGGGCTGGTTGGCGGCGGAGTTTTGGCAATGTCTGCCTGGTTTAAAGCATTTAAAATGGCGTCGGCACGGGAAAGCACCACAGGCGGTACACCGGCCAGCTTCGCCACATGGATGCCATAGCTGCCCCCTGCCCCGCCCCGGGCAATTTTACGCAGAAAAATAATGTCTGCCCCTTGCTCCTGAACCAGCACACAGTAGTTGTTAACGCCCTCTACCTTGCCTTCCAGTTCGGTAAGCTCGTGGTAATGGGTGGCGAACAAAGTTTTAGCACCGATTTTGGCGGCAATGTATTCCAGCACCGCCCATGCAATGCTTAAGCCGTCGTAGGTGCTGGTGCCCCGACCAATTTCGTCTAAAATAATCAAGCTGTTTTGTGTGGCGTGGTTTAAAATGTTGGCCACTTCCGTCATTTCCACCATGAACGTGCTTTGGCCTGTGGCTAGGTCGTCGGAAGCCCCCACCCGGGTGAAAATGCGGTCTACCACGCTGATGTGGCCGTATTCCGCCGGGATAAAGGAACCCATTTGCGCCATCAGTACAATCAGCCCCGTCTGGCGCATGAAGGTAGACTTGCCCGCCATGTTTGGCCCGGTGATGATAGACAGCCTGTTTCCCTGCAAATCCAGCAAGGTGTTGTTGGGCACAAAAGGTGCATCGGACAGTCGTTCGATCACCGGGTGCCGCCCACCGTCAATGCGAATGGCTCCGTCTGTGGCCATCTCCGGCTTGGTATAACGGTATTTTTCCGCCACTTCTGCTAAAGATTGCAGCACGTCTGCCGTGGCAATCATATGGGCAGCATATTGAATGCGGGGCATTTCCCGGGAAATGGTTTCCAAAAGCTGGGCAAACAACCGGCTCTCCAACCCGGCCATTTTTTCCTCTGCCCCTAAAAGGGTATCTTCTATTTTTTTCAGTTCATCGGTAATGAACCGCTCGCAGTTGGCCAACGTTTGCCGCCGGACGTAATGGGGCGGCACCAAATTTTTATAGGAATTGGTTACTTCTATGTAATAACCAAATACCTTGTTAAAGCGCACCTTTAAATTTTTAATGCCCGTTTTTTCTTTTTCCCTGTTTTCCAGGGCTAAAAGCCATGAGGTCCCCTGGTTTTTGGCTTCTATAAAGCGATCCAGCTCCTCATTGACCCCCGCTCTGAACATGCCACCTTCCTGGGTGCTGATGGGCGGCTCCTCGCATATGTGGGTATCAATGAGGGTGTAAATATCCTGCAAGGTGTCAAAATTGTTTGCCATTTCCCGGCACAATGCCGGTGTAAAAGCGTTTATCATGCTATGTATCGCCGGAAATTTGGCAAAAGAATTTTTTAATACCAGCAAATCCCGGGCGTTGGCGGTTTTGTAAGCCACTTTGGCTGCGGTGCGCTCAAAGTCATAAATACCGCCCAGAAGCTCTGCAAGTTCCGCACGGGTTAAGCCATCGTTTTTGTAGGCCTCCACTGCGTCCAACCGGCGGTTAATGTCTGCCACTTGCCGCAAAGGTTCTTCCACCCACTGGCGCAAAAGCCGGGCACCCATAGCGGTTTTGGTTTTATTCAGCACCCACAGCAGGGTTCCTTTTTTACCCCTGCCCCCCATGCCTTCCGTTAACTCCAAGTTTCGCCGGGAGGCAGCATCCAGCATAAGGGTTGCGCCTTGTTGGGTAATGTTTATAGCTAAAATATGGTTTAATGCATTTTTGTGGGTTTCCTGCAAATATTCAAACAAAGCCCCGCAAGCGCAGACGCAAAGGGGCTTGTCTTCCAAACCCAGCCCTTTTAAGTGCAGCACACCAAAATGGGTGCACAGTTTACGGTAGCCATAGTCATGCTCAAAAAACCATGCCGAATAAGCCGTAGGCTTCACATGGAAAATGGGCGGGCCAATGTTCTCCAGCCCTTTGATGGTGTTTACAATAATTTCCTTGGGTGCAAGTTTAAAAAGCTCGTCCAGCACCAGCTTGTCTTCACCTGGGCCAAAGCAAGCGGTGGTCAGTTCCCCAGTGGAGATGTCTGTATAGGCCAGCCCGAAACCTTGTGCATCGTGGTAAATGCACACTAAAAAGTTATTGCGGCCTTCCTCCAGCATGTTGGCATCCACCACCGTGCCGGGGGTCACCACCCGCACCACTTCCCGTTTCACAATGCCTTTGGTGGCTTTAGGATCCTCCACCTGTTCGCAGATGGCCACCTTGTAGCCCTTTTCAATCAACCGGGAAATGTAGCCGTCTGCCGCATGGTAGGGCACCCCGCACATGGGTGCCCTTTCTGCCTGGCCGCAATCCCGTCCGGTTAACGTTATATCCAGTTCTTTGCTGGCAACCAGGGCATCATCAAAAAACATTTCATAAAAATCCCCCAGCCGAAAGAACAGCAAACATTCCGCATATTGTTTCTTTATTTCAAAATATTGTGACATCATAGGGGTTAATGTTGCCATAATGCTCCCCTTCCCTGCTTTTTCATATTAATGACACCCACCGCAATTGCCGGAACACCCGCTGCCACAGCCGCCTTCCGCCTCTTGGCCACCGGCTGTCATGCGAATGATGTTCATGACTTGGGTCACCAATGCGTTAAAGTCCTGGTCTGCCTGCAACAAATCCCCCACCACCGGCTCTTTTTGAAGCTGTGCAGCCATTTCATGCAGCTGGCGGGTTAAATTGCGTTTTTCCTCTTCGGTGGGGTTTTCTTTGCGCAGCTTTTCCATGATGCGGTGCTGTAACGATTGAAACATCGCCATTTTGTCCTGGGCATCATCATCGGCGTTAAAGGCGGCCCGGGCATCTGCCAGCCGCTTGGATTCCTCGGAGGCTAAAAGCATTTCCCCCAGTTTTCGGGCTTCTTCTAAATAGTGAGACATGGCCATGCTCCTTTACATATTGATTTCACCGGAAAGGTAAAAGGTTTTACATCCGGTAATGGTAACGTCTTTAATTTGACCTACGAAACTGTCGTCCCCTGGCACATGAACCAGAGAATTGTCCATGGTGCGTCCGGTGGCCACCCCTTTTGCGCTGTCAAAGCTATCAAAAAGCACCGATAGCGTTTGCCCAATCTTGCTTTGGTTGAAGGCCAGTTGAATGGGGTTGATGGCATCCAGCAACTGGGTCAGCCGTTTCCCGGCTACCTCCTCCGGCACCTGATTGCCCATGGTGGCGGCAGGGGTGCCAGTGCGGATAGAATATATAAACGTAAAAGCACCGGCATAGCGGGCTTCCTGTGTTAAGTGCAGCGTATCTAAAAAGTCTTCTTCCGATTCCCCGGGGAAGCCTACAATGATGTCTGTGGTAATGGCCATGTTCGGCACCTTGGCCCGCACTTTTTCCAGCAAAGCCAAGTAGTGCTCCCTGGTGTACTTCCGGTTCATGGCGGTTAACATGGCATTGCTGCCGGACTGCACCGGCAAATGCAAATGGTTGCACACGTTGTGGTTTTGGGCCATCACATCAATGAGGTCGTCGGATAAATCTTTGGGGTGAGAGGTCATAAACCGAATGCGCTCCAGCCCCTTTATGGCGGCCACTTTGCGCAGCAATCCGGGGAAGTCAATCTTTTCCTCTAGCCCCAGGCCGTAGGAATTCACGTTCTGCCCTAAGAGCAAAACCTCTTTTACCCCGTCCTGCACCAGTGCTTCAATTTCCGCCACAATGTCTTCGGGTGTGCGGCTTCTTTCCCGGCCACGCACATACGGCACGATGCAGTAGGCACAGAAGTTGTTGCAGCCATACATGATGTTCACCCCGGCTTTGTGGGGGAAATCTCTGACGGTGGGCAAGTCGTCCAAGGATTTTTCATCCTGCTTCTGCCACACATCAATGACCGGCTTTTGGGTTTGTAAATGGGTAAACAACAGTTCCCCTAGCTTGTGCAGGTTGTACGTGCCGAAAATGACGTCCACGTGGCGGTGGGCTTGCATCAGCCGCTCCACCACTTGCTCTTGCTGCATCATACAGCCGCAAAGGACAATCTTTAAGTCCGGCTTTTCTTGCTTTAAAACCTTTAAAATGCCTAAATGGCCGTACACTTTGTTTTCCGCATTCTCCCGGACGCAACAGGTGTTGTATACAATAAGGTCTGCTTCTTTTTCTGTCTCGGCAGGGGCATACCCGGCGTGTTCCAGCATCCCCTTTATTTTTTCCGAATCGTGCACGTTCATCTGGCAGCCATAGGTGCGCAAATATACCCGCCGCCTATGGCCAGTATTGGCAAAATACGTATCGTTTAGTTCTTTTATTTGTTCAAGGCTCAATGCAAACCTTCCTTCCTATCAATAAAACTTACAATAAAGCATATAAATCAAAGCCAACCTTTAAAAGCAGCAGGCACAAAACCACCACAAAGGCGGGTTTAATGGCCTTTACCCCTTTGGACAAAGCCAAGTGGGAGCCCAGCATGTTACCCGCAAGCCCGGCAAAGGCGGCGGGAATGGCCAAAGCAAACACAATGTTTCCCGAAATTAGAAACGTACATAGCGAAGCGGTGTTTGATGCTAAGTTCACCACTTTGGCATTGCCGGAAGCAGTGAGCAAATCAAAATGCAACAGGGTATGAAAGACCAATATTAAAAAAGTGCCTGTGCCGGGGCCGAAAAAGCCGTCATAGCCACCAATGGCCAAACCAGTCAAAGCCGACATGCAAGCGGTTTTAGGCGTGAAAACAAAGGAACTTTCCTTCTCCCCATCCAGTGCTTTGTTGGTTGTAATAAACACCGCCAATATGGGCAAAGCCACCAGTAGAATAACCTTTAAGTAAACTTCACTGGTTAATAAAGCCAACCTGCTTCCAACTGCCGAGCCTACAAGCGCCCCCGCTGCGGCCAACAAAGCGGCCTTCAAATGTACCCTACCCTTTTTTAAAAACCGCAGGGTGGAAAACAACGTCCCCCAAGTGGCGGAAAATTTATTGGAACCCAAAGCCAAATGGGGCGGCAATCCGGCGGCCACATAAGCGGGCAAGGAAATGATGCCCCCTCCCCCAGCCATAGAATCAATAAGCCCTGCAAAAAATACCAGGGGGCATACAATCAGCAATTGCTGCAAAAAACTCATGGTGTCATCCTCACAAATCGGCAACTAAATTTTTAGCCCATTGATTACGAAGCGTACGTGCAAAGCAAAGAATGAACTTCACCACTTCCTCGCTGCAAATGGCTAAGGTTACGAAATAAACGGGAAAGCCTAAGAACCGGGCGCAAACGTAGGCCAAAGGCAAGGCCACCAGCCATACACTGCCGGTATCCACCAGCAAACAAAACACGGTGTCCCCGCCGCTGCGCAAAATACCCACCACCATGGTGTAGTTTAGGGCCCGCAGCAACATGCTGGCGGCCACCACAAGCAAAATGCGGTACGTGTAAGTTTTTACAATTTCTGGCACATCATACACATTGATAATGGCCGGAGACAGAAGCACCAGCATAAGGGCCATCCCGATGCTTACCACACCCACAAAAAACATGGCTTTCCTGGAATATGTTTTGGCCAAGTCAATCTCGCCGGCACCCAGGGTGTTGGCAATGATGATGCCACTACCGCTGCCCAGCGCCCGCCCCAGCACCATAAACAAATTGACAATGCTCTGGGAAATTTCCACTGCGCCCAGGCCATGAAGGCCAGTAAATTTATAGGCGTATATGTACAGCACCGTGCCTAACCCCCACATCACCTCATTCATAATGATGGGTGTTGACATTTTTAGAAACTCCTGGGTAAAGCCCTTGGTGGCTGAAAAATAATTTTTAATGGTGGTGGCCAAGGGTAAGCGCAATTTAAAAATGAGGAACACCTGGGTCACCATTTCCGCTAAACGTGCCAGTATAATGGCAAGAGCTGCCCCTTGTACCCCTAAATGAAACCATTGGGTAAACAAAAACGTTAGGGCTGTACAGGCCAGCAAGTTTACAACGGTGGAAAACACGGGTATTTTGGTTTGCCCGATGCTGCGCAGGGAATATTTAAGCGTTTCATTCACAGCAATTAGGAAATAGCTTAAAAACACCATCTGCAAATACTGGATGCCCAGCGCAACCACTTGCGGGTCTTTATCGGAAAAAAACAGCATCACCTGTTCGGGGAAAACAGTGGCCACGACGGTGAACAAGGTGGCGCATATAAAGCCCCCAATAAAAGCAAGGCCCATGGTTTTATAAATATTTTTAACATCCCCCTTGCCCCAAAACTGGGCCATAAGCACAGCGGCACTGGTGTTGATGCCAAAGCAAAACATATAAAACAGAAAATAAACCTGGTTGGCAATGCCCACCGCCGTAATAGCATGTAACCCCAACAACCCCACAATCATTGAAATAACCACAAGGGAGCCATTGTTAATCAACTCTTGTATAATAATGGGAAAAGCCAAAACCGTAAGCCTTTTTATAAATGCCTTATTTTCTCTGGATATAAATGCAAAACTCATGAGGGCACCGCCGTGGATTTATTGGTCTTTGTCAGATAAAAAATATTGAAAAAATACAATATAAAAATAATGTGAAAATAACTTAGCACGGTAAGCACAATCACCCGATAGGCTATGGCCAGCATTAAGCCAATGGGTTGTGTGCCTATTGAGGTGCTAAACGCAAGGCCTAGGCCGATGTTTAAAAGGGTGCTTAACAGGCTGGTTAATACGCTCATTCCCGCCGTGCGCCACCAGCGCCCGTGCACCAGCTTTCTGCTGAGCAAAAGCGCACGCAAACCCCATTCATCCGTAACTGCTACGATGCATGTATAAAAAGCAAAAATAACCGCCAGGTATGCAGGAAGCACAAGCAAGGGTGCGCTGAGCAATATAAGCACGTTCATCAAGAGGAAAGTGAAAACAAGCCGGTACCATTTTTGCAAGGAATGGTCCATAATGGCCGGCAGACTGACTGGAGTTTCTTCTGCCATTAGCTTGCAAATGGCCGTATAACCCGCCATGGCCAAAGGCACGAAAGTGGCATTCACGCAAAGGAGCATGGCCATAGGCAACAGAGAACTGTTCATGTCCTGGGTTAAAAGTTCTTGCGGGCTTAACAAGAAATATTGCGGAAACAGTTCAATAATAATGTTGTATGGAACATAAACAAAAAGGCTAATGGCCAAAATGTACAAAAAGTTTTTTCTGAACACATAAAAAGAAAAATTGAACAACTCTCCTAAACGCAGAGGCCTGCGCTTTATTTCTTCAAGCATAACCTGTCTTCCTTTCAAACCCTTTATTCTATAGTAACCAAGCCCTTATTCATAGCAGCAAAGACATCATGGGGATGGTGATAATTGAAAACAGCGTGGATACGCACACCATCCGAGAGGCCAACCCTTCATCCCCGCCGTATTGTGAAACCAAAATAACCGTCATGGTGCCGCAAGGCATAGCCGCCACCAAATAGATAACCCCAAAAAGCAGGCCGGGCTGCAAAAACAGTTTGCAAACCATAAAAATGATAAAAGGCAGCACCACCAGCTTAAGCAGAACAAACGGGTATATCATGATGTCTTTTAAAAAGAGCCGCATATCGTTTCTGGCCAATACTGCACCAATGATGAGCATGGCTGTGGGCGTGGTCATAGAGCCCATTAAAGACAACCCATCATTCACGGCTGCAGGCAGCTTAATGGACGTTAAAAAGAACAGCATGCCCACCACAGCACAATTCACCGCCGGGTTTAACGCCACACTTTTCCAATCGCCATGCACGTGGGGCTGAGCCTGATTTTTGGCCAGCAATTTGATGCATAACGTAAAAGCCAGTATGTTAAACGGAATGTTGGCAATGGCTATGTAAAATAAAGCATCGGAACCAAAAACGGCGCTAATCACCGGGGCACCCATGTACATCACATTAGGCAGCATTAAGGCCACTAGAAAAACACTCCACTTTTCTTTAGAAACCTTTAGAAGACGGCAAAAAATATAAGCCAGCAGCATACCCAGCAAGAAAACAAAGGTGCTGATGAAAGCCATTAAAATGCTGTCTAAAAAAAATGCCTTGGAAAAAGCACGCTGCATAGACACCAATATGGAACAGGGCAACGTAACCTTTAACATCAGCTGGGAGAGGTTTCCGCAGACCTGGGGTGTTAAAATTTTGGTCTTTTCCCCAATAAACCCAAAAATGATGCAGATAAACAAAACAATGATATTGTGAAGCACCACGTCAAAAACAGGCATCTAGTCCTCCGGCTCTATCTATAAAAATGACAATTAATTGTAGCATAACTGTTTACTTCTGACAATTCCCTTTCTTGCATGGGCAAAGATGGGGAATGCTTCCATTGTGCACCATGTCCACGTGAAGAATCCCTGCCTTTTCATAAGGCTCCCCTACCGTAACAAACCCCAGCTTATCATAAAAGATTTTGGCATCTTGCTGGGCGCTTAACTTTTGGGTTTCATAGCCCATCTCTGCCGCCTGTTGCATAAGCAAGCGCATGATGAAGTCCCCAATGCCTTTGCCCCGGAAAGACTTTAATACAGCCACACGGCCGATGAACACATCTTCCCCGTGGATGTAAAGCCGGCCCGTTGCAATTGGGACTTTTTCTTCTTCATAAGCCACCAATAAAAAGGATTCTTTGTCTGTGCCATCTATGTCATATTTGGGGTCAACCCCTTGTTCATCTGTAAACACTTGCTTTCTTACGGCGTAGGCGTCGGATAAATCATCTTGACAACCCATGAACCATTGCATGGTAAGCATAAATTCAATCTCCAATCTCCAATTTCCAATTTCCTTCAATTGAATACAGGTTCTTATATATAAAAGCCGCCGTCCACCCCGATGATTTGCCCGGTGATATACGCCGCCTGTTCCGATGCTAGAAAGGCCACCGTTTGGGCCACTTCGTCCATAGTGCCAAAACAGCCCAGGGGGATTTCTTTTTTCAGTTCGTCTGCTTCTTCGGTGTTAAGCCACTGGTTCATGGATGTTTCAATCACACCGCAAGCCACGGCGTTCACTCGGATGTTGCTTGGGGCCAACTCTTTGGCCAGTGCCTTGGTGAAAGCATCCATACCCCCTTTGGCAGCCGAATACACAGCTTCACAGGAAGCCCCTACCCTGCCCCACACAGAAGAAATATTAATAATGGCCCCTTGTTGGGCGGCTACCATGGCAGGTACCGCACCGTAGGCACAGTTTATGGCGGAGGTTAAGTTCACGGCCAGCAATCGTTGCCATTGATGGGGCTCCATATCGGTGAGCAACCCCACAAAGCTTTCCCCAGCATTGTTAACCAGCACTTCCACCGGCCCAAAGTTTTGGCTAATGTCCTTAAACATTCTTTCCACCTGCACTGGGTCTGAAACATCCGCCTGAACGCCCATCACAGACAAGCCTTCTTTTTGCAGCCTAGCCACCAGGGTGTTCATTGCTTCTGTGCTTTTGTTGCAGTTAAACACCACACGGTGGCCTTGGGCGGCAAAGGTTTCCCCAATGGCCCGGCCAATGCCCCGAGAAGAGCCGGTGACCAATACCGTTTGCTTATGCAACTCCGCCACCTCTTAGCATGGCAATTTCTTCCTTATATAAGTTTGTTTTATCATCCAGCCAGGGGGTTTCCAAAACCAGCAGCCGATTTGCGGCATAGGGCGAATGCACCAGCCGGTGAATGGCCTCAAAACCAATGTGGTCTATACCTTTGGGGTTGTCTGCTTGGGCACCCAGGTTGGCATGGCGGTCTTTGCGTGCCCCCCGTGGGTTTAGGGAACCATTTAAATGAAACACTTTTAACAAATCTAACCCCAAAATTTTGTCAAATTGTTCCATAACTCCATCTAAGTCTCCCACAATGTCGTAACCAGCATCATGGGTATGGCAGGTATCAAAGCATATTTTAATTTTATCCTTTTGCTCCACCTTATCTATAATGGCTTTCAATTCCTCAAAACTTCTGCCCACTTCAGAGCCTTTGCCCGCCATTGTTTCAAGGCAAATGTCCACAGGGGTGTCTGGGGTTAATACGGCATTCAGCCCTTCTGCAATGCGGTTGATGCCATATTCCACATCTTTTTCCGTAAAGGAACCCGGGTGCATCACCAAAAGTTTTGCCCCAAATGCAGCCGTGCGTTCAATTTCCTGGGCCAGAAAACTTTTAGCTAAATCAAAGGTATCGGCTTTGAAGGAGGCCATGTTGATGATGTATGGGGCATGGATAACAATTTCATCAATGCCGTTTTCTTTCATAAAGGCCCAGCCTTCGGGTATTTTTAATTTTTCTACCGGGGAACGCCGGGTGTTTTGAGGCGCACCAGTATACACCATAAACGTGCTTGCACCGTAAGAAACGGCTTCTTTTGCTGCGCCCAGCAGCCCGCCGGATAAGGATACATGAGAACCTATTTTCATTGCAAACCTCCAGTAAAAAAGTGTTAATTAGGGTATGCTTGAAAACCCATTTCATGAATTTTCAAACACTGCCTAAAACATGGGTCTATGGGATACAATAGCATAACTCATGAAGTTTGGCTACTTTTATTTTCTCTTCCATTATATGACAATGTTCGAGGGCAAACCACAAGGCTTTTTAGTTATTTTGACAATATTACCTTCTTGGTCTGGACAAATGGATATTTTGCCTATAAAATGATAAGTGAAAAAGTGCGTAAATCTTAAAGGACGTGAACTGGTTGGATGTATTTTCTCTCTTAAAGTTGTTTGGCGGTCTTGGTTTATTCTTGTATGGGATGACAGTAATGGGCAACGGCCTGGAACGTTTTGCAGGCGGTAAGCTTGAAAAGTGGTTGGAGAGTTTTTCCAGCACGCCCATTAAAGGCGTATTTTTAGGGGCAGTGGTCACAGCCCTTATTCAGTCGTCCTCTGCCACCACGGTTATGGTGGTAGGCTTTGTTAATGCAGGCATCATGCGCTTAACACAAGCCATAGGCATCATCATGGGGGCCAACGTAGGCACCACGGTTACAGCATGGATTTTGTCTTTAACTGGGCTCTCCAGCTCTAACCCTATGATTATGTTTCTTCAGCCTAAAAACTTCTCTCTAGTTTTTGCCATTATTGGGGCTATTCTTTATTTGTTTTCAAAGTCCGATAAAAAAGTGAATGTGGGGCAAATACTACTTGGCTTTACCATCCTCATTTACGGGATGGATTTTATGTCCAGCGCCATGTCTCCGCTGCGCAGTAACCCAGAGTTTGCTAACCTGCTGGTGCTCTTTAGCAACCCTATTGCCGGTGTGTTATTGGGGATGGCCGTTACAGCCATTATCCAGTCTTCATCTGCATCGGTGGGTATTTTGCAGGCGCTGGCAACCACGGTAAACATTAGCTTTTCTTCCGCCGTGCCCATTATTTTAGGGCAAAACGTGGGCACCTGCGTCACGGCCATGCTTTCTTGTATTGGGGCCAGCAAGAACGCCAAACGGGTTGCCTTTGTGCATTTGTATTTTAATATCATTGGTACCATTATCTTTTTAATTCTCACCTACGCCCTCAAAGCGTTTATAGGCTTTGCCTTCTGGGAAAATCCTGTAAGCAGTGTGGAAATTGCCATCATTCACACCATTTTTAATGTATCCTGCACCATCCTGTTTTTACCCTTTACAAAATGGTTTGAACGGCTGGCTTGCCTAACGGTAAAAGACGAGCCCTTGGACAAGCTTCAAGCCACCACACAAGACACCCTGGACCAACGTTTCTTGCTTTCTCCTTCTTATGCCATTAGCCGTTCCCAAGCCACTGCTATGGAAATGGCCGGGCTGGCCAAAGATAACGTGAATTTGGCTTTATCTGCCATCTTTGGTTACTCTGCAAAAGATGCAGAGGTTTTGCAGTCTCGGGAGCACAGCATAGATGTGCTGGAAGACAAGCTGAACAATTATTTAATTCTGCTTACCAAGCAACCGTTGTCTTTGCCAGAAAGCCGCTATGTGTCTAAACTGCTGCACGCCATTAATGACTTTGAGCGTATTGCAGACCACGCAGAAAACATTATGGAAATTGCTGGGGAAATGGATAAAAACAACATCACTTTTTCAACCGTGGCCCTGGAAGAACTTAAATGCTTAACATCCGCCACCACAGACATTTTGGAAATGGCGGTTAAAGTGTATCAAGACGAAGATATAACCCATGCCGCAGACATTGATCCTTTAGAAGAAGTGATTGACTTGCTGTGCGGTGCTTTGCGCAACAACCATATTGAACGGGTGAAATCTGGCTCATGTTCAACGGTGGCTGGTATGATGTTCGGGGATTTGCTCATTAACTTAGAGCGCATTGCCGACCATTGCTCTAACCTGGCGGTTCAGGTGATAGAGCTAAAAGACGACAGCTACAGAAGTCATGCGTTGGCACATAAAATAAGCGAATCCCCGGACAATGATTTTATTCAAAAATTTAATGTTTATAAAAAGAAGTATGCATCAATTTTTGATATCGGGAATTAGAACCTGTATTCAACAATGGGTTGCCCGAATTTGAAACAGCGATTTTTCGCCATTTTAGGCGTGGCGGCGCGGACATAATAGAAGCATTATGGCAAGCCGCCACAACAAAGAATGGCGGAATAATCGCTTCAAAGGCGGGTAACAGCTTATTGAATACAGGTTCTTAATTATTGGGTCGATTGTACCACATTTCTTAAGCGCCCTACCTGCTCTATGTCTATTTCTACAACGTCACCGGCCGCCAATGGGGCAACCCCCATGGGCGTGCCCGTGGCAATGACGTCTCCGGGCAGAAGGGTCATTACCCGGGAAATAAAACTCACCAGGTAAAAGGGGTCAAAAAGCATATCCTTTGTATTGCCGTCTTGCATGAGGGTGTTGTTTAAGTAGGTACGTACTGCCAATGCTATGTCTTGGCCAGTGGGTGTGTCCAAAGGTGTGATCCATGGCCCGTAGGGGCAAAATGTGTCAAAACCTTTGGCTCTGGCCCATTGGCCATCTTTTTGTTGAAAATCTCTGGCGGACACGTCGTTGATGCAGCTGTAGCCTAAAATGTATTGCCCGGCGGCTTCTGGTGTCACATTTTTACAGGTTTGACCAATAACCACCGCCAGCTCCCCTTCAAAGTCTACCCGTTTGCAGCCGGGGGGCAGCACAATGGTTTCTCCATGGGCAATACAGGCGGTGGGGGGCTTTAAAAAGATGACTGGCTCGCTGGGTTTCTCATGGCCCAGTTCTTTAATATGCTCCATATAATTCAGCCCCACGCACACCACTTTGGAAGGCTGGGTGGGGCATAGCAAGGTCACATCTTCCAGCTTGTAGTGTTCCGAAGTTTTTGTATAGTCTCCTAAAAAATTATTGGAAATCTCTGTAATAACATCTCCTTCCAAAAGGCCGTAATGGCTTTTTTTATTGTCTATAAACCGCACGTATTGCATGTGCATCTTCCTTTCTTATCAGCTTAATTTTTGAAAAACATATGGTAACGCTTCCAGAATGTCCCACGCCCCCACACTATATAACCCCAGCTTTTTGGCTGCGGCTTCTCCCGCCAAACCAAGCATAAAAGCTGCCAACCGTGCAGCATCAAAGGTTTCAACCCCTTGTGCCAGAAAAGCACCAATTACCCCGGCCAATATATCTCCCCCACCCGCTTTGGCCATGGCGGGAGTGCCTGTGGTGTTCACAAAAAATTGTCCGTCTGGGTTAGCCACGATGGTGTGGGCATCTTTCAGCAGAGTAACCACCCCGTATTTTTGGGCAAAAGTGCGTGCAGCCTGCACCGGGCAAGCCATGATGTCTTGGATGGGCAAGCCGGTTAAGCGGCTCATTTCTCCGGGATGGGGGGTCACCACTGCCTGGGCTTTCAGTTGTTTCAGCATGGCGGGTTCTTGGCCTAAAGCGTTCAGCCCGTCAGCATCAATGACCATGGGCCTTTCCGATGCTGCCAAAACAAGCTTTACAAAGTCTTGAACCCCTTCCCCACTGCCAAGCCCCGGCCCCAGCACAAGGGCACTGGCGCTAGGCAGTTCCCTTTGCAAAAGCTGTGCGCCTTCTTCTGTTAAAAAACCTTGTGCATCCGGCAAAATGGTGGTGACAGCATCCGGCACTCGCTGGTGTAGCACGGAAGCCACTTTTACAGTGACACAGCCCCGCACCAAACCTGCCCCGCCTTTGTAGGCTGCGGCTACAGCCATGGTTGCTGCTCCCGGCATGTGGTCACAGCCCGCTAGCACAAACAACTTGCCATAGGTGCCTTTATTGGAGCGGTTGGGCCGCAGGGGAAGCAATGTTTTGGCTTCTTCCAATGTGAGCGTACACCCTGCCACCGGCACATTGGCAACAACTGGGGGCAGACCAATGTCCTCTACCAACACTTCTCCGGCGTAATGTGCCCCGGGATAAGCATATAACCCCACTTTGCCATACCCAAAAGTAACCGTTTGTTTAGCATGAACGCCACAACCTAGCACCCGTCCATCGTCTGCACAAATGCCGGTGGGCAAGTCGATGGCCACCACGTGCTTGTGTTGGGCGTTGATGCACTGCACCATCTGCGCCATAGGCCCGTTTAAGGGCTTGTTCATGCCAAACCCCAGCATGGCATCCACCACCACGTGGCTTTCGGCCAGCCATTGCTGGGCTACCTCCCAATCACTGTTCTCTCCTGCCATGGGTAAGATGGGGATATTCAAATTTTTGGCCACTGTATAATGGATGCGGGTATTGGGGGCAGCTTCTTCTGCATCCCCCATAAAAATGACAGACACAGCCACACCTTGGTTATGCAAATGCCTGGCCACAGCCAGCCCATCTCCCCCATTGCCCCCTTTGCCGGCAACAATCACAGCTTTTGGAGCCTCATACCCAGCCAGCGCTTTAAGCACATGCCGGGTGACGGCCAATGCAGCGTTTTCCATCAGTACAATGGCCGGAATGCCCACTTGCTCTATGGCGATGGCTTCCATGGCTTGCATTTCATGTGAGGAAACCAGTTTCAAACGTTATCCCTTCCTTCCGCAACGGCATAGGCCACAGCCATGGTTCGGTTGTGGCTGATGCTGATGTGCATGTGTGTAACCCCAAGGGATGCGGCCGTATCCTGCGCTTTGCCGTGCAGAAGCACAAGTGGCTTTCCCTCTGGGTTATGGTCTATTTCAATGTCTGTGGGCCAGAACCCGGAAAACCCTACACCCAGCGCTTTAGACACCGCTTCCTTTGCCGCAAAAAGGCCTGCCAAGTGCTCCCCAAAAGATGTACGCCGCCCCCACGACAGTTCTTGGGCGGTAAACACTTTATGGGCAAAACCTTCTCTTTCTAATGCACGCACAATGCGGGCAATCTCTATCATGTCTGTACCAATGCCAATAATCATAAGCCATCCTCTTTTAATTGATATGGTGATGATAGCATGGAAACATCCGGTTTACAAGGGTAAAAAGGTGCTAAAACATTCGGCTGTTTCCAATCCTGTCACTTTTGCATATCATATATAAATTACAGCTGTTTGCAGGAGTGATTGCATGTACCCCTATCATCCGCATCCCAAGGGACAAGATGACAAGTTGAATGCCAACGCGATCAATGCAGAACAATATGAAGGTGGCCAGCAAATACCTGAGCCTGCGCCGGACAATGAAGTTGCCATCGGGCCAGCTCCAGGTATGCGGCCTGGGGGCCCATATCCGCCACCAGGGGCAGGGCCAGGGCCAGGAAATCGGCCAGGTGGCTTCCCGCCGCCTCCAAGGCCAGACAACAGACCAGGGGGATTTCCACCACCTCCGCCTCCACCAGGGCCAGGGCCAGACAATAGGCCAGGGGGATTTCCACCCCCACCACCGCCACCAAGGCCAGGAGGATTCCCGCCGCCACCTCCACCGCCAAGGCCAGACCACAGACCGGGTGGTTTCCCACCACCACCTCCACCACCACCAAGGCCAGACCACAGACCGGGTGGCTTTCCACCGCCGCCTCCTCCTCCACCAAGCCCCGGCTGGCCCCCCCCTGATGGCTATAACCCAGGCGCAAGACCTCCTGGGCCGCCACCAAGTGCCATTCCAAGGGAACGCCCCAGCTTTTATGCGGTGGACCCAGGAGCCATACGCAATTGCCTGTACCATTACACCTACGTGTGGCTGGTCAACGGGCAGGCGTTTTGGATGTACCCCACCTATGTGGGCAGGCGTTCCATTTCCGGCTACCGCTGGACCCGGTTTGGCTGGTCGTACACCGGCTTCGATTTAGACCTGATTGAGTCTTTCTACTGCTCACCCTATTAAGGGTTGACGAATTTTACAATTTGAAATAAAATAAGATAAAGTTGAACAGCCTGTTAAGTCCATTGCTTAACAGGCTGTTTTATCCGGTACACAAGAGGTTAGCATGAAAAAAATCATTGCAGTTTTATGTATAGTGACATTGCTCATTGCCATTGGGGTTACTTTTTTGGCTGGTTTTGTGTTCAAAAAACAATTTACAGAGATATTAAAAATGGCCCACATTCCTGTAGTACCTTTCACAATAGAAAACCCCGCCACGGCCACCCCTTCTCCCCAGCCTGTCATTTATGAAGTGTACGTAGACAGCAGTTTTGCCGCTGAATTTAATGTGTATGGAGATGCGCTTACCTTTGCCCGGAACAAACAACGGGCGGCCATTAAGGAACAGAATGCATCGGAATGGCTGTGGGACAATTACCCGTCTTTTTCGGTTTTCTTAGATAAATCCCACTACACAGAATTTGATACATTCGCCCAGGCCGTTGCCTTTGCCAAAACTGCACCAGAGCCCGGCGCCTACATTTATTACCGCAAAAACCACACCCTTATTTGGGCCAGCGACCAACAGCAAACGGCCCATCAAATCCACGGGGTACCCTTGATGATGCAGCGGCCGGAACTGCCCAAAGGCTGTGAAGTGACCAGCCTGGCCATGGTTATCAATTACTGTGGGGTAACCGTGGACAAAATGGAGTTGGCAGAAGCCGTTGCCAAAGACCCTGCCCCCCTAGAGGAAAAAAATGGCCAGGTGTATTGGGGAAACCCTAACGTGGGGTTTGTGGGGGAAATGACTTCCGATAGCCCTAGAGTGCCAGGGTTTGGGGTGTATCATAAGCCTATTCACGCCTTATTAACCCAATATTTCCCCAATTCAGCGGTGGACTTAACCGGCTGTGAATTTGAAGACCTGCTGGCTTTCATTAACAACGATTCCCCTGTTTGGGTCATCACCAACGCCACCTATGCCAAACTTCCCGAGTCTGCTTTTGTGACTTGGCAGTCAGACACCGGAGAGGTGCGCACCACTTACCAAGAACATGCAGTGGTCATTACGGGGTATGATGCGCATTTCGTGTATTTCAACGACCCCCTGGGCAATGCCACAAAAGCCCCTAAAACTGGTTTCATTGAAGCTTGGGTGCAAATGGGCAGGCAGGCTGTGGCGGTTAGTAAATAAACAATAAAAATTCCCGGCAACCTTAATCATAAAGGTTGCCGGGAATTTTTGTTGTTTACATTATTCCGCAGTGACCATGAGCACACTGGTTAAGTTACGGCCGGGCTGGCGAATAAACCGGCCTTCTGCATACATGGCGTTGGAAGCGCCACCGTCTAGATTGAAAGCTTCCGTAGCCCCCAACCCCAGCATCACTTCTTTTAATGTGTCTATGGTGCAGTTGGCCCCAACCAAAAGCAGTTTGCCATCGGACGTAATGCCCACAGCTGTTCTGGGTGCAGAATTGGCTGTAAACCGACTGTCACCGGCAAATCCGCCCACTAGGGGGGTATTGTCAATGGCTCCCTGCTTTACAAGCCGGGGTGAGCCGGACACCATCTGCTGCACCCCTTCCATTGGAAAAGGTTCCCCGTTGTCTGTAAACAACCGGTAACGCACAGCCACTTGGCGGCCGATTTCCGGCACGCTGAAATAACCGGAATTGATGACGGGGTAAGAAAAGAATACAATGTAGCCGTTAGAGGGAATGTTAGCCGTATCTCCTGGGTTCACATCGTAATAGCCTGTGATGGCATTGTTGTCCACCACCATCACACTGCCCCCGGCAGTAATGGGCACCGATGTGCCCCGTGCTGGGGTGTACAGCACAGCTTGTTCACCGGCCTGGCTGAACACGTTTACCTCAAAGGCGGTGTACACTTTGCTGTCCCCGCTGCCTACGGTGTATACCTCTGTAAAAATGCCGGGTGTGCCGATGATTGCCGTACCACTTTGGGTAATGCCCAGGCTGGTTAAGCCGGAGGAACCATAGAGGATGTTGCCGTTCACCATTACCGTACCCACAGGGTCTTGAATGGCATCATAGGCGTTAAAGAAGTTGCCGTTCACCGCAGCTAAAGGTTTGTAGGTGGCCACGATGTCCTTGAAGGAGGCGGTGTGGTTTAAAGCATTGTCCACCAGCACCGTTTTCACCTTCACCCCGCTGCTTAAATCCACGGTGATTACATCTGCGGAAACATTCCCGCTGGAAGTGGCCACAGAACGGGTGCTAAAAGCAACCCCTGAACCACTGGCTGGCTGTGTTGGCTTTGCCGTGTTCTGTTTCAATGCATCACGGTAGAACGCCACGCACTCAAACCCGTTGACCACATCCGAGCTTACCGCACTTTCACTAATAACCACCGTGCGCAATTCATCAAGAAATGATACAGTAAGCCGAAGGCTTTCGGCCACAAAGCGCACCGGCACCATGGTGGTACCGTTCACAATCACAGGGGGGCTTGGCATGTCTACAGGCTGTCCGTTCACAGTAGCCCCTGATTTGCCCACCCACATGTTGATGGCTGTCCCTTTTTGGGTGATGGTTATTTGTTTATCTGTTTCCTGCCATGTCACTTCTGCGCCAAAAAGTTCCGACACAGCCCGAATGGGCAGCAATGTCACCCCGTTTTGAATAAACGGCGGTGCAGGGCTTTCAATTTGCTTTTCACCGCTTGCGTTTACCAGAAACATCACTGGGTTGTCAATTTGCATGAGTAAAACAGTTTCAAAAGACTGGGCGGACAGGGTGTTCACCCAAAGCAGAACTGCCAAAAGGGTACAGACGATCTTTTTCATAAAATCCTCCGTTCTCAGAACTGGTAGGTTCTTCTTAATCCCCCAAAACCGCTCCTATGCTGTCGTGAATCACCAAATCGGCCTCATGGTCATACGGGGTTTCCGACTTATTAATGAGCACTAGCTTGTTACCTGTATAGTAGCGGATGAGCCCTGCAGCTGGGTAAACTTTTAAGGACGTTCCCCCCACCAGCAGCACATCGGCCTTAGCTATATAAGACACCGCTTCTTCTAACGTGTGGGCATCCAGCCCTTCTTCATAAAGCACCACATCCGGCTTGATGATGCCCCCGCAACTACACCCGGGCACACCTTGGCTTTCCGTGATGGCTTCAATGCCGTAAAATTTGCGGCAGTCCATGCAATAATTGCGGTGGACGGAGCCATGAAGCTCCAGCACACGCTGACTGCCCGCCATTTGGTGCAGCCCGTCAATGTTTTGGGTAATGATAGCTTTTAGCTTCCCTGCTTCTTCTAAACCAGCCAGCGCCAGGTGCGCCTTGTTTGGCTTAGCGTCCAAGTACAGCATTTTGTCCCGGTAAAAGTCAAAAAATGCTTTGGTATGGTTCATGAAAAAGCTGTGGGACAGCATGGTTTCCGGGGGATAGGCGTACTTTTGGGCATACAGCCCGTCTTGACTGCGAAAATCCGGGATGCCACTTTCTGTAGACACCCCGGCACCCCCAAAGAACACAATATTTGAAGCATCTTCAATCATTGCTTTTAGTTTATCGTGCATATGCTTCACTTCTATATAATATAGCTTTGATTTTTCTGCGGGCGGCTGTCCAGCTCTTTCTTCTTTTCTTCATAACCTGGGCGGCCAAACATGGCATAGGTGGCATTTTTGCCTTCCTCTACCCCCGGTTGGTCAAAAGCGTTAATGTTCATTAATTCCCCGGCGTAAGCGGTGGCCACTTCCAGCATATAGAGTAACTGGCCTACGGTGAAGGCGTTTACTTCCGGCAGGGTGAGGGTCATGTTCACCTTTCCGGCGGAAAGCAGGGCATATTCCGTAGACATCTGCTCCACTTGAATGAGCCGGTTATGGGTAGCTCCCCCTAAAAAGCCCAGGCTGGGCATGTCTTCATAAATTTTAGGAATGGTAATGGTTTCACGGAAATTGTCCACCCCAACGAAAACAACCATTTTGTCCCGAGGGCCTTCCACATAAAGCTGCACCTGGGAATGCTGGTCTGTCACACCCAAAGCCTTCACCGGCGTAGGGCCAACGTATACAGCATTGCCTTCGTTGTCCAGCTTTTTGCCCAAAGACTCTGCCCAAAGCTGTGCAAACCAGTCGGACATGTATTTCAAGGAATCGGCGTAAGGCATCATCACCACCATGTTTTTGCCTTGTTCCATGCCCAGCACATTTAGCAAGGCGAACATAGCAGCGGGGTTTTGGCCCACATTTTGGTTTTGGCAGCAGGCATCCATATAAGCTGCCCCAGCCAGCATTTCTTCAATGTCAATGCCGCAAAAAGCCGCAGGCAGTAAGCCCACTGGGCAAAGCTCTGAAAAACGTCCCCCCACCCCGGAAGGAATGATGAATGTTTTATAGCCTTCTTCTTGGGCAATTTTAATTAAGTTGCCTTTTGCACAGTCTGTGGTGCATACGATGTGCTTTTTGGCTTCCTCTGCGCCCAGTTTTTCTTCCAGCAGTGTTTTAATAATCATAAACTGAGACATTGTTTCCGAGGTGCTGCCGGATTTGGAAATAACGTTAAACAAAGACTTGGTGATGTCGATGGTGTCAAACAAATACACCAGCCGTTCCGGGTCTACGTTGTCTGCAATGTAAAGCTTGGGGTAGCCGCCCCGCTTCTCCCGTGGCTGTTCATTGTAATAAGGGTGGTTTAAAGCTTGCTGCACCGCCATAGGGCCTAAAGCGGAACCCCCAATGCCCAGCACCACAAATGCTTCAATCTCGTCCTTCATGTCTGTCACATAGGCCAGCATGTCTTTCACCACGTCTGCCTGGTTGTGGGGCAAATCACGCCAATCCATTTTTCCGGCCGCACGTTTGTCCACCATGGCTTGATTGGCTTTTGCAAGCTTTTCATCCATGGCCTTGAAATCTTCCGGGCTAAAGCCATCGGTACCCACGGTCTCCCGCATCATGTTGTTATAGTCCAGCCGAAGGGTCATTTGCTTTTGCCAGGCTTTGTCTTCATAGCGTTTTGTCATGTGAAGCCCTCCTTAATAATAAATGATTGGTTACCATTATATTACTTTCCATATGCTTTCTGCAATATCCTCTGGGGGTTTCATAGCGTTGTTTTTCGTGCAAGCAATGGTGTGTATGTTTCCTAAAGTTTCAGCCAGGTGCAAATACACCTGGCGCACTTGTGCCAAAAAGTCTTGTTTTTGTTCGTAAACGTCAGGGGCATCGTCGCCGGTATACTCCCTGTAGCCTTTTTTGGCCACATTTTGCTTTGAAAGGGTATGGCTTACGTCCAGCAAAATATATTGCTGTGGCTTGGGCAAGCCCAGAACCTCATGCTCCAGTTCCAATACCCATTGGGCAAAAGCGGCTTGTTTTTCAATATCACCTTCGGCGGCACGCAAACTTTGGTACACGGCGTTAGACAAGGTGTAGCGGTTTAAAAGCAACACATCCACCCCGGTAGTATCCAGCTGTTTAAAAGCTTCCCAACGGTCCATGGCGTACCACAACGCCATGGACTTTGCATCCGCTTCATCTGCCCGCACCGGACCATGCCCGGAAAGCATGGCACCAATTTCCTTGCCAAAAAACCGGTCATACTGTGGGAAGGATAGTGTTTTATAGTTTTTACCCGCCATTTGCAGCCGCTGTTCCAAAAGACTTAATTGCAGCGTTTTTCCAGAGCCGTCTATGCCTTCAATGGCCACAATTTTCATTGTAATCTCCTTTATTGGCTAACCAAAATTTCCGTCCAAATGCGGTCGTATTCTTTCAAAGCGTCACCTACATCCAGGAAAACTTCGCAGTTTTCATACACAGCATCGGAAGGCCAGTAGACTGGGTCTTGTTGTTGTTCTTCCGGCAACATTTTGTAAGCTTCTTGGTTAACGGTGGAAAAGCCAATGTATTCTGTGTTGGCCAAAGCGGCTTCCCCTTCGCAAAGGAAGTTGATGAACGCTTCTGCTCCGGCTTTGTTTTTGGCGCCTTTCGGAATGACAATGGCGTCACACCACACATTGCTGCCTTCTTTGGGAACGGCATAAGCCAAGTCTGGGTTTTCTTCCATGCAGTACACCGCATCACCGGAGTACACAATGGCCAGCGCACCTTCGCCGCCAATCATTTTGTCTTTAACCAAGTCCCCTACATAGGCTTGCACCAAAGGCTTTTGCTCAATCAACAGCGCCTTTGCTTCTTCAAGCTGGGCAATGTCTGTGCTGTTCAAGGAGTAACCCATTTTTTTCAGCGGTGCGGTCATAGCATCACGCATACTGTCATACATAAATATTTGCTGGTTGTACTTTTCATTCCATAAAATGTCCCAGCTGTCCACGGGCTCATCCACCATGGTGGTGTTGTATAAAATGCCCAGGGTGCCCCACATATACGGCACAGAATACTTGCTGTCTGGGTCGTAAGGCATGGTGGTGAAACGGGCATCAATGTTTTTGTAGTTGGGAATGTTGTTAAAGTCTATTTCCTCCAGCATGTCTTCTTTAATCATCTTTTCAATCATGTAGTCTGAAGGAATGGCAATGTCGTAGCTGGCCCCACCGTTTTTCAGCTTGGTGTACATGTCTTCATTGGTGGCAAAGGTATCGTAAATGACGGTTATTCCCGTTTGGGCTTCAAATTCTGCCAACAGGGATTCGTCAATGTAATCGCCCCAGTTATACACGCTAATGGTTCCGCCGCCAGATGTTTGCTGGCCGGCAGTTGTGCCTGCGCTTGTACCACAGGCCGCCAAGGACAAGGCCACAGCCAAGGCCGTTAGCGCACCTTGTACTTTTTGCATCGTCAGTTTTCTTTTCAATACGATTCCTCCTAAAAGATTCTTTCAATATAAAAACAAACGTTTTTATCAATTATTACCGCTGATTTTGTTGTGGTTTGCCTGAAGGATCCATGCGGTTAACCACATAGAGCATGAGCAGCACCACAAGAAACATAATGGTGGATAAGGCGTTAATTTTAGGGTTAATGCCCCGGCGTGCCATAGAGTAAATGATGATGGACAAGTTGCTTACACCAGAGCCTGTGGTGAAAAAGCTAATGACAAAATCATCTATAGACAACGTAAAGGCCAACAATGCCCCAGACAAAATGCCCGGCGCAATCTCCGGCAAAATAATGCGGAAAAAAGCAAAAATGGGTGTTGCCCCTAAATCCAGCGCCGCTTCATACAAGTTTTTATCCAGCCGCCGTAAACGTGGCAGGATGGACAGAATGACATACGGCACATTAAAAGCAATGTGAGACAAAAGCAAGGTGGTGAAACCCAGCTGCCCCGCTTTCAGTATGGAAAACACAAAAATATATAAAATCATCAAAGAAACCCCTGTAACAATGTCCGGGTTCAACACGGGCAGATTGGTCACATTTAAAACGGTGGTTCTGGTGACTTTATTCATTTTATTAATGCCTACAGCAGCCATTGTACCCAAAATGGTTGCAATTAATGAAGACAAAAAAGCAATGAGCACTGTATAGTACAAAGCTTTCATGATGCTGGGGTCCTGGAACAGTTCTCTGTACCATTTAAGGGAAAAGCCCGTCCAGTTGGCCCTAGATTTGCTTTCATTAAAGGAAAGCACCATCAGCACACCAATGGGGGCATACAAAAACAGAAAAATCAGCCCTAAATAGCACTGTTTTAACCATTTCAAAACAAGCCGCCCCCTTCCCCGTTTTGGTCAACCGCATTCATAAAAGCCATAGAAATTAAAATCATCACCATCAGCACGATGGACAAGGCAGAACCAAAATGCCAGTCCCCTACCCTTAAAAATTGCTGCTCAATAAGGCTGCCAATAAGCAGTTCTTTGCCGCCCCCTAAAAGGTTTGGAATGATAAAGGTGGTAACGGCAGGCATAAACACCATGCTCACCCCGGAAAGTACTCCAGGGATGCTTAAAGGTAACACCACCCGCCAAAACACTTGGCCGTGGTGGGCGCCTAAATCCTGGGCGGCTTCTACCAAGCTTAAATCCATTTTTTTAAGCACCGTGTAAATGGGCAAAATCATAAAAGGCAAAAAGTTATACACCATACCCAGCACCACGGCTTGGGGGGTGTATAGAAAATTAAGCTTGGGTAGCCCAACGCTGGCCAACAACGTATTAATCAAACCGTTTTGCTCCAGAATGGTCAGCCAGGAATAGGTGCGCAATAGAAAGTTCATCCACATGGGCACCAAAAATAAAAACATTAAAGTGGAGCGTGTATCCAGCTTACGGTCTGCCATAATGTATGCGGCCGGGTACCCCAGCAACAAACAAATGAGCGTGGCAAAAAACGCCAAAACCACTGACCGCCACATCACATTGATGTACAACGGTTCAAAGGCACGTTTTACATGTACAAGGGTAAAGGCCAGTCCCCCGTCGGGGCTAGCCACAGTCAATGCATAAGTTAACACCAGCACCAAAGGCACCAACGTAAAAAGCACCATCCATACCAGGTAAGGATAGGCTACGGCTTTATTCATGGGCTGGTCACCGCCTTTTTCATGATATGGATAAGGTCTGGCTTCACATAGATGCCCACCGCTTGCCCGGCAGGAGAAAGCACGGTGCTGTGCACTTTCCACGTGGTGTTGCCTGCTTCAATCAGCATTTCATAGTGCACGCCTTTAAAGGTAACGTTTTTAACCACGCCTTTAATTGGGGCGTTGTCTTCCGAAACCAAGTCCACATCTTCCGGGCGAATAACCACATCCACGCTTTCCCCCGGTGCAAAGCCTTTGTCCACACACTTAAATTTACCGCCGCCAAAATGCACCAAATAATCTTCCGGCATGACCCCGTCCAGAATGTTGCTTTCCCCAATGAAATCCGCCACAAATGCGTTTTTAGGCTCGTTGTAAATGTCTTCCGGGGAACCAATTTGCTGAATGATTCCGTTGTGCATGACGGCAATGGTGTCCGACATGGTGAGGGCTTCTTCCTGGTCATGGGTAACATAAACAAAGGTGATGCCCAGCTTCATTTGCATGTTTTTAAGCTCTATCTGCATGTCTTGCCGCAGCTTTAAATCCAGTGCGCCCAAAGGTTCATCCAGAAGCAACACTTCCGGCTCGTTCACCAAGGCACGGGCAATGGCGATGCGCTGTTGCTGGCCGCCAGACAAAGAAGTGATGGGCCGTTTTTCATAGCCTTTTAAGTTTACCAGCTTTAACATGGCCGCTACTTTTTCCTGAATAACAGAAGCCGGCATTTTTTGAATTTTTAAACCAAATGCCACGTTTTCAAACACATTCATATGGGGAAACAAAGCATATTTTTGAAAGACGGTGTTCACCCTGCGGTTAAAAGGAGGCAGGTGCAAAATGCTTTTGCTGTCAAAGCGTAAGTCCCCGCTGGTGGGCTGTTCAAACCCGCCGATGATACGCAAAGTGGTGGTTTTGCCGCAACCACTGGGACCAAGCAAGGTTACAAACTCATTTTTGCGTATGTATAGATTAATGTTATTCAGCACCATTGTGCTGCCATAGCTTTTATTAATATCAATCAGTTCAATCAATCGTTCGCTCATGCTAAGCCTCCTTTTGTAAAAGCCTTGTTCTTGGTGGTGCCAATTGCACAGTAGAACCTGTGTTCAGCAAGCTGCCACCCGCCTTTGAAGCGATTATCCCTTCTTTGTTGGGTTGGCTCGCCATAATTTTTTTATTATGCCTTCGCCACCCCGCCGCGAATGGCGAAAAATCGCCATTTCAAATTCGGGCAACCCATTACTGAACACAGGTTCTTAGAACTTCGGCGGCGTACACACCCAAAGCACCAGCGCCTCAGACCCACCAGGGTTTTCAATGCGGTGGGGGGCGTTTGCTTTGTAGTAAAAGCTTTCGCCTTTTTTAACCTTTTGCCGTTGTTCACCCAAAACAAGCAAAATTGCGCCTTTCAGCACATACCCAAAAAATTCGCCTTCATGCGGGTTGTACTCGCTGGAGACGCCTTTGGGTTTTATCTCAATTAAAATTGGCTCCATCATGTTTTTTTGAGCGTTTGGAATGAGCCAATGAATTAAGTGACCTTCTTCTTCATTTTCTTGCACAAACACATCATCATTTTTGAATACAATTTTGCTGTCGTGTGTTTCATTAAAAAAGTCTTGCAAGTTGGTGCCCAGGCACTCTAAAATATCAATCAGGGTGGCGATAGAGGGCGAGGTTAAGTCCCGCTCCAGCTGGGAAATGAACCCTTTTGTAAGCTCGCTGCGGTTGGCAAGCTCTTCTTGGGTTAAACCAATTGTCACCCTAAGACGTCTGATTTTTTCGCCAATACGCATGAGAGACCTCCTTTAAAGCCAGCTTTCTGCAATACACATATACTAAACTTTTTGTTTAAATTTGCTAAACAGCTCCATGGGCTATTTAAGCATAAAATCCAATGAGTGTCAAGAAAAATTTATATATGCATTTAATTGTTTGAAAATGGCGGCGGGTATTGCTCTGCCCATGGAAAAGGCCCTTTTTAACTGGGTTAAAAAGGGCCTCAGTTTGTTGACAAAAGACCTTGGGAAACTTTTTCGAGAAAAAGCTTCCCAAACCTTTCAAAAAGCTTTTGCCTAAAATGCCGCTAAGCGGCATTTTCATGAAGTTTTTGCACCGCTTTTTTCAAAAAGCGGTTAGGGTTCGGGGCAAAGCCCCGAGGTTTTTGCCAGTTGTCGACAGCTTAAAGGCCCTCTTTAACTAGGTTAAAAAGGGCCTTTCTAATGTTTTTTAAATATGCATTTATCTTCTAAGCTTGAAGGTTTGAATTAAGCCGTTCAACACTTCCGCCTGGCTGGACAATTCTTCTGCGGCAGCGGCAGACTGCTGGGTGTTAGAGGAATTGTCATTCACCACATCCGATATTTTATTAATGTCTCCAGAGGCATCTGCTACAGAAGTAGCCTGCTCTTTTGAAGCATCAGAAATGTTGGCAATGTATTTAGACACCTCATTCACGTCATTCACAATCTTAGATAAAGCACTGAACGTATCTTCGGCTATCTTTGTGCCATTATCAATTTTGTTCATGGTGTCTTGAATAAGCACTTGGGTTTCTTTGGCCGCGGTTTGGCTTCTGCCAGCCAGGCTGCGCACTTCTTCCGCCACCACCGCAAAGCCTTTGCCGTGCTGCCCTGCCCTTGCAGCCTCTACGGCAGCATTCAGCGCCAGCAAATTGGTTTGGAAAGCAATGTCATCAATCACTTTCATGATTTTTGAAATATTATGTGATGAATCTTTAATGCCCTCCATGGATTCCAACATCAGCTGCATTTCCTTGTTGCCGTTATCAGCATTTTCCTTAGACACTTTGGAAATGTCATTCACTTTATTGGCATTGTCTGCATTGTCTATGGTCTGGTCGTTGATTCTGTCCATAGACGCTTGCAGTTTGGCAATGGCGTCCGCCTGCTCTTGGGTGCCCATAGCAAGCAGCATGTTGTTTTCAGACACTTGCTTGGCCCCGGTGTTTACCTGAATGGTGGCCATGGCAATTTCGCTCATGATGTTGTTTAAGGTGTCTACAATGAAATTAATGGAATCTTTAATGGCTTTAAAATCCCCTAAATATTCCCGGTAGATGCCCTGGCTTAAATCTCTGTTGGCAATGTTTGAAAGCACCCGGGATATTTCGGCAATGTAGCTGGAAAGTTCCGCCTGCACCGTATTAACGGAATTTTTAATGGTGAGAAATTCCCCTTGATAGTCTCCAGTCATCTTAACAGAAAGGTTCCCTTTGGACATATCCAGCAATACATCGTTGGCTTCATTAATGGGGCTTATCATAGACTCCAACAGTGCGTTTAGGGCCGAAATAAGGGTAAACCAATCCCCTTTAAATTGTTGGGCATTGGCCCGTTTGGACAATTGGCCCTTGGAAGCCTCTAAGGATAAGGTTTCAATTTCATTATCCACGTTAATGAGATTATCACGCAGCCGTTCAACGGCCTCCGTTAACATGGCTTGCTTACCCGGAAGCTGTTTAAACTCCACTTGAAAGTTGCCGCTGGAGAAACCTTCCAAGCAGTTCAGGGTTAAATCAACAATGCTTGCAATGTTGGACACCATTTGGTTAACCCCGGCAGCCACTTCCCTGTAGGCCCCTTCATATTGCAATTCGTCCAGATGGTAGTCCAGGTTGCCATGAAACTGCTCCGACGCCATTTTGTTCATATTTTCAAGCAAGCCCTTAAGGGTGTCTACCACTTTTTGAAAATCTCGGTTTAATTGGCCAATTTCATCTTGAGATGCAGTGTCCAATTGTATCTGCATATCACCCACAGCCAGTTTGTTAGAAGCCATAATTAAATGCTTAATAGGCTTAAAGACAAGCCGGCGTAGTAGCAACCCTGTAATAATGATAACCACGATAATCATGATAGCCAAAACCGGAAGGGTATAGAAAATAAGGCTGTTGGCAGATGCATAAATCTCATTTTCTGGAATGGCCAGGTACAGCGTCCAGTTTGCCGAATCTATTTTCACAGGGATAAAATACCGTGTAACATCATCTGCATCTTTCATTTTAATAAATGTTTCGTTGGCTGCTCTGCTTGCAAGCTCTGTGTACACTGGGTAAGCCGAGATTTTCTGCAACTCGTTATTAGCGGGGGCGTAGGTGGCGTTGGTATGGGCCACAATTTCGCCCTGGTCATCCACTAGGAAAGCATCCCCGCCTTCCGGTAATTCAATGGTGGATACAATGCCGATTAAGGTATCAATGGTTAAGTCGGCCGCAGATACAAAATCCTCTCCGTCCATTTTACCGGCATAGGTAGCAACGGTAATAACCTGCTGCTTCAGCTCACTATCCACATACGGTGGTGTTACAATGGTTTCACCCTTGTGTTCCATGGCCGTCTCATACCATACCCTCTCATAGGTGTACCAGCCTGGCTCCGGCACATAATCGGTAGCAAAGAGTGCTGTGCCGTCACTGAAGCCCAGGTAAACGTCCAAAAGATAGTCCCATTGACTTAACAGTTCTTCCAGAGGTTTTTTAGCATCTTTGCGATGGCCATAAACAGAAAACACTTTCCCGTTCACTTGAACCAGCGTCTTGGCATTTAATATCCATGTATCAATCTGTTTGGCTTCGTACTGGGCATTGTTCTGGTTTTTTTCCAAAACTTCATTTAGGATAATATTTCTTGCCAGAAAATAGCTAATTGTCGCTATAATGAACATTCCCACAATGCTAAGCAAGAGAACGGACGCTGTCAATTTTGCTCTTATGCTTTTCATGGTTGCAACCCCTCTTTAATTAATTTAGACGTGTTTGTAAAATCAACAGCCTTTTTTAAAAAGAATGCCTACGATGCAGCATTTATATTTTTCAAACACATCCTTGAATATAATACCTATATTTTCTAAAATAATCAATATCATAATCGGAAAAAAGTATTTTAACGTTTTGAAATGTTGTTTTTGTTATGCTCTAAAAAATAAAAATTTTAACGCCTTGAAAAATTCTTATTGACTTGCACATTTTTTTAGGTTAAAATGTCATTTGTTTGAAAAGGGAAATGGAGGTGAAGAGGTTGGCTAATATTAAATCTGCTAAGAAGCGCATTAAGGTTATCACAAAGAAAACCTTACGCAATAAGATGATTAAATCCCGTACAAAAACATCTGTTAAAAAAGTTCTGGCCGCTTTGTCTGCCGGTCAATTCGATGAGGCAAAAACCGCCCTTGTTGAAGCGGTTAAATCCATAGACATGGCAGCTACGAAAGGCGTATATCATAAAAACAACGCCGCCCGTAAAAAGTCTAGACTTACTAAACTTGTAAACAAACACGGCGCTTAATTTAAGTTCTACTGAAAGGCTGACGCAAAAGCCAGGGAAATGTCTTTCTATACATTTCCCCTATAAGTCCTGACTTTTGCTTCAGCCTTTTTGTAATGCCAAAAACATTGCTGCATAATATTTGTAAAGTTTGGTAAGAATATGTAATATAAATATTACAAGCAATAAGTTACATAAATCGACAGTTTTTCTTTACATGATTGTCCTTTTCATGGTACAATACAGTATAGTCAAAAATAAATTTTTTGATATAATCAGGAGTTGAGTCGGTTGTATAGCGTTGGTGATAAAATAGTATACCCCTTGTATGGCGCAGGCATCATTGAAAACTTAGAGCAGCTGGAAGTGGACGGTACCCAGCAGCTTTATTACGTTTTGTTTATTCCTACAGGGAATTTGAAAATTAAAATCTGTGCCGGTAAAGCCGACGACCTAGGCATCCGCCAAGTGTATGCCAAAGAAACGGTAACAGACATTATTAAAAGCGTGATGGACGAGCCCATTGACATGCCGGAAAACTGGAACTTGCGTTATAAAGAAAACCTGGAAAAAATTAAAACAGGCAATTTGCAGGAAGTGACATTGGTTTTCCGCAATTTGCTCTACAGAGAGCGTGAACGGGGTTTATCCACTGCGGAAAAGAAAATGCTCTCAACAGCCAAGCAAATCATCATTTCTGAAATTATATTAACTCATGATGTAGAAAAAGTTTATGCAGAAGAAATTTTATCTTCTTATGTTGTATAGAAATTTTTACAGAATTTAGCATTTTAATAAGACACACAAAGAAAAAACGGCACAGCTTTTGCTGATAGCCGTTTTTTTGTATGTAGAGTCAAGCGTATTGTATGGGAGTTTCACACAAAAGTGACCAATTTCTCTTACGCTGCCTGGAGGCTGCCAAGCCATTTACTACTTCTTGCCATTCTAATTACTCCATTCTAGTATTAAATATTATAGATTGCTTTTAAGTTGTGTCACTGCAATAAAACAACCTAACCTTAATATCATACTTATACCTTCTTGTCAATAATTATAGCATACTCTCCTTTTTTTAGCATAAGCTTAAAGAAAAAAGGAGCGTTTTATGGATAAGCTTAATGCAACCTTAAAAAGACTACCAAGGAAAAAAACGGCACAGCTTTTGCTGATGGCCGTTTTAATATGTACGGCGGTTTATATGGCCAAGCCGGCTGCCGTTCAGGTCTTTTCCAGCTATCAAACCGCTCAGTCTGCTGCCAACCGCAAACTGCCCATCTATTGCGTAGACACCCCAGAGAAAAAGGTGGCCATTTCCTTCGACGCCGCCTGGGGTGCAGAAGATACAGGCAACCTTCTGGACATTTTAGAGTCTTACGATGTCAAAGCCACCTTCTTTTTATGCGGCTACTGGGTGGATAAATACCCTGAAGAAGTGAAAAAAATTGCATCTGCCGGGCACGACATTGGCAACCACGGCAACACCCACGCCCATGGCGCTCAACTGAACCTGGAACGTAACAAACAGGAAATTATGGGCGTGCATGAAAAAGTCAAAGCACTTTTAGGCATTGAAATGCAACTTTTCCGGCCCCCCTACGGGGAATACAACAACACAGTGGTGCAAGCGGCAGAAGAATCAGGTTACTACACCATACAATGGGATGTAGA
>CAZCQP010000013.1:25772-59253 GCA_964500895.1 uncultured Eubacteriales bacterium | reverse complement strand
AAATTGGATTACTACCGCAAACTTGATAGAACTACAAGGGAGTTAGTGTTTCTGTATTTTATGCGAAATGTGCTTGATTGGGTTAGTTTAATAAGGTATTATTATTCGGACCACTTTGTAGAATACTGCGCTAATATTCTGCCTTTGGAAACTGAGTTTGGCTATGATGTAAAGGATATAAGTTTTGATTTAATGCATAGACAGTACGTGGCTAACTGCTTTGAATTTATAAAAAACAATGTTGGTTCCGATGATTTTAAACTGGAATATACAAGTTTTCATAAATATCAGCATCATTTTCTTATGTTAAAACTATGTCGTGACTCATTGAAAACCATTAACGGTAAGCGGATAGCAATTTGGGGTGCAGGAAAGAGGGGAATCAGAAACTCCATTATGCTGCGTGAGTTGGATGCTGAATTTGAGGTGACGGACAGCAACATGAAGTTACATGGAACAGAGGTAATACCTGATGTAATCGTCAAACCGTGGTCTGAAATACGTGACCATACGGATATTGTGTTTGTATCTGTTGTTGGACACTTTGAAGAGATTGCCCGGACTATAATTGCCGATTCCCCCAACGTTGAGGTAAAGAATTTCAACAGTTTAATTGAATGGAGACTGTGAAAGTATGTCTGACATTAAAGTATCAATAATAATTCCTGTATACAATGTGTCTGCATACCTTCGACGTTGTTTGGACTCTTGCGTCAATCAAACGATGCGTGAAACTGAAATTATTGTTGTCAATGACTGCTCTCCTGACCCCCTTGATACGGAAATTATGCGGGAATATGAATTGAAATACCCCGGTAAGGTAAGGTGTATTTGGCATAGTGAGAACAAGAAGCTGGGTGGCACCCGGAATACCGGCATTTATGCGGCAAAGGCCGAGTATATGAGCTTTGTTGACAGTGATGATTATATTGAGTTAGATATGTGTGAGAAACTGTATGCCGTTGCCAAAGAAAGTGATGCAGACTATGTTTATTGTGACTATTATGAGGTAGGAGAAAAAAGAAAATACGTCTACAGATACAACGAGCTTGACCCCTATAATGAAAGAAACTTACATCCACAATGCATGTCATGTGGCTGCATCGTAAAGCGTAAGTTGTTTGTTGCCAATAATTTGCGCTTTATAGAGGGACTGAAGTACAATGAAGATGTTCCTATGACACTGCTACTGCTTATATTATCACAAAAACGGGTGAAGTTGACGGAGGCATTGTATTATTACTGTATTAATCCAAATTCAACGACGCAGTCGTCAACCATATATGACAGAATTCCATCTGCATACAAGGCTTTTGCGCAAACTCGTCAGCTATTAAAAGCTATTAAGAAAGAACAAAAATTGTTCTTATTTGATTTAAAAACAGTAGTTTGGCTCTTAGACTATCTGTTTGTGGTATATGGCTGTGTGCGCAACAACAACGATTTGTTTACAGAATGTGTGCACCAAAACAAAATTAATTTGTTTACCGAATATGTGCATCAAAACAAAATTAATATGGTTACAATAGTTGATTCCATAAGCAACCGCTACAAGCGTGAGAAGATACGCTTCTTATGGAATTCAATACAAGGGGCTATAAGTAGAAAAGAGCTTAAAACTGCTTTAGTGGATTTTGATGCATCATTTATAAAGGAAACACTGGGTGAGTTGGGGCTTGCAGATGGAAAAATCGTTGTGTGGGGTTCCGGGCAACGAGGTCTTCGCATGAGTTTATGCTTGCGTGAAGCGAACATTTTGTTTGCAGTCACTGATGGAAACACAAACCGTTATGGCACAGAAATAATTGAGGGCGTGGTTGTTGAACCGTGGATAAAGCTAAAGGGCACCACAGATGTTGTTATTGCAACTCCCAAACTTCAATACGATGCAATCCGAGCACAGATCAGCAATGACATTGCCGTATTAGATATGGAAGAGTTGTTGGGTTAATCATTCAGGCAGGTGGATCAAAATGTTGAAGCTGAGAAATAGTAGCGTAGAAAAATTCTTGTCGGTAATTGGTGATAAGCTGATTATTGTTTACGGTGGGGGACGTGTGTTACATGCTGCCTGTGAGACGCTCAATACGGCTTTTCTTAATCGTATTAATTATATTATAGATAAGAATTTTGGAAAAGAATTTGAATATGGAGGAATTAATATTCCTCTTAAGCCCATAGCGGATATAGGCCTAATAGATCCTGACAAATTTGTTATAATGATTACGCCGCTTGTGTATGATGAGATATTTGAAGAACTTAACAGCCATAGTAGTTTCAATGGTGTGGACTGCTATATCTACCCAATTATGCGCGATACTGGGCCGATGCATAGTTTCCCACAAGTTGCCGACGGCGCCAAAGTACGCATTCCCAAGCGAATAAACTACGTTTGGTTTGGGGGAGGCAAAATGTCCGATTTGAACAAACGCTGTATTGAGAGTTGGAAGAAATTTTGCCCTGAATATGAGATTGTCTTATTTAACGAAGATAATTATGATGTTACCAAGCTGCCGTTTATGTATGAGGCGTATAAGGCTCGAAAGTGGGCGTGTGCGGCTGATTATGCAAAATTAGATATATTAAAAGAGTATGGCGGTGTATATCTTGACACGGATATTGAACTAGTCAAAAACATTGATTTCCTGCTATACAATGACTTTTTCGGTTATTTGCAAAGCAACTGGTTTGCAATCAATTTCTTCGGTTGTGCGCCTAAATGCCAGTTTACTGATAAGCTAATGACTCCTTATAAGGAGCTTGATTATCTGAAAATCAAGTCATCGACAGAGTATTCGGAAACAATAATTGTGAACAATTATAAAATGAACAAGCTGATCGAATATGGGTTTACATTGTGGCAGGATGGCGAAAAGCTCAATGGTGGCGCAAATATATTTCCACAAGATATGATTATTCTCAACACGCGCACGAGCCATATTACCCAGAATACGGTGGGCATTCATTATTATGAGCGAACATGGTGCGAGGAACTGATACCCAGAGAAGAACGTTTCGGCAAATTTCTTGCCGAACACGCTGATGAGCTGAAAGTTGAGGATTAACTCTAATGAAGAATAAACAATTACTAAAGCAACCCATATATCTGTTCCCGCTTACCGCAGATGCCGTACTTATGTATCACGTTCTTACAAATAATGGGTATATGGTTGCAGGTATATGTGACAGCAACCCAGCCTTATACGGTAAAAGATACAGTGGATGCCCTATAGTGCCAAAAGTGGACGGTGAAAATGAAACAGTAATCATTTGCGGATACAAGCAATATCGGTTGGAGCATTTGTTCGTAAAAAGTGTGTTGATTGAGCACGTGCTGACGGCTGACGATGTTCCCTCTGCACTCGAAAAGGTGCAGTGGGAAGCGTTTGAACAAATCGCTCCGAAACAGCTATACAGATTTCGCAGGCTGGCACAAGAGATAAGGCAGGTTTTACCACCTGAGCATTCCAAATTGTGTCTAAATGCGCTTGACATTGTGCTAACCGAGCGTTGCAATTTGAAATGCAAGTGCTGTGAGGTACTAATTCAACATTTTACGAATCCACGGCATATTCCGCTTGAACAGCTTGTCTGCGAAACAGACGAGATATTCTCCAAAATTGATTTTGTTCGAGATATACACGTTCTGGGCGGGGAACCGTTTATATATCCGCAAGCTGCCGAATATATGCGATACTTGAAAAAATATAGGGACAAAATAGGGTCGCTGTATGTGATAACGAACGGCACTGTTGTACCTAAGCAAGAAGTAATCAATGCTATTCGTGATTGTGATGCGTTTGTTATGATTTCAGATTACGACGAATTGTCGCGAAAAAAAGAAGAAGTTATAAGTGCCATGATCAACCATGGCGTTGGTGTACAAGTAACAGACTATCCATGGTTTTTCGAAAATCAACTTGTATATGATGACAATGTAAGCTGCCAACAGAAATTTGATGATTGCTATGAGCGCAAGCACATATACACAATCCGCGATGGTAATGCATATTATTGCCATTTCCTTGCAAGCGGTGAAACACTTCGCGCTATACCGTATGACAGGCGCAATAGCATATCCATTTATGATTCAACAGGGCAGGAACTGATAGATTATTTAAACAGTGAAACCTCGCCGCCAGGCTGCGAATATTGTTCAGGACATGACTTGAATTCGCAGAAGATTACCAAAGCAGAGCAAGTTAAATTGCCGTTACCATATAAATCATTTGAGGAAACGTATGAAAAATAAAACTGATGCAAATGAGTATACGCTTCTTCCCGAAGAATTGCGCTCGCTACAAATGGTACTGCTGGAAATGTTAGTAGAGATTGACCGCATATGCAAGAAGCACAATATTAAGTACGGCATCGACGGAGGCACTTTACTTGGGGCAGTAAGGCACAAAGGTTTTATTCCTTGGGACGATGATCTTGATATTGTGATGATACGTAGCGAATACAACAAACTACGTGAAGCATGTAAAGTCGATTTGGACACAACCAGATTTTTCTTCCAAGACAATACGACAGACTCTAATTACCGCTGGGGTTACGGAAGAATCAGACGGCTAGATTCGGAATTTGTTCGTTGTGGGCAGGAGCATTTAAAAATGCAGACAGGGATATTTCTTGATATTTTTCCTCGGGATAATGCTCCGGATTTCTATCCGTTACGCTTAGCACATGCGCTTAGATGTTTCTTCTGGAGAAAGGTACTATATTCTGAAGTTGGAAAAGTAAACGCCACAAGTGCAGTTCAGCGTGGCGTTTACAAAATACTTAACAGAATTCCTGCTGCAACGGCTTTTAAGGCGTATGAAAGACTTGCGGATAGGTTAAACGTTAAACATACAAATTTTGTTCGTTGCTATGGATACACAATTGCCACTAAGCAAAGGCAAATCTACGCATATCCGCGAAATTGGTTTGAGGAACTTGCTCCAATTGAGTTTGAGGGGAAAATGTTTCCTGCTTGTAAAGATTATGATGCTTATCTGACGTTTGTGTATGGCAACTATATGCAGATGCCATCGGTGGAGAACCGTAGATGGCATCCGTGTAGTAAGTTTAAGTTACCGAAAGGGTTTGAGGTATGAACATTTCAAACATTGAATCAAAAACAGTAGTACTTGCGCCGTTTAATGCCATTAGTATGGCTTTATCCGTGTTGTTCGAAAAACAAGGCGTAAAAGTCACGCATATTTTTGATAACAATAAAAAAGTACAAGGAAAAACCTTTCGTGGCATCCTAATATGCGGAGCAAACGAAGACAACGTGAAGGATGCTGCAATTGTAGTTTGTTCATTTATTTCCTTGAAGCAGATAATGAAACAGCTTACGCAACTCTCAGCTCAAAATGTTATTCAGTATGATAATGTTGTTAATCGCGATGACCTAGCAGATATGCTTGAGGCGTTTGAGGGGGTAAAGTCAAGCGGCGATTTGGACAACATCAATGCATATCATAAAAACGTTATGTTTTGCAGCGGCGATTTAAGCATTCGTGCAGCACTCTTGCCTAAAGAAGCCAGCCAAGGCGTTGTACTGCCGCTCACAACGGTTGTGCTTACTGAGGCTTGCACTTTAAGGTGTGTTGAATGTTCGCATCTTATGCAATATTTTACTAAGCCAAGAACATACGACATTGACACCATAATATGCAATTTTGACAGGCTTTATAAAGCAACTACATTCATTAGAAACTTAAGCATATCCGGCGGTGAGCCATTATTACACAAAAATATATGCGAGGTAATTGAATGCCTTGCTGCCTATGATAACATCGGTTATATCGGCTTAACCACCAACAGCACCATTTTGCCTGATGAGGAATTTTTCAAGAGTATTTCAAAATTTAATAACCTTATTATCCGCTTGTCTAGTTATGGCAAGCACTCTAAGTATATTGAGCAGATTGCGAAAATGTGCGAGAAGTACCAAATACGTTATGCCGTTCTCAATGATGCAACCTGGTACGGAGGATTGCGTATTACAGAGATAAATAATGACTGGGAAGATGTCAAGCATATCTTTGATGCTTGTACCACAAAAGATATGCTTCTTGGGGAGCATAGTCTTGCAAAGTGTCACCTTGCTTTGTTTGCTGAAAAACTGGGGGCTGTGCCAGATGAACTACCGGGAATATGCGGTTGCTTAGACGTATCAAGTAAGGATTTCAATGCGGATAAACTTAGCGCATACTTGGACTCAAATGAACCATTGCAAGCATGTTCCATATGTACTGGCGTGTCGAGAGTACGTGAGCAAGTGCCGCCGGCAGAACAGGCCTTAGAACCGTTATCGTATAAACAATATAAAGAAGGAGTACACGAATGAGCCAATTAACCCAGCGTGAGCAACCGCTGTATGAACTGTTGCAGGATGATTTATCAAGGCAAATCTTTATTGCCCGGAAACAGTATGCGGAGACGAATGAGTGTGACGACTTGTGGCGGTTAATCGACCACCCTGCGGGGTTTGATGAAACGATAAACAAGTTAAAATCGGCTAATTATATACTATACGGCGCAGGTGCTGTTTGCAAGAAACTGGTCAGCTATTTGCGGGCAATGGGCGTAATTGATAATTGCCTTGGCATTTGGGACAAGAATCCGGATAAAGCCAATACGGTGGTAAACGGCGTTAGTGTTACTTTGCCAAACCCGACCCTTGATTTTGAATATGCGCTTCCCGCTGTGTCGGAAAAATTCAAGCCTGAATTATTTGAAGAAATACTTGAATACTTCAAAAGCATCGGAATAACGGAAGAACGTATTATCAAGCCGTTTTTTACTATTTTGGACCACCCCGACGCTTATTTTGACGACGACATCATTAAGTCGCGGCTGGGAAATAATGAGGTATTTATTGACGGCGGCTGCTATGACTTTTGGACTTCAAGACGGTTTATTGAGATATGCGGTTCTAGGAACATTAGAGCTATACACGCATTTGAACCTGATAACAAACTTTTTCAAGTTTGTAAGCGTAACAGCAGTAGATTTCCGTTTGCTAAGTGTTATCAGGCAGGCTTGTGGTCAGACAATACAGAACTCCATTTTCGTGTAAGCACACCTAGCGGTAGCCTGGTTGTTGATAACGATTCGGAAATGAGACTGAATGTGGTGGCCCTTGATAAGTGCCTACCAAAAGATGAAACAATTACGTTTATCAAGTTTGACATAGAGGGTTCGGAACTTGAAGGATTAAAAGGGGCAGCGGAACGCATAAAGTGTGACAAGCCCAAACTTGCTATTTGTATTTATCATAAACCGTTTGATTATATTGAATTGCTAGAGCATATTCACTCCCTTGTACCTGAGTATAAGATGTACATTCGGATTTACGCAGGGGGAGGGGGCGACACTGTATTATATTGTGTAATATAATGGAGGTTATGGAATGAACAGATTTGTGATGCGGGGGCATGCACAGTATATTAACGGCAGAAAGCTTGTGGTTTGGGGAACGGGTAATTCCGCGAACTGGGTTGTGGATGAAATATCTACGCCTGAAGCGGGTTTCTTACAACCTGATTTCTATGTGGCTAAGGACTATAAAACAAAGCGAGCATTTCGTAATAGGCACGTTTATTCCCCTGAAGTACTGTCTCCTAATGAGCACTATGTCATTATTGCAAGCGAACTGTATTCCGACGAAATTGAAAATGAGCTCCTTGACAGTACAAAAAAATTGCCAGGAGCGATTGGGTACAAGCCTCGTGATGATTATTTTAGATGGTTTTTTTCACCGTCGTCTCCCTATTATCCGTATGATTACACTATTGACGGAAAGCGGATAGGCAAGTATTGTACGCATCCCGAATTTTTTTCGCCATTTGTAAATTCCGGATTTATTAGAAGTATTGGTCGATTTTGTTTGTTTAATGATACAGCATATTTTAATGGCGACCATAAGATGGATATGATTTGTCAGGATGTTGTAACGGACATAAAAAGCAAAAAGACTTATGAGCTTAATAAGAAATACGGTTCATCCAAAGATGCGTTTAAGGGGCGTTATGTTGATATCGGCAATGATGTATGGATAGGAGCGGGGGCGTTTATAAACTGCTCAAGGTGTCACGTAATAGGTGACGGCGCTATTATTGGTTCGAATGCAGTTATTACCCAGGATGTACCGCCCTATGCGATAATGGGAGGAATTCCTGCAAAAGTATTGCGGTATCGGTTTACGCATGAACAAATCGAATGCCTGCTCCGGGTGAAATGGTGGGACTGGAGCGACGAAGAGCGAGAGGAACGATTAGAATTGCTGTATAATCCACAAATGTTTTTTGAGGAATTTATGGGCGTATGACTCTGGATGATGATAAACTCAAAAAACTGCAATCGGTTTTGCTTGAATTATTAGTTGAGCTTGATCGAATTTGCCGAAAACACAATATTGAATATACGCTGAGCGGAGGCACCTTGCTTGGTGCAGTGCGCCATGGAGGGTTCATTCCGTGGGATGATGATGCGGATATATCCATGCGGCGTGATGCGTACAATAGGTTTCTCAAGTTATGTGGGACAGAGTTGGATGCAAACAGATTCTTCTTTCAAGATAACACAACCGATCCTGATTATCCATGGGGTTATGGCAGAATTAGGCGCAAAGACAGTGAATTTATACGTGTCGGGCAAGAGCATATGAAAATGCGGACGGGCATTTTCATCGATATATTTCCGAACGACTATGTTCCGCAGTTTTATCTGCTCAGATTGGCACATTGCTTCTGCTGTTTTGTAGTGAGAAAGATACTGTACGCCGAAAGCGGAAAAGTTGTTACTAAAAGCAGAGTTAAGAAAGTAATATATGAATGGTTAAGTATGATACCGCGTCGCTTGGCCTTTCGTTGGTTAAACAAACTTACAAAAGTAAAAAAGTCGATGTACTGCCGTGCGCTTACGTTTCCACCGCCTAAAGATAAGCATTTAGGTACGTTGGCTCAGTATTATGAAGAATATGAAGATGTCGAATTCGAGGGATGCATGTTTCTTGCTATGAAACATAGGCATGAATACTTGAAATATAAATACGGTGATTATATGCAGATGCCACCGCCCGAAAAACGGCACTGGCATCCTGCTGCGGTGCTTCAATTCCCATCGGAAATTGAGGGGGTGTGATATGAAGTGGTAAATGCATTGATTATTGCCGGTGGTGTTGGTGAGCGAACGGGTAATAAAGTTCCCAAGCAGTTTTTAAATGTATTAGACAAGCCTATCATTATATATACGCTGGAAGCGTTTCAGAAACATCATGAAGTCGATTCAATTACGGTGGTGTGCCTTGATGGATGGCAGGAGTTTTTGCGGACGTACTGCTTACAGTTTGGTATCAGCAAACTTGCAAGCGTGGTGTTAGGCGGCGAAAATGGGCAAGATTCAATATTTAATGGCATTACAGATATGTCAGCAAGGTGTAGTTATGATGATATTGTGATCATACATGAGGCGAATCGTCCGCTTGTTTCGGCCGAAGTTATATCTGATTCCATTCGTATTTGTAAAGAATTTGGTGGAGCAGTGGCGGCGGTGGCGTGCAATGATGCTATGTTGCGGGTTGGCAAGCCAACTGTAGCAAATTCTCACGTTCCCCGCGAGACGCTTGTTAAAGCACAGAATCCGCACACCTTCAGACTTGATAAATTACTTTGGGCCCACCAAAAGGCTAGAGAGCGTGGTATAACAAATTCTGTGGCGACAAGTACCCTTATGGTGGATTTAGGAGAAAATCTTCACTTATCGGCAGGATCTGAAAAGAACTTTAAGATTACAACAAATGAGGATATTGAGATATTCAAGGCGATATTGAGGAGTGACAAATAAATGACTGGTCCCAATGACAACTGGATATACACATATGCTTATGCACCAGACCAAGTTTGGGAACCATGGAAAACATCAAATGGTACGTCTGAATGGTTGAACGATGAAGTGCAAAATGTATCACAACGTGCAAGTAGTCATATTTCTGATGATTCCCTTTCATTTGTGCTTTTGACTGACAGCCACTATACAATCAACGGCACTTGGCAGGACACCAAAGAAGCTTTAGGTGGATTAAGCAAAAATATCAAGTTAAATGGCGCAATACACCTTGGCGATTTCACAGATGGGATGGTTAGCCGTGAACGTACCAGTAACTTTGTTACTGATATATTCAATGACTTTAAGAATATAGGTCTTGATTGCTATGCGACGCTTGGTAACCACGATTGCAACTACTTTAAAAACAACCCTGATCGATTGACGCAAGAAGAGCAACGGGAGCTATATCTGCAAGGCAGAGGTTTGCAATATTATATTGATTATGAACAACAAAAGCTAAGATTAATTTTCATTGATTCTTATGATGTGAATGAGCAATTAAGATATGGTTTTTCATCTGAATGTGTACAGTGGCTCCACCAAACCTTTGAACAAATGCCGCAAAATTGGAGTGCTATAATTTTCTCACACCTGCCGCCGCTTGCGCAATTACAGGTTTGGGTAAAAGAATTGCGAAACAGTGCGGCAATGATGGAAGTGCTGAATAAATATTCGAGTAAGATTCTGGCATTTATCAACGGGCATAACCATTGCGATCATTTGTATAACAATGAACAATTCCCAATTATTTCGATTAATTGTGCGAAGTGTGAGTATTTTCTCGAACACAAGCCCGAAGGTGCCGTTGTGCCGTATCGCAAATTAGGTGAGCGAACACAGGATAGTTTTGATATTATTACGATAAATACAGCGAGAAAGACGATATATTTCACACGTTTCGGCGCAGGGCAAGACCGTGTGATGCGTGAAGGAAAGGCGGAGTGGGCGTAATGCAAGTATGGGGACATCGCGGTGCGTATCATTATGCTCCTGAGAATACGATCTACAGTTTTGAAAAATCAATCGAGCTTGGTGCGGATGGCATTGAGTTTGATGTACAACTTACCAAAGACGGCCAAGTTGTGGTCGTTCATGACGAGAAAATTGACCGAGTGAGCGATGGCACAGGTTACGTTAAAGGCTACACGCTTGCAGAACTGAAGAAGTTCAACTTCAATAAGCGTGGAATAAGTGAGCCCAAGTTTATGGAAATCCCCACGCTTGATGAGGTCTTGCAACTTTTTAAATCAACTGGGCTACTGTTAAACATTGAACTGAAAACGGGAATCATTTATTATGATGGCATTGAACGCAAAACGATTGATATTGTGAACAAATATGGTTTATCAGACCGTGTATTGTACTCGTCATTTAATCATTATTCTGTAAAAAAAGCTAAGGAATATGAGTCAGCTGCAAAAACTGCATTGCTTTGCGGAGGCGGGATAATCGTCACAGGCGAGCAGTGTGAGAAAGTGGGGGCGTATGCACTTCACCCTAGCGTTCAGCAGATGCAGTATCCGGGTTTAATTGAGGATTGTCACAAGCGTGGTGTCAAGGTTCACGTTTGGACGGTTGATCATGGTGATGATTTCGCATTTGCAAGAGAACATGCCGTTGATGCAGTTATTGTGAATGACTTGATTAAATATAAGCAGAACTGAAATATCTAAACTCGCAAAATGCGTGGCCTGATCATGTCATGTAGTAACAAATGCAATTATATGAGGATGATACGATGCCGAATATTGCTTCACATTTTTTAAGAGATTTTTATTTTTCTACGCCTATGCGTGAGGGCATACTGAACTGGTATCCTTTTGCCTGTGACGCTACTGTTTTGGAGTGCTCTGGTGGTGCCCTAACCCATTTGTTAGTTTCACGCTGCAAGGAAGTTACATCATTCTCAGAAAGTTACGGCGGCGAAAATAAATTTAATTATGTTGTTTGCATTGACCCGCAAAAAATAACAACAGAATTACTTAGGCAATACCACGCATATTTAAATCCCCACGGACGATTGCTGCTTGCCTTTGAAAATCCATTTGGTTTGCGTTTTTTTTCCGGGAAGAGAAACCCACGCACAGATTTGCCCTTTACCTTTTGGGAGGGGGCGAGTAAGCGGAGTGTAGAAATCATGTTGAATCAGGCGGGGTTCAAAGGGCAAAAGTGGTATTTCCCTACCGCCGACCATTGGTTTGCAAGAGAAATTTACTCTCAAGATTATATGCCAAACCAATTTTTGAATATGCGCAAACCTATATACGCAGAATGGGATTATACAAGCGAATTTGACGAGCGTTGGATGTGGAGCGAGGTTATTAGAAACGGTGCATTTGAGTTTTTATGTAATGCATATTTGGTTGAAGCGAGGGTATGCCCCACCGATCAAGCGTGTGGCGTTGATTTTGCAGCAGTAACGGCATATCGGGAACATAGCAAAGCTTTTCTTACTACTGTTCATAATGACGGTACGGCACGGAAACAAGCCATATTCCCTGAAGGTGTAGAACAGCTCAAGCGCATGAGCGATAACCACACAGAACTTCTGAAAATGGGCGTGAACGCTCTTCCTGTTACGTTAAATGGCAATGCGCTGATTATGAAACGCCTCGACATCCCTACTTTGTGGGATTACATGGCACAAAAGTTGGTTGAGAAAACATTTGATGAGACAGAGTTATTCGGTCTTTTTGACCGATTGAGGGATGAAATCGCTAAATCGTCGCGTGGCGGTAAGTGCTACTGGGAAATGGTGCCGGCTAATTGTTTCTACGATGAAACTAAAAATGAGCTGATATTTTTCGACCAAGAATACTGTTGGGAAAACATTGACCCAGATGTGGCACTTGTCCGTGCAATTTACGCACTCATATACTCGTACGAATTCCAAAATGATTCACGGACGAATGATTGGATTGCAAAATTGAAGGAAAGATATAGATTAAGCGAAAAATGGGATCAGTTGGCTGAAGTTGCAGATAAGAGAACCAGTGAATTTGTGTTTAATACTGCGAACACCGCTCCATTAGAAAGAGCTACGAAACGGGTTAGGGAACATGCAGATGAAAGGTTGGCGGAGAGAAACGGTGAATTGGCGGCAACAAGGGCAAGATTTAGCAAAATGTGCGTTGCTGCTGATTGCCTCAAAACGATGAATGTTTCCCACCCTGCCGTGTATGGGTATGGCATTCGTGGCAAAATGCTTAGGCAAGTGTTAGAAATGAATGCTATGGATGTGGCCTGTATTATTGACAAAGCAAAACCAATTGTGCGGGGCATTCCGTTATTCTCTAATATTAAGGAAATATCCGATGACGCTGAGATAGATGTAATTATTGTTACGCCTGCAAAAGATGGCATGCTTATTGCGGAAGAACTTAGAAAAACGGCACGTTGTCCCGTTATGACACTGGAGGAACTTGTCAATGGATAAAATAGAAAGATTACGCAAAATTGAGCTTGATTTATTGGAACAATTCATCAATGTTTGCGAGCGTGAAAATCTCACGTGGTATGCGTCCCATGGTACGTTGCTGGGTGCTGTTCGTGACGGCGGTTTCCTTTTATGGGATGATGACATTGATGTGGTTATGCCAACCGAGGACTTTAACAAGCTAATGCCCCACAAAGAATGGTTTGATGAATCGTATTATTTGCAAACCCCGCTGGATAGAGGACGTTCTTCTATAATGAAACTGTTTAAAAACGGAACGACCGCCTTTGATAAGCCACTACACGATATTTTAAAAAGAGGAGGCCATCACGGCATTTGCATAGACATATTGCCCCTTGATGAAATAGAAGACACTGGATTTTACTTTTTATCAGACTTTACAATACCCAAAGCGTATTATGAGCCTTGCCGTAAAATGAAGTTTGAACATTTAGAGATTAATGTGCCAAATAAGGCCAGAAAAATTCTTGACTTGCTCTATGGCTATTGGAATTGGCCAAGTGGTGCGGAACACGTAAAAATGCATTATTGGTTTTTTGATACAGAAACGGATTATTCAGTGTATGTCAAACGTTACACCGGTTGGCTTCATGCGGCAAAAGAAAAGAAAATTTATCTTTTCGGTGCGGCTGACAGTTTACGGATTTGGTTAAATAATTTTGGATTACGCCAACAAACTGTATGCACATTTGACAATGATAAAAATAAATGGGGAACAACGGCGTTTGACGTGCCGATTCGTAATCCCGCTGAAATCGTGCAGTTACTTGATGAAAACAGCATTTTAATTGTCGTGAGCATATGGCATAAAGAAATTGGTGAGCAACTTGAGAAAATGGGAATAAAGGACTATTACGTCTTTTTGGACGAGCTATTTATAAGCGAGTTTAAGGGGAAAAAGTATGCAAAGTAAAGCACAAGGTAAGGTCAGTATAGTTGTACCGTGCTATAACAAAAAAGATTACATTGGTGCAATGCTTGAAAGCGTTCTTGCACAAGAGTGGGACAACATAGAACTGGTACTTGTAAATGACGGCTCCACAGACGGTACACGTGATGTAATTGTAAGTTATTTACCAAAAATTGATAAGCGTGGCTTAGAAGTAAAGTTTATAGACCAAGAAAACGGCGGTTGTTGTAAAGCAGTGCATACCGGATTAGTTCATATGACGGGTGATTACTTCTGTCTCGTTGATGCTGACGATGAGATTGAACCGCAGTATGTGTCAACGATGGCGAGTTGGCTTGATGAAAACCATGATTACGAGTGGGCTGCTTGCAATTATAGAAGTGTGCATGTTACTGATGGAAAACCCGTTGTAAATAATCCCCCAAAGCATCCATTCCCACAAGACTGCGATAATTTGCTAACGCATTATATATTTCGCAGGGTAATTACTACTGTGTGGATTTACATGATGCGTACAAGTTATATGCGTAAGTGCGGTATGATTGAAAACTTCTGCACAGAACGAAGCAAGACTTACGAACCGCTGATTCTGGTGCCACCTGCAATGTTTGGCGGAAAGCTTAAATTCTTTGACGTGCCGCTGTACAGATACAACTTGTACGCTAGTGATTTGTTTGGGTTCGATTCCCTTGCCAAAGCTAAAGCGTACTATGATGACTATTTACGTATGTACGAGTGGGCAATTGTAAGGTTAAACATTGAAGAAGCAGAGAAAAGGCGGTACCTTGATATGGCAAATTTGTCGTATCAATTGGAGTTGTTCAAACAGTTACCGCAAATCATGCGTTCTCAGTCCCGTACGTTGGCAAGCCAAACGGTAGCATTGATAAATAAACTATATGATACGGATATAACAATTGGCTCTACATCGTTTGATAATTGGGGTTACGATACGATTTTTAGAGCTATCGAGCATCAATATCTAAAGAAACCTAAAACATTTAAGCGTATCATAGGATACGGGGCGCTAGGGAAAAATGCATGGTATATATTGCCCCAATTAGTTGGAAGCCAATATTGTCCAACGGAATTGTGGGATAAAAGCGGCGACGGTTATCGTGTTAAGCTCCCTGATTTCGAGTCTCTGACTGTAGATGATCTCGTGCTTATCTTTCCTACGAAGAAGGAAGTGGTGAGCGAATTAAACGAGAAATTAAAAAATAGTCCTGCAACGCTATATTTCAAAAACGAAATTGATTATGTGGTTGCAGAACTAAAATTTCCGCAAATAGCAAAACTTGAGGTGTGATATGTTAGCTTCCGAAACAGACAAACATTGGCATGTGGGCTACATTTCCGGTTCGTTTGATATGTTCCATGTGGGACATCTGAATTTGTTGCGCCGAGCAAAAGAACGGTGTGATTATTTGATTGTTGGAGTACTTTCAGATGAGTGCATCGTTACGATCAAGAAAAAAGCACCTATCATTTCGCTGGGAGATCGGCTTGAAATTGTCCGTTCGTGTAAATATGTGGACGAAGTGGATGTAACAACGAACGAACTGCTTAATAAAATAACGGCATGGAACAAGTATCATTTTGATGCAATGTTCACGGGCGATGACCACAAAGGCGATGGGTGGGCGTGGGAGGAGCCAGAGTTGAACAAACTTGGGGCTGAACTGGTGTTCTTCCCATACACGACAAAAGTATCTTCAACAAAACTTAGGGGAATCCTAAAGGGTGATGGTAGTTCACAAATTAAAAAAGTGATAACTTACGGCACGTTTGACTTGTTTCACGATGGACATAAGCGGTTGCTTGAACGTGCGAAAACCTTAGGGGACTATCTCATTGTCGGCGTAACAACTGAACAATACGATATGCAACGTGGAAAATTAAATGTTGTTGATTCGCTTATGAAGCGCATAGATAACGTTCGGAGTTTTGGCATTGCAGATGAGGTAATTGTTGAAGAAAACGAAAGCCAGAAGATTGCCGACATACAAAAATACGGGATTAGTGTTTTTACCGTTGGCTCTGACTGGAAGGGTAAATTTGATTATCTGAAAGAGTATTGCGAAGTGGTGTATCTGGAACGTACAAAACATGTTTCGAGTACAGAACTTCGCTTGATGTATCACGATATTGTGAAGCTTGGAATAGTCGGAACAGGTCGCATTGCTGCTCGAACCATGGATGAGCTGAAATTTGTAAGCGGAGTAAATCCCATTGCCGTGTATAATCCCCATAAGTCAAGTGCGGGCAAATTTGCTCAGATGTTTGAGCTTGACGCATATAGTGAAAGCTACGAACAATTTCTTGAGAATGTTGATGCTGTGTATATTGCAACGCCCCATGGCACCCACTATGATTACACAAAACGGGCATTAGGAGCAGAAAAACACGTTCTTTGCGAAAAGCCACTAGTACTAGCAAAATCAGAAGCTGAAGAATTACTCTACTTGGCATCTTCACAAAAGCTTGTGCTTATGGAGGCCATAAAAACGGCATATGCTCCCGGTTTTTTGAATCTAATAGCAACCGTTAAAAGCGGAAGGATTGGTAAAATTCATGATATTGAAGCGACATTTACCAAGCTTGTTACGCCCGGTGAGAATGTTAGAGAGTATGATCCTATTGTGGGAGGAAGTTTTACGGAGCTTGCCAGTTATCCACTCTTGCCGATTATAAAGCTGTTAGGAAATGATTATAAACAGTTGTCATTCGAGAAATTTGATGGCAAGAATGGCGTGGATATTTATGCTAAAGCACACTTCCAATTTGATCACGCAATCGCCACTGCGAAGACAGGAATCGGTGTCAAGAGTGAAGGGCAGTTACTGATTACAGGCACTTTGGGTTATATTTTAGTAAAATCGCCCTGGTGGTTAATCAAAGGTTTTGAGGTTTGCTATGAAAATCCAAACGATAACGAAAGCTTTTTTGCTCCTTTTCCAGGCTATGGTATGCGCTTTGAGATTGCAGATTTTATTAAGAACATTGGGGAGCCGGATATGCGCAATTACAAGCTAACTTGCGCAGACAGTATTGCAATGGCGGCGGTGATTGAGAAATTTCTATGTGAACGCACAACAAACATATAACGGTACGTATACTCCTAAATGGGCAAATATAATGGATAAAATCCCCTAAGGAGTATATAAATTGAAGGGAGCGAATATAACCTGTGACTTCTGATACTCCGTTGCATATTGCCTATGCACTTGATGATAATTTTTTGGAATGCACATGTGTTTCGGCAACATCCTTGTTATTCAATACAAAACGGGATGTGCATTTCCATGTGCTGGAAAGCAGCCTTTCCGAAAAAAGCAAGTCAACTTTAAGACAAACGGCAATGGGCGCCGGCAAAATTGAATGGAGCTTTTATCATATTGATAAAGGTATTGCTGAATTCAGTACGGACAAGCCAAATCTTACAGATGAGACGTATTATCGCTTTATGTTACCCCTTGTATGCCCACATTTAGACAAAATTCTATATATAGATGGCGATACAATAATTAACGGCGATATAAGTGAATTATTTGATATTGAATTGGGAGATAACTTTGTTGCTGCTGTATATGAAGATAATCCTTTTTCATTACAACAAAAACGAAAAGAATTGTTAAACATTCCTGCAACCAGGAGCTATTTTAATGCGGGTGTTCTGCTTGTCAACTTGGCTCTATGGCGAGAATCAGATTTCTTCGGCAGGGCTGTTGAATGTGTTACTGGCTTAAGGGCGCAATTCGAACAAAACAATCTTAGCTGGTTTGACGACCAAGAGGTATTGAATTATCTTGTTGGCGATAGAATGTTGAGATTGCCTCCAAAATACAATATGACACTGTATAACATGGATGAGATATCGTTAAATGCTTATTCGGTTTCTGAATGGAAAGAAGCTATTTTAAGTTTCCTAGTTCTTCACAACAATGGACGTGCAAAACCCTTTATTAAAGGGCGGTTACAATTAAAAAATCCAGAGTTTGAATTGTATTACAAATATAAAAATATATCGCCGGTGTTTGATCCAGAAGATCATGTTAGGGTGCTAGAGTATAGACGACGAGAGAAGTTGTTAGCAGATACTTTAATCTATAACATAGCCTCGTATTTTGCTGTGAATAGACAAGCCATTTTACAGGAATCAATCCAAACAATAAAAAAGCATATTGGTCCACGGCGTTTAGTTATATGGGGCAATACGCGAGATGTGCGGCTTTTAACCGTTAAGTTCTCCTGTGCCAATTTATTAGTGGATAAAATAGTTGATGGTACCAAACAAAAGCAGGGAGAGCAAATATTCGATTATATTGTGGAAGAACCCTCTTTTTTGGACGGAAACAATCGTGACTATTATGTTGTGTTGGCTATGCGTACAAGCAATATTGCCGCAAAGATTATCGCTCTATTAGGAAGCTATGGTTACACGAAAGACGATATGCATTACGTTTATGAAGAAATTTATAATTCAAGTAGCGTTCATTAAAAAGAAGCCTTCCGTGACCGATGCAAGCTATATGGGATTGTGTTTGCGTAAGTGACCACTCAGAGGAGGCAATGCGATTATTTGTGTAGATAATCTTTTCACGAAAAGTAAGTGGTGTTAAAGAATTAAGGGAGGAAATTAAAAAACCGCTTGTGAAATGCCCCCAGAGTTGATCTTTGTGGCCCCTTTTAACACTAACAGTGTATTTCAAAGGAATTGTTGCGTATGCATAGTTTTTTAACTATTGGAGCAGGAGCATTCGGCGCAATAGTGGCGGGAATGCTTTCGGATTTCGGGAGGAAGTGTCTTGCCATTGAGATACGCAATCATATTGTAAGCAATACTTATACCCAACTAACGAACGGTATGGTGGGGAATTGTTTGACTTTTGCTTCGATATGGGTCATGCTAACTTGTTAAACATCGACTTTCAGCGGTACTTATCGATCATGGGCAGCATGGCAAAGGTGTTGCGCATCCATGATAACGATTGAAAATAGGATCTGCATCCCGCTCACGGGACAATGCTGCCAGTACTAATTGGCCAAGCTTATTAAGAGGGCTAATAAACACTGGATATAGGGGTAGCTTAAACCCTGAAACAGGCCGGTACTTAAAGCGTTTCCAAATGCCCTCAGAAAAGATGTCCTTGCCTTATTGCCGAAATAGGAAAGTAATTTAAAGAAAAAATTGAGATTATGGCGAGTTTTACGTAAAGAGGTTATGGCTGTGTTTGATTATCTGGTTGTTGGTGCAGGGCTTTATGGTGCCACATTTGCTCATGAAATGCAAAAAAGCGGGAAATCCGTTCTTGTTATTGATAAGCGCCCGCACATTGCAGGCAATGTATATACGGAGGATATAACAGGCATTCAGGTACACAGGTACGGCGCGCATATTTTCCATACTTCTGATAAGGCCATATGGGATTATGTACAGCAATTTGCGGTTTTCAACCGCTTTACCAACAGTCCGATTGCCAACTACAAGGGTGAATTGTTTAACCTACCCTTTAATATGAATACCTTTTACCGTTTATGGGGTGTAAAAACCCCGGAAGCGGCACGATCAAAAATTGCAGCCCAAGTTAAAGCGGCTGGCATTACTGAACCACGCAATTTGGAAGAACAGGCTATCCGTTTGGTTGGACAGGATATTTATGAGAAATTGATCAAAGGCTATACAGAAAAACAATGGGGCCGTCCCTGTGACGAACTTCCCGCTTTTATTATTAAACGCCTGCCCCTTAGATTTACTTTTGACAATAACTATTTTGATGACTTGTACCAGGGCATTCCTGTTAGTGGATATACAGCAATGGTGGAAAAAATGCTGTCCGGCTGTGAAATTAGGCTAGGAAGAGACTATTTGGTTGACAGAAAGGAGTGGAACAAACAAGCCAGAAAGGTGATATATACCGGGCCGATCGATGCTTATTTTGATTACCAATACGGTCCATTGGACTATCGCTCGCTTCGGTTTGAAACAGCGGTTATGGACACGCAGAATTATCAAGGTAATGCCGTGGTCAATTACACAGATGCCGAAACGCCCTATACAAGAATTATCGAACATAAGCACTTCGTTTGTGTTGAAGGCGTAGATGAAAGCAATACGTCTACTGTGGTTACACGTGAATATCCCGCTGCATGGCAATTGGGTGACGAGCCTTATTACACAGTTAACGATGAAAAGAATAATGCGCTTTATGAGCAATATAAGCAGTTGGCGGAAAATCAGCCAAACGTTCGTTTTGGCGGGCGACTTGGCCAATATAAATATTATGATATGGATGATGTTATTGCCGCTGCAATACTTGCCAGCAAAAAAGAATAATATTAAAGGGGTGTCTAGATGTTAAATATGGAGTTCATGAACAGATTCTCCACAATTATTGTATTTGGTGCAGGTCAGAAAGGAAAGGCCGTCGTCTCAAAATGTGTACGCAAATGGCATAGCAAAATTGTCTGTTTCTGTGATAACGATATCAATAAACATGGGAAGACAGTAGAGGGAATCCCCATATATGGCTTACCTGAAGCGCATCGCTTGTTTCCAGATAGTCTGTACGTTATTGCAGTTGTGGATTCAAAATCGCAAGCTGAAATTAGGGCTTTGTTAAAAGCGTATGTGCCTGACGACCATATTATAAACAGTTCAGATATCGTCATACCACTATCTGTGGAGCAGGCACGTGAAAAGGTTGCACTAGGGCACATAACGGGAATGGATACGTATTTTAGTGACGCTGAATCAGATGAGGCTTTGGATATTTTTTGGGGCGATCAGTCCATGTTTTACCAAATGTTTAAGCATTTGGATTTGTCCAGCGTGGTAGAATTGGCTTGTGGACGGGGGCGGCATGTGCAAAAATATATTGAAAAAGTGGGCCGCGTTACTTTAGTGGACATTCTGGAGAAAAATATTGCGCTATGCAAAGAAAGATTTAAAGATAATCCTAAGATTGAATACTACCAAAATAACGGCTATTCTCTGCCCCAAATCACCGACGCTTCGGTAACTGCACTTTTCACCTACGATGCAATGGTCCATTTTGAGATGATGGATATTTATAGCTATTTATTAGAAACAGCACGTATACTCAAACCACATGGTAAAGCCCTATTCCATCATTCCAATAATTATTCCAATTACAATGCTATGTTTATCAATGCACCAGGGGGAAGAGCGTTCATGTCTGACAAGGTTTTTGCACATATGGCAACCCGAGCAGGTTTACTCATTGTAGAGCAGAAAGTGATTGACTGGGGCGTTCCTAATTTGGACTGCATCACGCTTGTAACGAAAGAGGATTAATTGCCATGCACATGGCATATATAAATGGTTTTTAATTGATGGTGTAGATTAAAACAACTTTTGTGAAATGTTTTGTGAGCCGCCAGCGCCATTGCTTTTACCTGCCGTAACTGTCAAACAACAACGCACCTATATAACCAGCACTCCAACTGAGGGAATAAATGGGATGATGGAGATGGAGCTACAAGAAATGTAGCGGCAAATAATGTTGAAGCAGTGACGCAAATGGGTGTATGAGTGCCGAAACAGCTGCTATCGCTGGAAAAAGCTTGTATGGGAATCAGAAATAGAAAAAACAGCATTGAAGGCAATAGAAACCAGAGAAAAATAACCTTTGCCGAATACCACCTACAGGCAAACAGCACAAGTACACTTACCGTTTCTAGGGTGTGTTTGAAAATTATTTGTGGGGGTTTTAACCTTTTTGGTTGGTAAACCAAGTGCCAAGTGGCTCAAGTTCATTTGAACGGATTACCAACCAAAATATTGGTTAAAGCCCATTGTTAAGCATTTTTATTGTATGTATCGTTTATTAGAAGAAGAGAAAAGCGTTTTTGCTTATAATGAACGCAACAAAGTTTTTGTTTTTTTAAACGAGCCGAAGATAATGCAGATGAAAAAATAGCTCGGTTGCAACAGGCTAAATACAAAATACAAAGAGCAAGAAAAGACTGCGTAAATAAATTACACAATCAGCATAAAGAAATAGGCATTGCATTGTCATAAAGAAAATTCCTAAGCACATTATCTTATTGTCAGAAAAAATGCAACAATCAACTGTGGATGACCTTTGGAATTACCACAATAGCTTTTATAAACAGATGGATGTTAAAAACAGGGCGTTATTTGATTTTGAAGATGTGGCAGGGAATTACACTTGTATATACAGTAGCTTTATAGAGATTTCAGGTTTGTTTAATAACGTTACCAGAGGGAAAGTACTTGAGTGCTACTTGCAATGAAAGGGATAAGGAAAATATATTAAATGCACTGATCTGCGTTGTTAAGCGTAATTTTCTAGTTAAAATTTTTTGCTCTTCAGTTCATTACCATTTCTGGGATAGTTCAATGGAATTATGAGATTCAAATACATATGGGATATAACAGTCTGAAATAAGGACTGGAAGATGCTGGCGGCCTGAAAGGCAGCCTTTTTGTGTAGCAAAAAACATGCGGGCTTTAAGCTCATGTGTACAGAAGATGCCTGTCACAATAACCTTAAGGGATACCCTTTTGCCTTATGGCCTTTGAATATCTGTTTAACCCAGCATATGATTCACACAGCCGTGCATGAATAGGATTATGCCAAGGTGAAACCCAAACATGCTACATTGTGGCTTTCTCTAATGTAGGCAAACCCCACGTGAAACAATGCATTTGTGTACAAATGTATTGAATATACTGACGTATAGAGTGTTCAGGGTGTGTTTATATGCATAAAACAATTTTTATAGTTCAGGAAGTTTTCAAAGAAACTGAGATATCAAAGAAAAACAAAATATTAAAAAAGACCATTCTAAGCATATTCCTTGATAGTAACAAGAAAAAAGAAGGTAAAAAACAAGCGGTTGTAGCCACAGAATGGGGGCACAACCATGAGCGAAAGTGTTAGCGTTGCAATCTATTGCCGATTGTCTGTGGAAGACAAAAACAAAGCAAAAGCAGGGGATGAGAGCGAAAGCATTCAAAACCAAAAGCTGTTACTAGAAGCGTATGCCAAAAACCAGGGTTGGCAGATTTATAAGGTTTATTTCGATGATGACTATTCTGGGATGGATAGGGACAGGCCAGCTTTTCAGCAGATGATTAACGATGCCAGGAAAAAACTATTTCATGTTATCCTGTGTAAAAACCAGTCACGGTTTAGTCGGGATATGGAAGTGGTGGAGAAGTATATTAACCACCGGTTCTTACTGTGGGGCATAAGGTTTATTGGAGTTGTAGATGGTGTTGATACTGCATTAAAAGGTAATAAAAAGTCACGACAAATCTATGCCCTAACCAATGAATGGATGTGTGAAGACACGTCTGAAAACATTCGGTACGTCTTTAACAAGAAAATGCAGGACGGACAGTTTCTAGGCGCATTTGCTCCTTATGGGTATAAAAAAGACCCAAATAACCGCCATAAACTAATGATAGACGAAAGTGCAGCAATCGTTGTTCGGGAGGTTTTTCACCTTTACCTACAGGGATATGGTTGCAGGCAGATTGCCGATAACCTGACAACACGGAGAATTTTAACCCCTTCTGCTTATAAAGTGCAGCAGGGCCATAAGTTTGCTAACCCCAACTCAAAGAAGTTTAGTGAAACTTACGGTGTATGGGCGCAAAATACAGTATCTAGAATGCTTAAAGATACGGTTTACGTTGGGCATCTTACGCAAGGTAAAGCACGTAAAGTAAGCTATAAATCCAAAAAAGTAATTCATACGCCCAAAGAAGAATGGATTACGGTTTATAACACCCATGCGCCCGTTATTGATGAAGAAACCTTTAACAAAGTTCAGGCACTGATGAAAAGCAGACGAACCATTCATCAGCCAAAGGAGTCGGGCAGTCCGGTAGCGCAATCCCATATGCTGGCTGGAAAGGTGAAATGCTTGGATTGTGGGGGTAGCCTGATACGCTCATCCAAGGGGCGAAACGGGGACATTTATCTGAGGTGTCAGCTGTCTACGAAGACAAAACAAGGGGCTTGTTCCTACCATACCGTTAAAGCCCACAACCTAGTTGAGATTGTAGAAAGTAAAATCCGGGATATGCTTGATAAGTTTATGTTGGAGCAGGGCGATAACGATTTCTTAGAGGAATATTGCAGCAGGGGCGAAAACTTGGCTGCTCAGATACATACCCTTGAAAAAGAAGCAAAGTTGCTCAACATAAAGATAGATGAAACCGGTAGAACGCTGGCATCTGCTTATTCTGACAAAATACGAGGAATTATAAACGAAGGGGAGTTCGTCACAATCAAGCAGCACTTGCAAACAGATATTGACAACCATAGACTTAGGCTTAAAAACATTGGGTTGGAAATTGACCAACTTGATGCACAAAAAAGCACCTTAAAAGACATCGACAAAGTCTTAAAGGAACATGTGCACTTTGAAAAACTTACCCATGAAATGGTCAACGATTTTGTTGATTACATAGAAGTGGGCGAAAAAAATGAAAACAATGAACAAATTATACGTATCCACTGGCAATTCTGATTAAGGTATTTATGTGCGCATAAATACCTTATCACTCTTCACTTCAAATTTTAAAGGACAAGCTTGGATTGTTTTCAATACAGCAACATGGGTGCCATGGCCGTTGTCGTCGTAGGGCTGGGTTTCCCCGTTCACAAAGTCTTTAAAGGCGACAATGCGGTTTTTGGGTTTGGTGAAGTCATCCACCGGGCAAATGCCGGTGTCCAAAACGGCAATGGTAACACCCCGGCCGTCGTAGCCTTGGGCCTGCACTTTTTCGGCCTGCACGGTTTTGCGGGCAATGTGCATCTGGGCGGTGATTTTGGACGTTTGGCTGATTTGCCGAATGCCTTTAATGCCGGACAAAAGTCCCATTTGGTCGGTGGTGGTTTCCAGCACATAGGCGTCCAGCATAGGCAATGTGTATTTAATGTGCCCATATTGGCTGATAAATGCTTCCTTTTCCGGGCTAATGCCGCATTCCACAATGAGGTGAACCGTGTCCATTCCATCAACCCCTTTCATAAAAGTTGGTAAAACCTTATGTTTACTGAATTGCAGCGCTTTGTTGTGTACTCTATGCTATGAATACATGCCCCAAATTGATACAACCATACAAAGCCAAAGGTTAACAAAAAAACCTTGGAAAACTTTTTTTATAAAAGTTCCCAAGGTTTAAAGTTTACAAGAGTCCGAAGTCTTCCATGGCCTTTGTTAGTCGCTCCAGGTTGGCAGGTTCCATGTTTGTCAGAGGCATCCGGTACCCACCCATGTTAAAGCCCATCAGGTTCAGGGCGGCCTTCACAGGAATGGGGTTTACCTCGCAAAACAGAGCTTGAATCAAAGGCAGTGCTTTCAGCTGAATGTCCAGGCTGCCCGCCACGTCTCCGGTCAAATATTTGGCCACCATGTCGTGGGTTTGCCGGGGCGCAATGTTACCCAGCACAGACACTACCCCTTTGCCCCCCAGAGACAAAATGGGAACAACCATGTCATCGTTGCCGGAATAAAGTTCAAGTTGGTCTCCGCATAAATGGGCAATTTCCGCTGCCTGGCTAATGTTTCCGCTGGCTTCTTTAATGGCCACAATGTTGTCCACTTTGGACAGGGCATAGGCGGTTTTGGGTTCAATGTTCAGCCCAGTGCGGCCGGGCACATTGTAAAGCATGACCGGGATATTTTCTGCACTTTGGGCAAGCTGGGTGTAATGGGCAACCAACCCTTTTTGGGTGGCTTTGTTGTAGTAGGGTGTAACCAAAAGCAAAGCGTCCGCCCCAGCTTTTTCAGCCATGATGCAGCTTCTTACGCCATGGGCTGTGTCATTGCTGCCGGCACCGGCAATCACCGGCACACGCCCCCCGGCAGCAGAAACAGCGCAGCCCACCAGCTGGGCATGTTCATCGGGGGATAATGTGCAGGATTCCCCGGTGGTGCCGCAGGAGATGATGGCATCACTGCCATTTTCAATGAGGAAATCAATCAACTGTTCATAGGCGGCATAGTTGACGCTACCGTCCGGGTGGAAAGGGGTTACCACGGCCACACCAGAGCCTGTAAAGATTGACATACTTGGCCTCCTTGTTTAGCACCTGCATCCACAAGGTAGGCAACCCATTGTTGAATACAGGTTCTTATTCGCTTAACAACAGCTTTGCAATTTGCACCGCATTGGAGGCGGCACCCTTTCGTACATTATCAGCCACAACCCACAGGTTTAAGCCATTTTCAATGCTTTCGTCCCGGCGGATTCTGCCCACGTACACTTCATCGTGGCCGGAAGCGGTGGTGGCCAAGGGGTATTGCAGAGCAGCCCCGTCGTTTTGAACCACCACACCAGGGGCGCTTTCCAACAGACGCACCACGTCCTCTAATTCAAAGGGGCTGGACAGTTCCACATTGATGGATTCACTATGGCAATTGGTCACGGGCACCCGCACTGCCGTAGCGGTGACAGGCAGATTGGGCACATGCATGATTTTCCGTGTTTCTTCTACCATTTTCATTTCTTCCTTGGTGTAGCCGTTATCTAAAAAGACATCAATGTGGGGGATGCAGTTGTTGGCAATGGGGTAAGGGAACTTTTGGGGTGCCTCCCCCTTCAAGCTTCTTTCCAAATCCATAACCCCTTGCATTCCGGCGCCGGAAACTGCTTGGTAGGTGCTGTATACAACACGTTTAATGCCGTATTTGTCCAGCAGCGGCTTTAAGGCAACCACAGCTTGAATGGTGGAGCAGTTGGGGTTTGCAATAATTCCTTTGTGTTTTTTAATGTCCTCGGGGTTTACCTCGGGCACAACAAGGGGCACGTTTTCGTCCATGCGCCAGGCGGAGCTGTTGTCCACCACCACCACCCCTTTTTGGGCGGCAATGGGGGCATATTCCTTGCTTATGCTTCCGCCTGCGGAAAACAGGGCCACGTCAATGTCCCGGTCGAACACGTCCGCAGACAGCTCTTCTACAGTATATGCATGACCTCTGAACATGACACTTTGCCCGGCAGACCGGCCGGAGGCAAACAAATATAAATGGTTAATGGAAAAATCCATTTCCTCTAAAACTTTCAAGAAAGTGCGGCCGACCATGCCGGTAGCACCCACAATGGCGATGTTTGCTTTTTTCATGGTGTTTCCCCCTAAATAATTTTCATTTATTGTATAGTATAGTAAAGCGCTTTGTCAACGTGCCGAAAAAAGGTGTGCTGTGTAACTTTTGGCATTTTTTCAATGTGCAAAATAGTAAACAAAATTTAAAGGAAACACTTGCAATTTATGTAAAAATGCGCTACCATAACCTTAACAGCATATGGATGGCAGAAGGTTGCGGGAGAGTTTGCCAAATACATTGGCAGCGCCGAAGGAATAAATATACATTGTCCCGAATGTGTATGATGCTCTCAGGCAAAAGAACCGTAACTGGACATAACTCTGGCAAGCAGCGGCAGGATGGTCTGCACCGAAGGAGCAATTTTTGCCCCAGGCAAAAAGAAACTCACAGGTAATAAACAGAGCAAAAGGGGGATACCTTTTGTTGTGTTTATTACCTGTTTTTTTGTTTACAACCAAGAAGGCGGTGAGCGTATGACCTTTATAACAAACAACCGGCTATTCATGGAGCAATACGGGAATACTAAAGCCGTTCATTTTGTGGATGGGGGCATCAAAGACGTGCTGGTTAAAGTGCGGGACATGGTGCATCAAGGTTATGTGCTGGAAACCCACCCTTTATCCGGCAGTGTAAAGCCGGTGGAAACGCCTGTGAAATCGGTGGCCCTGTCTTTGCCCATCCATGCAAGTGGGGTGCACATGCCCTCCTTGGCCATGGCGGAAGGGGCAGTGGCTGCCTGTGCTAAGTTTGCCGAAAGTGCATATGCGGGCCAACCTGGGTTTCAAGAAGATGTTATGCGCATAGACCTTTCGCTAATGGAAAGTTTTTTAGATTCATTAACATAAAAGGAGGAATACGTGTGAAGCTGGAACTTTGCAACATTCACATCAAAGACGTGCAGTTCGGGGATACGTCCAGGGTGGAACAAGGAGTGCTTTATGTGAATAAAGCCCACATTGAGGCACTGGTGCTGGAAGACAACCGACTGGCCTCTGCCAAAGTGGAACTGGCCCGGCCCGGGGAAAGCCTGCGCATTACCCCGGTGAAAGACGTGATTGAGCCACGGGTGAAGCTTTCCGGCCCTGGGGGAATTTTCTCCGGTATGCTGGCCAAGGTAGACACCGTGGGCAGCGGCCAAACCGCTGTACTTAAAGGGGCTGCTGTGGTGACAGTGGGTAAAATTGTTGGTTTCCAAGAGGGCATTGTGGACATGAGCGGCCCTGGGGCAGACTATACCCCCTTTTCCAAAACTTGCAACGTGGTGTTGGTGTGTGAACCCAAGGATGACCTGAAGCAGCCGGAATATGAAGCCGCTGTGCGTATGGCAGGGTTTAAAGCCGCCGCTTATTTGGGCGAACTGGCTAAAGGCGTTACCCCGGACGACGTGCAAACCTTTGAAACCCCTACCTTAACCGAAGGTTTACAGCAGTTTCCCGGCTTGCCACGGGTGGCCTATGTGCTGATGCTGCAAAGCCAAGGGTTGTTGCACGATACCTATGTGTATGGGGTGGATGTTAAGAAAATTGTGCCCTCCATTTTGTATCCAACGGAAATTTTTGATGGGGCCATTGTCAGCGGCAACTGTGTGTCTGCCTGCGATAAAAACACCACCTACCACCATCAAAATAACCCGGTGGTAACGGATTTATATGCCCAGCACGGTAAAACTTTAAACTTTGTTGGGGTCATCATCACCAACGAAAACGTGTATTTGGCAGACAAAATGCGTTCCTCCGACTGGTCTGCCAAGCTGGCGGAATATTTGGGGGTAGATGGGGTGATTGTTTCCCAGGAAGGCTTCGGCAACCCGGACACAGACTTGATCATGAACTGCAAGAAAATTGAGGCCAAGGGCATTAAGACTGTCATCATCACCGACGAGTACGCCGGGCGGGACGGCAAAAGCCAGTCTTTGGCAGACGCAGACGAAAGCGCCAATGCAGTGGTTACCGGGGGTAATGCCAATGCACTCATCACCCTGCCGCCCATGGAAAAACTGATTGGCCACGCTCTGTATGTGGATAAAATTGCCGGGGGTTTTGACGGCAGCCTGGAGGAAAGCGGCTCAATCACCGTGGAACTACAAGCCATCACCGGGGCCACCAACGAAATGGGTTTCAACCGGTTAAGCGCCCGATAATGAGACATAGCTAAAGGAGGGATTTCAGTGAAAAAATATAAAGTGGTGCATTATATTAACCAGTTTTTCGGCCAGATTGGCGGGGAAGAAAAAGCCGACCACAAGCCGGAAATTCGGGAAGGTTTTGTGGGGCCGGGGCAAGCGTTTGCCCAAGCTTTTGGTGAAGAAGCGGAAATTGTAGCCACCGTCATTTGCGGGGACTCCTATTTTAACGAAAACTTAACGGAAGCCACCCAAACGGTGTTGGATATGATTAAACCCTATCAGCCGGATTTGTTCATTGCCGGGCCTGCCTTTAATGCCGGGCGTTATGGGGTGGCCTGCGGGGCCATTTGCAAGGCCGTGCAAGAAGCTTTGAACATTCCCGTGCTTACAGGGATGTACAAGGAAAACCCAGGGGCAGACATGTACAAAAATGATGTGCTCATGGTGGCCACCAAAAACTCTGCCGCCGGTATGCGGGATGCGGTGAAAGTGCTGCCACCCCTGGCGTTAAAGCTGGTGAAAGGGGAGCCCATCGGGGCATCCAGTGAAGAAGGTTATCTGCCCAACGGGGTGCGCAAAAACTTCTTTGATAAAGAACGTGGCTCGGAGCGGGCAGTGGAGATGCTGTTGGCCAAGCTTGCCGGCAAGCCTTTTGAAACGGAATACCCCATGCCGGCCTTCGACCGGGTGGAACCCAACCTGCCCATTGCAGATTTGTCGCAAGCGGTGATTGCCCTTGTTACTTCTGGGGGCATTGTACCCAAAGGCAACCCGGACAAAATAGAATCCTCCTCTGCTTCCAAGTACGGCAAGTACGACCTGGAAGGGCTGACGGACTTAACCCATGAATCCCATGAAACAGCCCACGGTGGCTACGACCCCATTTTTGCCAACGAGGACGCAGACCGGGTGCTGCCCTTAGACGTAATGCGCCAGTTTGAACAGGAAGGCAAAATTAAAAAATTGCACCGGTATTTTTACACCACCACAGGCAACGGTACTTCTGTGGCCAATGCCAAAGCCTATGCGGCTGAATTTGCAAAGGAGTTAAAAGCGGCCGGAGTGAACGGGGTTATTTTAACCTCCACCTGAGGCACCTGTACACGTTGCGGTGCAACGATGGTGAAAGAAATTGAACGGGCCGGATTGCCGGTGGTACACATTTGTACTGTTACACCCATTTCTTTAACGGTAGGCGCCAACCGGATTGTGCCTGCGGTGGCCATACCCCATCCTTTAGGCAACCCCAGCTTGCCAAAGGAAGCAGAAGTGGCTTTGCGCCGGGGCATTGTGGAAAAAGCTTTAAATGCGCTGACCACAACCGTTTCCGGGCAGACGGTGTTCGACAAGGACTAAGACCAATACACGTATAGAACGGCTGTTTTAACACATAATACTACTGTCTAAATAGTGACAAAAGAGAATATGCATAAAGGATGTGTTATGATGAAAGGAACAGCCATGACCGGCGTTGTTATCGGCAGTATGCTGGGCGCAGCCGGGCTGACCATGATGTTAACAGATAAAAACACCCGCAAACGCATTGCCAAAGACAGTGCAAGAGCCATGAAAAGAGCGGGCAAAATGATGGACAATATGATGTAGTCACTTCATTACAAAATCATGCAATTGGCTGGCCGCCTGTTTCCGTGAGAAAAGCCTTTTGAAACCCCGGGGTCAATTGCATGATTTTTTGTTGTAATTTTTGCTGCGGCGTATTACAATGGTAGAGATATAACTCGGTAAAGGGTGAGTGAGGATGAAAATTCTGGTGACCGGCGGGGCAGGTTATGTGGGCAGCACCCTTTGTTCTGCCCTGGCAGACCAGGGGCATACCCCGGTTATTTTAGACTCTCTGATTACGGGCAGGGATGCATTTGTGCGGGATAAGCTGTTTTACCATGGCGACATTGGGGACAGCGCATTGGTCAAACGTATTTTTGCAGATAACCCAGGCATTTCTATGGCGATACACTCGGCAGAAAAAGCAGCTGTCACACAATCGGTGGCCAACCCATACGATTATTATAACGACAATGTGATGAAGGCCATGACCTTGTTTAAAACCATGCTGGATGCAGGGTGCAAGAAACTGGTGTTTTGTTCTTCCGCAAGCGTTTATGACGACGTGCCGGGTTATATGGTGACCGAAAATTCACCCATTAACCCCAGAAGCCCTTTTGCACGAAGCAAGTACATGACGGAACTGATTCTGAAAGACTTTTGCAGTGCCTACGACTTGCAGTGCATCAGCTTGCGTTACTTTAACCCCATTGGGGCGGACCCTAAGCTGCGTTCAGGCTTAACGGCGCAAAACCCCATGAACATTGTGGGCAAACTGTTGCGTGTGGTGGCAGGAGAGGAAAAAGCTTTTGTCATTGCAGGCAAAGACTGGGGCACCAGAGACGGGTCCTGTATCCGGGACTATGTGCATGTGTGGGACGTGGCCAATGCTTTGGTGAAAGCAGTTGAAAACTTCGACAGCGCACTGGCCAACGCCAGGCTGAAAGACAAAAACTTTTTGCCACTGAACATTGGTTCCGGCATTGGGGTAACGGTGAAGGAACTGGTTTATGCCTTTGAAAACATCACCGGGGAAAAAGTGAACATGGTGGTGTCCGAAGACCATCGCCCCGGAGACATTGCGGGCTCCTACGCCAATACAGCCCTGGCCAAAGAATTGATAGGCTGGGAAAGCACATTGGCTATGGAAGAAGCCATTTTAGATGCGGTGCGCTGGGAAGAAGCCAATAACCGTTAGTGAAAGTGAAATATTCTTTATAAAAAATCACCTTTCATGCAAAAGGTTATTGACCGATTGTCGTTTTTTGTGTATAATCCACTGTGTACGGGAAACGGATGAATGGATGGCTTGTACATAACTGATAACATGCGGTTATGTGATTTGCAGCCGGAGGGAGGGAAGTTTATGTCAGAAGTCAAGGTGAAGGAAAATGAGACGTTAGACAGCGCACTGCGCCGGTTTAAACGGTCTTGTGCAAAGGCCGGTATTATGGGCGAGGTTCGCAAGCGGGAGCACTATGACAAGCCCAGCGTTAGGCGGAAGAAAAAGTCTGAAGCCGCACGAAAAAGAAAATTTATGTAAGCTGGCTGTTGGTGAAAACAGGGGCTTATAAGGTTGGTTGATGATATGTCTTTAAAAGAACAGCTTTTGCAAGACATGAAAGACGCCATGCGCCTTAAAGACACCATACGCAAAGACACCGTTCAAATTGTCCGTGCGGGTGTGCTTCAAATTGAAAAAGACCAAAAGATTGAGCTGGATGACGGCGGTATTTTAGAGGTCATTGCAAAAGAAGTGAAAAAGCGTTATGACGTGCTTCCCGATTACGAAAGAAGCGGCAGAGAAGATTTAATTGCCGACATTCACCGTCAAATTGAAATTTTAAAGCAGTACCTTCCCGAACAACTGACGCCGGAGGCCATTAGCGAAGTCATTGAAAAGGCTGTGCAGGACATTGGCGCATCCTCCATGAAAGACATGGGCAAAGTGATGCAGGCCGTTACCGCCCAAGTGAAGGGCCGTGCAGACGGCAAGCTGGTGAGCGATCTGGTTAAGGCCAGGCTCAGTCAACATTAATACAAACAATTCAAGGGGCTGTTGCAGTGATGCAACAGCCCCTATTTTGTTTATGTCTATGCTTTTGTTTTTTACTTGGTCACCACAAACGCATGAATAGCTCAACAATTTTTTGCTTTTAGCGTCGCAGACTATCATCAAATTGGCGGAATTTACTTCCGTCAATTTGTGGGAAATGAAAAGTTTCCTTGGGAACTTTTTATTTCTTCCTACAGACAGCTCAATGAAATGCACTGAAAGTGCATTTCATTGACACGGCAAACGCTTCATGCGTTTGCCGTGATTACTTCGTAATGAACACTTGTGTCCAGTAGGTGCCGCCTGAGCCGGTGGCATAGCCTACGCCCATTTCTTTAAAGGCTGGGTTTAAAATGTTTTTGCGGTGCCCTTCAG